>DASQPA010000513.1:0-26557 GCA_035644215.1 Thermoanaerobaculia bacterium
CCCACAGCTGGGTGATGGCCTTCGACAGCGAGCGCGAAGCCTTCCGCGCCTACGCCGAGGCGATGCCCAACAACTGCGTCTTCCTGGTCGACACCTACGACACGCTCGAAGGGGTCCGCCACGCCGTGGAGGTGGGGCGGAGCCTGCAAGCGGCGGGGCACCGGCTGGCCGGCATCCGGCTCGACTCGGGCGACCTCGCCTACCTTTCGGGCGAGGCGCGCCGCCGCCTCGACCAGGCGGGCTTCGCCGACGCCACCATCCTCGCCAGCAACGACTTGGACGAGCGGGTGATCGAAAGCCTGAAGCAGCAGGGGGCGAAGATCGACGCCTGGGGGGTGGGCACCCGGCTGGTCACCGGCTACGACGAGCCGGCCCTGGGCGGCGTCTACAAGCTCTCCGCCATCCGCCGGCCAGGCGAGCCCTGGCGCTTCCCCATCAAGCTCTCCGAGCAGACGATCAAGATCTCCACCCCCGGCCTCCTCGCCGTGCGGCGTTTCGCGGCGCACGGCGAGATCGTGGGCGACCTGATCTACGACGAGGCCCTGGGGATCGAGAGCCCGGCGGTCCTCGTCGACCCGGCCGACATGACGCGCCGGAAGGTGATGCCCGAAGGCACCCCGGCGACCGATCTCCTCGCGCCGGTCTTCCGCCGCGGCCGGCGGGTGGGGGATCTGCTCTCGCTCGACCAGGCGCGCCAGCGGGTGAAGGACCAACTCGCCGGCTTCCACCCCGGGATCAAGCGCTTCGTCTACCCCCACCTCTATCCGGTGGGCCTGGAGCGGCGGCTCCACGAGCGGAAGACCGCGCTGGTGCTCGAAGCGCGCGGCCGGAGCCGCTCCGCCACGGCCGTGCCGGTCCCCGCCACTCCCTCCGATCTCGAGGAGCCGGTTTGAGCCGAGCCTCGGCGGGCGCCGGCCGGGTATACTGCGCCCGATCCCAGGCGAGGAGAGCGCGATGATCGAGAGCTGGACCCAAGAGCAGTTCGACGGCCGGGTGGGGGAGACCTTCGTCCTCCACCTCGGGCCGAACCCGGTACCCTTCCAGCTGGCGGAGGTCAAGAGCGGCGCCCGGCCGCCGAAAGGCCGCGCCCAGTTCTCCCTCTTCTTCCGCGGTCCCCAGGCGGCTCTCCGCCCCCAGGGAGTCTACCGGGTGGAGCACGCCGAGCTGGGCGCCCACGACCTCTTCCTGGTGCCCGTCGGGGTGACGCCGGAGGACGGCGGCAGCGTCTTCTACGAAGCCGTTTTTACGTAAGCTCGACGGCCTGCGGCGCCCGGGCGGCCTGCGGCGGCCGCTGCATCAGGAGATAGACGCCGCGGTCCTCGATCGGGGCGAAGCCCAATCGCTCGTAGAGCCGGAGCGCGGGGTTCCAGCGTTCGACGTGGATCGAGACCGGCAGGGCGAGGGCGTCCCCTTGGGCGAGGATCTGGCCCAGGATGGCGCTGCCGGCGCCGCCGTTCCGGTGCGCGGGGAGGAGCGCGATGTCGATCAGCCGGATCTCCTTTTCCCAGCGCACCACGTAGAGCCGGCCGGCGGGCACTCCGTCCTTCAGGATGACGAGGAACTCGGCCCCCTCGTAGTTCTCCTGGTACCAGCGGTGCTGGGCCTCGAACTGCTGGCGCAGGAAGGCCTCCTTCTCGCCCTCCCCCCAGGCCACCGCCGCCAGCTCGGTTTCGCGCGTGCTGGCGTAGACCTGGTAGAGGTGCTCCTCGTCGTCCGACTGGATGGGACGGAAGCGGATCTCGAAAGCGGGGGTCGAGAGGTCCTTCATCGTTCGAATCCTGGGACGAGGAGGGAGAGTAGCACGGCGGGTGGCGGCAGGGGAGAGGCGAGCCCCCCGTGGATCACGTCCGTGGAAGGCAGGGCAGGTAGGGGCAGAGCCCCTGTGCCTGCCCTGCTCGGGCACGTCCTTCAGGCCAGGGCCGGCTCGGGGCCTTGCGGCGCTTCCGGCGGCGCCGGTGCCGCCGGTGCCGCTGGGCTGGTGAAGCTCGTGCTCCCCAGGGTGACGCTCGCCAGGGCTTTCCACAGGGCGGCGACGCCGTTGAAGAGGTTGAGCGAGATCCAGGAGAGCGCCAATCCGAAGAGGCCGCAGAGGAGCGCCCGGGGCAGGGTGTCGGCCTCCCAGCCGAAGAAGATCTCGGGCGGTTGCCAGGTGTAGAAGAACGGCGTCAGGAGCAGGCCCAGGGAGAGCGACAGGAGGGTGATGCTGAGAATGAACGTCGCGATCCCCAGGGGGAACTTCAAGAGGAGGAACGCCATGCCCTTCCAGGTCACCGAATTGGTCAGCAGGTCGCCCAGCTGCTGCCAGAGGGTCCGTGGGCCGGTGGCGGGGGGCGCCATGGGCGGCACCTCGGCCCCCAGGAGGTGGATGGCGAGCTGCCGTTCGAGGGCGGCGAGGCCCCGGCTCCCCAGGAGCACCAGCAGCAGGATGGGCAGCCCGATCCAGATGAGGGTGAGGCCGAGGCCGACCGACAGGCCGACGACGAGGAACACGAAATAGGTGAGCCCCAGGGGGAAGGCGAGGAGCAGGTAGAGCAGATTGGTATACGATCGGATCTCGATCGGGGCCCGCAAGAGCCCGAGCATCGCCTGCCGGCCGATTGATTCTGACTGGGCGTCCATGGTCTCATCTCCTCTCGGACCCGGAGACGGCCCGATGTCACCCTCCCCTACGGGATGGGGGAGGAGGAGGTTTCGCGGGGATGTGGGGCGGAAGGCTCTCCCGGCGCCTGGAAACCGCGAAGAGGCCCCTCCGGGGGCTGGCTGCTCCGCTCTACGCCTCGCCGCCGGGCCTGTGAATCTCCCCGAAACGGCGCGAAATTCAATTCGAGTGGCTCCCAATGAATTTCGAGCGACCCGAAATGCATTTCGAGCCGCTTGAAATCGATTTCGAGCCTCGTGTTTTAGATTTCGCAGGGGGAGAAATGCATTTCGAGTCGCTCGAAATCCATTTCGGGTGACGCGAAATGCAATTCGGGTGGCGCCAAATGAATTTCGGGTGACTTTTTTTGAATTTGGAGGCGCTTGGAGCCGCTCCGCGGTGCGGTAGGGACTCCGGAATGGCCGGCTTGGAGCCGGCGCAGGTAGTCTCTATAGCCCTTCTGGCTGTGGTGGTCGCGGACGTGCTGGCCGATCCAGGCCTCGATCGAGGCCTGCGGCGGCTTGGCGGCGATCAGCCGTAGTGTTCTCTCCTGACCGTCCCGTCGAACCTTCAGGCTCACGGCCTGCCCGACGGCGACCTCCTCCAGCATCGCTTCGAAGCTCTGCCAGGGTGTGCCGGGGAGATCCTTGTCATTCATCGACAGGAGGATGTCCCCGGCCCGCAGGCCCGCCGTGGCGGCCGGATAACCCGGGGGAGCGGCCTGCACGACATAGGTCCCCGACTCCGGCTCCCCTTTCCCGTTGCGGTGCAGGAAGAACCCGAGGACCCCGCGCTGCTCGAAGAGCTTCTGCTTCTCGGCCACGCACGCGTCCAGGGGTTTGGGGCAGGCTCCGGGCTCCGCCGCTCGGAGCAGGAGAGGGACGGCCATAGCCAGCACAGCAGCGGCTGTCATCGACCGGCTCCGGCTCGGTTTCATCGCGGACCTCCATTCACGCCCGGGCGAGCGGCGGAGCGTGCTGCCGGATCCCGGCTCTCCCGCGGTCCGAGCTTCAACGCGCCATTGGGCGAGAGGGTTCCCGAGACGCAGTCGCCTGTTCCGTCGGTACAGAGGACGTACCCTCCGGGCTCCATCCGCGGCAGGGTGAATCCGCCGTCCTCTGCCGGGCTCGAAAGGCCATCGAGGAAGAGGTAGACGAGGAGGAGGTTGGCACCGTTGTGCGCGAGCCGCAGACCCCGCGCTGCCGATTCGCCCTGCTTGCCGAGATGGACCACGAGGTCGCCGCCCTCCTGGCTCACCGGGATGGTGATCCCCTGGTCCGGCTTCCAATCGGGAGGGGCGGGGAGCAACCGGGCCGCGAAACCGGGGGCGAAAACCGCCAGACTGCCGCCGGCGTAGGAAGGATCGACCGAGAGCTGGAATGACCCGTCCGCCCCGGAGAACGCGCGGCTCGGCCACATCCCGGGATTCGCCGCAGGGGGAGGAACGAACTGGACGAGGGCGCCGCCGACCGGTCCTTCCGGCGCGAGGACGCGTCCGCTCAACAGGAGCTTCTCGCGCACGATCAGGCGCGCGGGCGGATCCTCGGCCTCCTCGCGCAGGCGATAGGGAGTCGCCTCGCTCGTCGCATTGCCGGCGAGGGCGTAGAGATAAAGGAGCCCGGGAGCGACGCCGCGCAGCACGGCCTCTCCCTTTTCGTCCGTCGAGACCTGCGCCTCGCGTCGCTTCTTCTCCGGCGAGCTCAGGATGGCGACCTCCGCCTTGGGGACGGGCTTCCCTGCCCTGTCGACGACCTGCACGCCGAGCCGGGTGTCGGCCACGTGGATCTCGACCTTGGCCACGGGCGAGGTGGAGAGCCGCTTGACCACGACCGGCTCCAGGGTCTGCGTCCCCTGGTCCTCCCTCTCTAGGGTGACCGTCCACTCTCCCTCGAAGGGGAGGTTGCCCGCGAAGTCGCCCCGGGCGTCGGAATCGAAGCGGATTCTCTGGAGACCTTCCTGGCGGCCGAACCAGAGCGTCGTCTCGAGGGGCTCCTTCCCCCGGGTGATCCGCCCGGAAATCGCGACGAAGCCCAGGTCGACCTCGATCGGGGCCATGCCGGGAGCCACCTCGATCGAGTCCAGCTTCCAGAGCGAGCCGGCAAGATCCGTGACCTGGAGCTTGTAGGAGCCGGGCGCCAGCCCCTCTTTCTTCCAGGTTCCCGATGTCTCGACAGGACCCTGGCCGACGGTTTGCAGAAGATGTGCGGAAAGCGGCTCCGAGAGCTCAATCTGCCAGGGCTGGCCAAAGGTGTCCAGGGGAGGGTTGAGGTGCACCTCGAAGGCGACCGGCAGATGGAGGGTGATGCGGTCGCGCAGCTCCGTCTCCTGGCCGCTCCGCACCGTGAAAGGGGTGGTTCGCGCCGGCGCGAAACCCGGCAGCCGCGCAGTCGCCACGTACTCCCCGGCGGGGACTCCGGTAAGCTGGAAGAAACCGCGCGCATTCACCTTTGCCGAGAGCGCTTTCGCGCCCAGCCGTTCGGCGACCGCCGGCGAGCTGGTGCGGGCGAGGAGGTGAGGGCTGACCTCGAGGGTCGGGACATGGCCGCGCGCCTCCGCCGTCGTTCCCTCGACCTCGATCCATCCGATCAGGGAAGCGCCTCGGGCCAGCGCGAACCGGCCGAGGTCGGAGCGGGCACCCGGGCGGAGGCCCACTCCCCAGAGGTAGTGGGGAACGTACCCTTCCGCCTGAAGGCGGAGGTCCAGGCTCCCGGCGGGAACCTCACATCGCCAACGGCCCTCCTGGATGGGGCAGAGGACCTGGGTGGAAGGGACGCCGGGCTTGGGCTGCCCCGGGGCCGACTGGAAGCGGACCGCGAGGGATGAAGGCTTCGCTTCGCCAGGTTGGACAGCCACCTGGCCGGTAATCGTTCCCGTGGGGAGGAGCACGAGGCGCGCCGCGGGGCGTTCCCCAGGGGGGAGGACGAGGTCGGGCGCCCAGTAGCCGG
The DNA here is from genome assembly GCA_035644215.1 of Thermoanaerobaculia bacterium. Classification (GTDB taxonomy): domain Bacteria; phylum Acidobacteriota; class Thermoanaerobaculia; order Multivoradales; family UBA5704; genus DASQPA01. The sequence goes on from DASQPA010000513.1 coordinate 5,584, forward strand.
CGGCCTCGACGGACAGCCGCCAGGAGGCCTCCGGCGCGAGGTCCAGCTGGAGCGACCCGGGAGCCTCGACCTCCCACTCTCGCGCGTCCGTGGGCGAGCCGGTGCCTGGGACGCGCGCCGCGTGGAGCTTCACCCGGGCCGGTGGGGCTTCGGCGGACACCGCGAGCGAGAGAGACACCCGGCCCACCTGATCCGCCCCGGACGGCAGGGGGAGAGCGAGGAGGAGCAGGAGGAGGTAGCAGACCTGCGACGGCATGGGCCTATGCCCAATAGTTACAGGGACTCTGGGTAATGCAGGTATTAATATAAGCATAACACCTCGTGCCACCCTCCGGACCCTGGGACGTCAGGGCCACGCAGATGTTTTGGCCGTAGGCATCGGTGCTGCAGATCAGGCAATTACCAAACTGAGCTTCCGCTGATCTCGACCCAACCAGCCCCAGGAGCGTGACGACAAAAAGAGGCAGCCACCGCTTTTTCATATCTCGCACCTCCTAATCTGGAGAAATAGTGTACTCCAGGCCATTGGAGCCTGTCCAGGTATCTCACATCTTCTAATCTAGGAGTTCGGCTCGCCCTTGGCTTGAGCGCCGGGAGCACCGGGGGAGAAGGCCGACTCTAATTCACCGTCACCTGCTTCGTCACCGTATCCGTCCCCGAGGCGTTGGTCACCGTCAGCGTGACGCTGAACGAGGCCGTGCCGGTGCCGCCGTAGGTGTGGGTGGGGTTCTGCTGGGTGCTGGTGCCGCTGTCGCCGAAGCTCCAGGCCCAGTTGGCGGGGGTGCCGCCGCGGTTGCCGGAGTTGTCGGTGAAGGCGACGGTCCGACCGCTGACGCTGAAGGTGAAGTCGGCGACCGGCGGCGGCACCTTCGCCTGCACGGTCTTGACGACCGAGCTCGACCCCAGCTTGTTGGTCACCGTCAGGCGCACCAGGTAGCTCCCCGGCGTGGTGAAGGTGTGCGTCGGATTCTGCAGGCTGCTGGTGTTGTTGAAGCCGCTCGGGATGTCGCCGAAGTTCCACAGCCAGGTGTCCGGGGCGCCGCCGGTCGAGCGGTCGGCGAAGGCGACGGTCTGGAAGTTGACGGTGAAGTCGAAGTCGGCGACCGGCGGCCCCTTGAGGTCGCCGCGGCAGGAGGTGTCGTCGGGGTTGTAGGCGAAGCCCTTGCCGAAGGTGTCGGCACACCCGGTCGCGAGGCTCGTCACCTTGACGTCGACCGCCGCGGGCTGGGACTTCATCCCCATCTGCCCGTCCCCGTTGTCGTCGCAGGCGACGCTGACGAAGGTGCCGGTGAAGGCCGGGGTCTGGACCGTGATCCGGGTGCCGTCGGGGGACACCTGCGGGTTGACCGCCGGGACGCCGCCGACCTCGACCCGCGAATTCGCCTCGAAGCCGGTGCCGGTGATCGTCAGCGTGTCGCCGCCCCCCTGCTTGCCGCTCCCCGGCGACACCTGGAGGAGGGTGGGCTGGGGGACGGTGTAGGAGAAGAGCAGGCCGGTCGTCGCGGTTTCGCCGGTGTTCAGGTTCTTGACCGTGAGCGGCCCCGAAGGCGGCTTGCAGCCGGTGACGGCGACCGCGACGGTGTGGGCCTGGATCGCCGTGCTGCGGACCGAGTCGACGATCTGCGTCGTGCCGCCGAACTGCACCTCGACCGGGGCGGCGAAGCCCTGGCCGCCGATGTCCACCCGGGTGGCGCCGGTGTAGGGACCCGAGGCGGGGGTGAGGGACGTGGCCGCGAGCTGCTGCCCGACATAGCGGAAGGCGGACGCGGCAGTGGTCGAAAAGCCGGTCGACAGGTTGCGGACCATGATGTCGACCTGGCGATTGACCAGCGACGGCTGGAGCGCCGAAACGTTGGGGGCCTGGACCTGGAGCTCGGTGGGGGAGGAGCTCACGATCTCCGCCGGCACCCCCTGGAAGCCGGCGGCGCCGCTCGCCCCGAAGAGGACCTCGTTGTTGGTCGAGAAGACCGCGAAGCCGCTGCCGCGGATGTCGACGGTCGTGCCGCCGGTGTTGGGGCCGGTCGGGGGGGACACCGCGAGGATGACCGGCCGGTCGAGGGAGGGGCCGTTGGCGTAGGTGTAGGCGCCGGCCAGGGTGTCCGTCGCCGGGGTCTTCCCCCCCAGGTCGTTGTTGACGACGACGTCGACCACCGCCGTGTTGCCGACGTCGACCGGCTGCGCCGGACGCGGCGCCACCACTTTGATCGCCTGCGGCTGGACGTCCTGGACGGTCGCCACCACGGTGCCGAAGGAGACCCGCACCGGCGCGACGAAGCCCGAGCCGGCCAGGGTGACGACGGTGCCGCCGGAGGCGCTGCCGAAGTTGGGCGTCGCCGAGGTCACGTAGAAGGGGATGACGACGGGGTCCTTGACCGGCAGGTTGAGCTTGCCGGTCGAGGTGTCGACCTGGGCCAGGACGTGGGCCGTGCCGGTCGCCGTGCCGGGGAAGAAGTTGGCCTGCGCCTTGCCGTTGGCGTCCAGGGTCAGCGACTGGAGCTGGAGCGGCTTGCCGGCACCGTCGACGCCGAAGCTGCCGAGGTCGGTCGAGAGGGCGACCTTGGTGCCGGCGGGGGGCGCCTGGTGGTTGTCGTTGCGCTGAACGGTGACGGCGAGGGCGGCGGGGGTCGGGGCGCCGACCGGGATTTCCGGCGGGGTGGCGGCCAGGGTGATGCTGTAGCCGCCGGTGTTCGTCGAGGGCGGCGGCTGCTGCGGGTTGGGCGCCACCGGGTTGGTCGAATTGCAGGCCAACGCGAGGAGCGCACAAACCCCCAGGATGGAAACTGGTTTACGCATGTACGGCCGCTGCAGGCGTGAAAACTACCCCCCACCTTCCGGGCCGTCAATAGATCTTTTTTAGTCCTCAACTTCCCTGCGTTCTGCGGTAAATTGCGCGGAAAGCAATTGAGCTGAAGCTTTTGCAGTCCCTCCGCTCGCAAGGGGATCGCGGTCCCGGCAGTCCGGACGGGCGGAAGAGAAAAGGTTTGGGAGTGGAATTCTCGTGGTCGGTCTGGCGGAGCCTCCCGCACATGCGGGCCGGGAGCCTGTGTCTCCTCCTCGCCGTGGTGTTGGGATCCTGCTCCGCCAACCCGCGCTCCTTTTTCGGCGGCGACCTGAAGCTCCAGGTGGAAAGCGCGCCGGATGCCAACCAGAACAGCCCGGTGGCGGTCGAGCTGCTCGTCATCTCGAACGAGCAGGTCCTGGCCGAGGCCATGAAGCTCTCCGCCCAGAAGTGGTTCGAGGGGCGCGACGAGTTCCGGCGCGACCATCCGGACGGCTACGTCTCCTGGTCGTGGGAGTGGGTGCCGGGCCAGGAGGTGGCGGCGCAGAAGCTGGCCTTCGGGGTGGGGGCGCGGGCCGGCCTCCTGTTCTCCGACTACAGCTCCCCCGGCAACCACCGCCAGCGTTTCGATCCGCACCAGTCGATCCTCCTACGCCTCGCGGAGACCGATTTCGCGGTGGAGGCGCGCGGCAGGTGAGCGCCCGCGAGCTGCCCGCCGCCATCCAGTGGTACGAGGGGATGCTCCTCGCGCCGCAGCACTTCCAGCAGACCGCGCTGCGCCAGGAGTCGCTCCTCGCCTATCACCTGGCGGCCCTGTCGCCCTACCACTGGGGGGTGAGGGCGCTCGAGATCGACTCCGCCCTGCTGGTCTCCGGCAGCTTCCGTATCACCGCCCTGGAGGCGGTGATGCCCGACGGTCTGGTCGTCGCCTGGCAGCCCGGTGATGCCGGCAGTACCGGCAGTACCGGCAGTGCCGGCGAGGCCGGGGGCGGCCTGGCGATCGATCTCACCCCCCACGCCGAGACGATGAAGCAGGGGAGCCTGACCATCTACCTGGTGGTCCCCGCCCGCCGCGCCGGCGACTCGCCGGTGCGCGGCGACCTGGCGCGTTACGAGTCGTTCGAGACCGCGGGGGTGGTCGACGAGAACACCGGCGAGGGGGACGTCGCCGTCCCCCGCCTGCGGCCGCGCCTGGCGCTCCTCCTGGCCGCCGAAGAGCCGCCGCGCAAGTACGTCGGCCTGCCGCTCGCCCGGGTGAGCTACCGGAACGAGACCTTCGCCTTGACCGAGTTCGTGCCCCCTGCGCTCTCCGTCCCCCTGGGGTCCCCCCTGGCGCTCCTCTGCCAGGGGATCGCCCGGCGGCTGCGGGAGAAGGCGGTCTTCCTCTCCGAGCAGGTGAGGAACCCCTCGGTCGCCGGACGGGCGCCGCAGCTCTTGGACACCAAGGCGATGATCCACAATCTGGTGGCCGCCCTGCCGCAGTTCGAGGCCGTCCTCGGCACCGGCGCCGCCCATCCCTATGCCCTCTACCTCGCCCTCTGCGCGGTGGTCGGCCACGTGGCGGGGGTCGGCCGCGCCCTGGTGCCGCCGGCCCTGGACCCCTACGACCACGCCGATCCCTGGCCGCGCTTCGGCCAGGCGCGGGAGTTCATCTCGCGGGTCATCGACGAGGGGATCATCGAGTCCTACACCGGCTTCCCCTTCTACCTGGAAGGGGGGGTGTTCAGCCTCGCCTTCGACCAGGTGTGGCGCAACCGTCTGCTCGTCCTCGGCGTACGCGGCCCGGCGGGAGCGCGCGAGCGCGACCTCGTGGCCTGGATGCAGGACTGCCTGATCGGCTCGAAGGAGCGCATCCCGTCGCTCGCCGAGCAGCGCATCCTGGGTGCCCCCAGGCGGCGCATCGAAGGTGAGGACGACCTCGTGCCGGCCGCCGGCGTCGTCCTCTTCGCTTTGGACGCCGCCCCGGAGTTCGTCCTCCCCAACCAACTGCTGCAGATCGTCGACGTGGGGACCTCGCGCGCGGCGGAACGGCCGATCGAGATCGTCCTCTACGTCAAGAACCGGGCCTGAAGCCATGGCCGAAGAGTCGTTCCTGCTCGCCGCCTTCCGCGAGCTCTACCACGAGGTGATCCACCAGAAGGCCCTCGTGGCGGCCGTGGCGGCGGGCTCCCCGCCGGCTCCGGCCACCCCGGAGACGACGCCCGCCGCGCCCGCCACCCCGGAAACGCTGGTCAACGGCGTCCAGCAGGCGCTCCTCGCCGTGCTCGAACGGCAGGGGGCGGCGGCGGCGCGCGGCGGCGGCTACGGCTCGGAGATCTACCGCGAGGCGCAGTACGTCATGACCGCCCTGGCCGACGAGTCCTTCCTCTACCTCGACTGGCCGGGGCGGGATCTCTGGCGGCGGAGCCTTCTGGAGTCGCGCCTGTTCGGCAGCCACCGCGCCGGCGAGGCGGTCTTCGAGCGGCTCGACTCCATCCTCTCCGGCCGCGACCCGATCTACGCCGATCTCGCCCGGGTCTATCTCCTCGCCCTGGCCCTGGGCTTCGCCGGCCGCTACCGGGGGCCTGCCGGTGCGGGACGGCTCGAAACCTACCGGCGCGACCTCTTCGCCTTCGTCGCCAACCGCGACCCGGAGCTGCTGCGCGGTACCGCGCACCTCTTCCCGGAGGCCTACGGCAACACGCTCGACGAGGGCGAGTCCCAGCGCCTGCCCAACCTGCGACGCTGGATCGCCGCCGCGGTCCTCTTGATCGCCCTCTGGCTCGGCACCTCCTACTGGGTCTGGCGCGACGACCTGGGCCCGCTCGAGCCGCTCGTCCAGCGCGTCCTCACCCTGGGGAAGGGCTAGCGCCGTGGACCTCCTGGCCCGCCTCTCGCACTCGCTGCCGCTGATCCTCCTCGGGCTCGGCTTCGTGCTCGCCGTCCTGGTGGTCGTCCTCTTCCTCTTCATCCGCAGCCGGCGGGCGAAGCCGGAGGAGGTCCCGCCGGAGGCGGCGGTGGCCCTCGATTTCACCGGCATCGACGCCGCGGTCAACCTCCACAACTCCTTCCTTCGCGGGGTGCGCCGGCTCCGGCGCCACGTCTCCGGAGCGGGCTACCGGAGCGAGATCCCCTGGGTCCTCCTGGTCGGCGAAGAGGCCGCCGGCAAATCGGCCCTGCTCGCCCACTCCGGGCTCGACCTCCCCATGGGGCCGCCGGAGGAGGGACAGGGCTGCGCCTGGTGGTTCTTCGACCGCGGGGTGGTGCTCGACGTGGCGCCCGATTTCGTGCTCGACGCGAGCGGCCGGGGCTCCGACGAGCTGCGCTGGCGCCAGCTCCTCCTGCTGCTCGAACGGAACCGGGCGGAGCGGCCCATCGACAGCATCGTCCTCGCCCTCCCCGCCCAAGACCTGGCGCTCCCCGGCGAGCGGACGAGCGACCGCCTGGCGCGGGCCGAGCGCAAGGCGGCCATCCTGGCGGCGAAGCTGCGCGAGACCCAGACCCGGCTCGGCCTGCGGGTCCCCGTCTACCTCCTGGTCACCGGCTGCGAGCGGCTGCCCGGTTTCGGCGCCTTCTTCGCCGAGCTGCCGGAGCGCCTGCGGGACGAGATGTTCGGCTGGTCCTCCCCCTACGGCGTCGACATCGCCTACCGCGGCGAGTGGGTCGACGAGGCTTTTTCGAGCCTGCGCCAGGAGCTCCTGGCGGCGCAGTTCGAGGTCTTCGCCGAGCGCAGCCGGCTGGGCGCCGACGCCGCCGATGCCGCCGACGCCGTCTTCACCTTCCCCGACCGGCTCGCCGTCCTCCGCGAGCCGCTCAAGGTCTACTTCGACCGGCTGTTCAAGGCGAGCGCCTACCACGAGTCGATCTTCCCGCGCGGCCTCTACTTCTCGGGCGAGGACACCGAGCGGGCGCGGAGCCTCTTCGTCCGCGATCTCTTCGAGCGCAAGATCTTCCCCGAGCACACCCTGGCGCGCCCCACCGCGCGCACCTTCCTCACCCAGCGCCGGGCGGTGATCGCCCTGCAGACCGGGGTGGCCGCCGGGCTCCTGGTCCTCGGGTTGGGCCTCTGGCGGGCCGACGTCAAGCTCGACCGGAGCGCCGTCGGCCTGGGCCAGTTCCTGGCCACCGCCGGCGACAGCCTGGCGGAGGTGGCGGACCAGCGCCTCCACCGGCAGACCCCCGACCCCGCCCTCCTGGAGGCCCGGGCCTTCGAGCTCTTCGACCGGATGAGCCAGATCGACACCAACTGGTTCGGCTCGGTCTTCGTTCCCACCTCCTGGTTCTCGCCGTTCAACGCCGAGCTCCAGCGGGCGATCGGCTACGCCTACGACCGCATCATCTGCGAGGCCCTGGCGACCGGCCTCGATCGCAAGGCGCGGCTGCTGACCGAACGCCCGCCGCAGCCGGCCGCTCTCGCCGGCAGCGAGGCGGAGAGGATCACCCTGCCGATCGAGAGCAACCCCGAGTTCCAGAACCTCCGCGAGTACGTCGGCCAGGTGGTGGCCCTGGAGGTCAACGGCGGCCGCTACGACGGCCTGGGGCGCAGCGAGAACCTGAAGGACCTGGACGCCGTCGTCCGCTATGTCTTCGGCCGGCCCCTGCCGCCACGCTTTTTCGACGAGTCGGAGATCTACCGAACGGCCCTGCGCTACGTGCGCGAGCGCCAGTTCCACGGCGACCAGTACCGGGAGAAGGTGCGGCTGGAGGCCGAGGAGCTGGAGTCGCGGCTCTACCGCGGCCTCTTCCGCGAGAACCCGCAGATGGCGGGGATGAAGGCGCTGTCCCAGGCTTTCGATGCGGTGGGGGAGGAAGGCCCGGGCGAGGAGGAGCGGCTGGAGCACCTCCTCGACGAGATCCAGAAGCTGGAGGCCACTCTGGGGCGCCCGGAGCTCGCGCCGCTCTCCTCCCCGGATTTCCGGCCCGGTCCCCCCTTCGAGCGGGTGCTCGCGGAGATGAGCGGCTCGGCCCTCCTGGGGGCCGACTTCGCCAACCAGGGGCGGGAGCTGGGGAGCCGCGAGCAGCGGACCTTCCGCGAGGCCCTGGCGACCTTCGGCACCGCCGAGCTCCACCCCTTCCTGGCGTACAAGGAGGGGAAGTGGGAGCCCTCCGCCGACCTGAAGCTCCTGGCCCAGGCGCTCACCGACTTCCTGCGCCAGAGCTCGACGACGGGGGGAGCGCCGACGCGGCTCGCCACCCGCCTGGTCCCCGGGCACCGCCTGGTCTGGGACACCCGGCGGCTGGCCGAGGCGGTCGCCCTCTACGAGCCCTACAAGAACTTCGCCGAGCACAGCCTCGCCGCCTTCCCGGCCGGCCTGCGCCAGCGCCTCCAGGCGCTCGCCGCGGTGCGGGTGGGCGACGGCATCCTCGATCGTACCGCCCGCGCCCAGCTCTTCGAGCCCGCTTCGGCCGCCGCCAGCCCGCAGCAGCTGGAGCAGAGCCTCCACGAGCAGGCCGACTCCTTCGCCCTCGCCGCCAAGCCGCTCGCCGAGCTGCGCGACGTCTTCTCCGACCTGCACCTGGTGGAGCCGGCGCAGGGTCTCTCCGACTTGACCACCGCCCAGGGCGGGGCGATCCTCTTCGACCTCGACCGCCTGCTCGACGCCGAGGGCCTCTACCTGCCGCGCCAGGGCGGCTTCTCCTGGTGGGACGGTACCCGGCCGCTCGCCGCCCGCGCCTACGCCACCGGCGACCCCGCCGAGCTGCCGGCCTACCTCGAAAGCCAGCGCGAGCGCATCGCCTACCTGACGCGCCAGTACGCCGAGCCGGTGATCAAGGCCATCGGCCACGGCGACGTCCGCGAACCGGATCTCAAGCGCCGGCTCGACAAGTGGAGCGGCATCTCGGCCGAGCTCTACAAATACGACGGCAAGAAACCGGGCAACTCGGTCGCCGGCCTGGAGGGCCTCCTGCTCCAGGACCTGGAGGAGGTCGACGTCGCCACCTGCGGCAAGACGATTCCGGCGAAGAGCCTGAACCCGACGGCGGGCGACTGGTTCGCCCGCACCGCGACCCACCTGCGCCGCGAGGTCTACCAGCGCTGCCAGGTGCTGGCCGGCGGCGAGGCGGTGGACGGCTACGCGCGCCTCGCCAGCCTCTTCAACCAGCGCCTGGCCGGCCGCTTCCCCTTCTCGGACGGCCTCCCCGGGCGGACCGACGCCGAGGCCGAGCCGGACGCCATCCGCGACTTCTTCACCCTCTTCGACCGTACCGCCCCCATGGTCCTCGCCGCCCCGGTCAAGACCGGCCAGACGGGCGCCGGCTCCGCCCGGGAGTTCGTCGTCGCCATGGAGCGGGTGCGGGCCTTCTTCGCCCCCTTCCTGGACGGCGAGGGGAAGGCCCGGCCGCCGGTCTACGACGTCGACGTCGATTTCCGCGTCGACCGCGAGGACGAGATCGAGGGCAACCAGGTGATTCGCTGGCAGATGGAGGCCGGCGACAGGCGGGTGACCCCGAAAGACGCGCCCCGCCGCCTGCGCTGGACGACCGGCCTGCCGGTCGCGGTCGCTCTCGGCTGGGCCAAGGACTCGCCCTTCGTCCCCCTGGACCCCGATGGGCAGGAGGCGGCCGAGCGCACCGCGGTCTTCCGCCATGCCAACCGCTGGTCGCTCCTCGCCCTGCTGCGCGCCCACGTCCCGGAGGCGGCCGAGGCCGGCGACCTGAAACCGCACACCCTGGAGTTTGTCGTCCCGTTCAAGAGCCTGGCGAACGGAGCACCGGCGGCCACTGGGACGCCCGCGGTGCCGGGGGCGAAGAGCCGGAGCCGGGTCTTCCTCCGCCTTACCCTCTTCGGCCCGGAGAAAGACAAGAAGGAAGAGCTGCGGCTGCCCGACTTCCCGGTCCGCGCGCCGCCGCCCCCCGTCGTTCCCGGCATTCCGTCCAATCTCAGGCTCCCCGTCGGGGGGAGAGAGGAGGCCTCCGGTGCCCCTTGAAACCGCCACCAGCGCGCGCGTCCTGCCGCTGCCGGACGACCTCGACCGCCTGCTTCGCCCCCTCTCGCCCGAGAGCCCGGCGGGTGAGTCGCTGCGCTACGCCGGGGTCTACGACTCCATCCAGGAGGCGCGACGGGAGGACGACCCCACCCTGCCGCAGGGGATCTGGAAGACCAGCCTCAAGCGGGCCGACTGGAACGGCGTGATGGTCGCCGCCATGGAGGCGCTGGAGACCCGCTCCAAGGACCTCCAGCTCGCCGTCTGGCTGCTCGAGGCCTGGATCCACCTGCATGGCATTGCCGGCGTGGTGCGCGGCCTGGAGCTCCTGCGCGGCCTCTGCGAGCGCTTCTGGGACGTCGTCCATCCGCTGCCGGAGGGGGGGGACCTGGAGTTCCGCCTCGCCCCGCTCTACTGGCTGAACGAGAAGCTCTCCCGGGTCGCCCGGCAGATCCCCCTCACCCGTCCGGAGAGCGGGGATGCGCCGGCCTACAGCCTGCTCGACTGGGAGACCGCCCTGCGGCTCGAAAACCTGCAGCGCGGGGCGACGGCCGCTGAATCCGGCGGGAAGGGGGACGCGGTCTCCCTGCCGCGCGTCATGGCCTCGGTGGCGATCACCGGCAGCGCCTTCTACGCCGCCGTCCTGGAGGACGTGCGCTACGCCCTCGATCAGGTCGAGGAGATCGAGGCCTTCCTCGACCGCCGCCTGGGCCCCGAGGCCCTGCGCCTCCACCGTTTCGCCGAGACCTTGGCCGCCTTCGAGCAGATCGCCACCCGCGTCCTGACCGAGCGCGCCGAGCGCGGCGAGGAGGTCTTCCCGCCGGCCGAGCTGCCGGCCGGCTACGCGGACGACCCCGGGATGACCGGCACCGCGGTCCTGCCGCTCTATGCCGAGAGCCCGATCCGGAGCCGCGCCGAGGCCTACCGCCGGCTCTCGGAGGCCGCCGACTACCTGCTGCGCACCGAGCCCCACAGCCCCGCCCCCTACCTGGTCAAGCGGGCGGTGGCGTGGGGGGGGATGAGCCTGGCCGAGCTCCTGGTCGAGCTGCTCGCCGGCAACAACGACGTGAAGACGATCTACAACCTGCTCGGGATACGGGAGGGCCAGAAGCCGTGAGCCCGGGCGCGGGAGCCACCATGCGCTGATGCTTTACCAAGACCACCGAGGGATCGAGAGTCGGATCACGCACCGTCCGTCAACGAAAGGATTGCACCATGCCAGAGAGCACCCAGAAGAAGCTTTCCCGCGTCCGGCCGCCGCGGGTCCAGATCACCTACGACGTCGAGATCGGCGACGCCATCCAGATGAAGGAGCTGCCCTTCGTCGCCGGCATCCTCGCCGATCTGTCGGGCAAGCCGGCCGAGGCGTTGCCGCCCCTGAAGGACCGGAAGTTCGTCGAGATCGACCGCGACAACTTCAACGACGTCCTCGCCGCCTCCGCCCCGCGCCTCGTCCTGCGCGTCCCCAACCGGCTGGCCAAGGACGACTCCATGCTGAACGTCGAGCTCCAGTTCAAGAGTATGGACGCCTTCGACCCCGTCCAACTGGTCAAGCAGGTGGAGCCCATGGCCAAGCTGTTCGAGGCCCGGACCCGCCTCGTCGACCTCCTCGCCAAGCTCGACGGCAACGACAAGCTCGACGCCCTGCTCCAGGACGTGATCAACAACCCCGAGAGCCAGAAGGCCCTCAAGAGCGGCACCACGCCCGCCTGACCCGGAGGCAACGACCATGGCCGACGACAAGAAAAAACCGGAAGAGGGCAAGGCCCCCGAAGCCGCTCCCGCGGCTGCCACCACCACCACCACCGCCGCCCCGTCGCTCCTCGACAAGATCGTCGACGAGGGGCGGATGGCGCGCGACGACTCCCAGAAAGCCTACGCTCGCGACCTGATCGGCGAGTTCGTCGATCAGGTCCTGGGGAACGGGACGACCGTCTCCAAGGACACGGTCGCCATGATCGAGGCGCGTATCGCCGAGATCGACGGGCTCCTCTCGGCGCAGCTGAACGAGATCCTCCACGCCCCCGAGGTCCAGGCGCTGGAGTCGACCTGGCGCGGCCTGCGCTACCTGGTGTTCAACACCGAAACCGGCACGCGCTTGAAGCTCCGGCTCATGAACGTCACCCAGAAAGAGCTCCTCTCGGATCTCGAAAAGGCGACCGAGTTCGACCAGAGCGTCCTGTTCAAAAAGGTTTATGAAGAGGAGTACGGCACCTTCGGCGGTGCCCCCTACACCATGCTGGTGGGCGACTACGAGTTCGGCCGCCACCCGCAGGACATGGCGCTTCTGGAGAAACTCTCGAACGTCGCCGCCGCCGCCCACGCGCCGTTTCTGGCCGGCGCCTCGGCGCGGCTCTTCGACTGGGACAGCTTCACCGAGCTCGGCAACCCCCGGGACCTGGCGAAGCTCTTCGAGAGCACCGAGCTCATCAAGTGGCGCTCCTTCCGGGAGAGCGAGGACAGCCGCTACGTCTCGCTCGCCCTGCCGCACATTCTCCTCCGCCTCCCCTACGGCCCCGACACCGTCCCCGTCGAGGGCTTCAACTTCAAGGAGGACGTCGACGGACGCGATCACCGGAAGTACCTGTGGGGCAACGCCGCCTGGGCTCTGGCGCAGCGCATCACCAACGCCTTCGCCCTCTACAGCTGGTGCGCGGCGATCCGCGGCGTCGAGGGGGGCGGCCTGGTCGAGGGCCTGCCGACCCACACCTTCAAGACCGACGAGGGCGACATCGCCTTGAAGTGCCCGACCGAGATCGCGATCACCGACCGGCGGGAAAAGGAGCTTTCGGACTTGGGGTTCATCTCTCTCGTCCACTGCAAGGGGACCGACTACGCCGCCTTCTTCGGCGGCGCGACGACCCAGAAACCCAAGGTCTACGACACCAACGAGGCCAACGCCAACGCCCGCATCTCGGCCATGCTCCCCTACATGCTCGCGGCCTCGCGCTTCGCGCATTATCTCAAGGCGATCATGCGCGACAAGATCGGCAGCTTCATGACTGCCGAGAACGTCTCGGTGTTCTTGAACCGCTGGATCGGCAACTACGTGCTCGGGCGCGACGACGCCGGCCAGTCGCTCAAGGCGCAGTACCCGCTGCGCGACTCGCGGGTCGACGTCACCGCCGTCCCCGGGAAGCCGGGAGTCTACAAGGCGGTCGTCTTCCTGAAGCCGCACTTCCAGCTGGAAGAGCTCACCACCTCGATCCGCCTGGTTGCCGAGCTGCCGCCGCCGGCCGCATAACCGAATCTTACGAGACCTTTGAAACCAGAGAGGACACACGATGGCGACCAACATGTACATCAAGTTCGAGGACCCGGCGGTCACCGGCGACAGCACCTCGCAGGAGCACGCCGGGGAGATCGAGATCATGTCCTGGAGTCACGGCTTCAGCCAGCCGACCTCTCCGGTGCGGAGCACCGTGGGCGGCGGCGGCGTGGAGCAGGCCAACCACTCGAACTTCACCTTCACCAAGTACCTGGACTCGGCGACCGACGACCTGCTCAAGCAGTGCTGGACGGGCAAGCAGTTCAAGAAGGCGAGCGTCAAGTGCTACCGGTCGGACGGCGCTGCCGACAACAAGCCGGTGCAGTACCTGCTGATCGAGATGGAGCACGTCATCATCTCGAACTTCAGCATCTCGGGCGGCGCCGGCGACCTGCCGGTCGAGAACGTCTCGCTCGACTACGGCATCGTCAAATACACCTACACCCCGAGGAAGGACGCCGACGGCACCGGCGGCTCGGCGCAACCGATCAAGCACGACCTCGAAACGAGGAAGATCGAGTAGCGATGGCGGTCCACGTCCGGGCGCCGCTTTTCGACCGGCTGGTGGGGAGAGACCCCCGGCCGGGCGAGGCGGCACATCCGGTCTCCCCCGTCGGCGAGAGAGAGCTCCGGGAGGCGGGCGGGTGGCAGCTGCTCGGCCCCCGCTCGCTTTTCCCGGACTCACCCCTGGAACCGCGCCGGGCGCGCCCGGAGCACACGCTCACCAGGGAGGGGCTCCTCGAATCGGTGCGCCGGGAGCTCCACGCCCTGCTCAACACCCGTTCCTCCCTCCCGGCCGCCGTCTACCTGGAGCGGGAGCTGACGGTGATCGACTACGGTATTCCCGACCTGTCGGATTTCTCGGCCGCCCATCCCGAGGACCGGGGACGCCTCGCCGCCGTGGTCCTGCGGGCGGTTCAGGCGTTCGAGCCGCGGCTTGCCGAGGTGCAGGTGACCGTCGCCGGCTACGAGGAGCGCGACTGCTCACTTAGTCTTAGCCTCGAAGCGACCCTCCGCGTCGACGACTGGCACGAGCCGGTCGTGTTCCCCACCCTCCTCGGGATCAAGCGCGGCGAGGCGAGAGTGTCCGCGGCATGAAGGGGGATCAGCAGGAGGAGATCCTCCGCTACTACTGGCGTGAGCTGACCTATCTGCGGAAGGCCGGGGCGGCGTTCGCCGAGAAGTACCCGAAGGTCGCCGGACGCCTTGACCTGGGCGCCAGCGGCGAGACCGCCGATCCCCACGTCGAACGGCTGATCGAGGCCTTCGCCTTTTTGACCGGACGCATCCAGCACAACCTGGACAGCGACTTCCCGGAGGTCGCCTCCGAGCTTCTGAACCTCCTCTATCCGCACTATCTGAACCCGGTGCCGTCGCTCGCCATCGCGCGCTTCGAGGTCGACCCGGAGCGCGGGAAGATGACGACCGGGCACCTGCTGCCCAAGCAGACGCCGCTCTTCGCCCAGTCCGAGGAGGGGCGGGTCTGCCGCTTCCGCACCTGTTATCCGGTCACCCTCTGGCCGCTCGCCGTCACCGCCGCCGGCTTCGAGTCGACCGCCCAGTTCGATTTCCTGGACCGCGACACCAGCGTCGCCACGGTCCTGCGCCTCCACCTCTCCGGGCCGGTCGAGGGGCTCGCCGTCGATCGCCTGCGCTTCTTCCTGAACGGCGACCGTCTGCTCGTCGACACCCTCTACGAGCTCCTCTTCTGCCACCTGGTCCGGGTCGCCATCCTGCCCGAGGGAAGCAAGACGCCGCTTTTCCTGCCGCCCGGCGCGCTGGCGCCCGTGGGGTTCGGGGCGGACGAGGAGGTGCTGCCCTACCCGCCGCCCGCCCATCCCGGCTACCGGCTGCTCCAGGAGTATTTCGCCTTTCCGGAGAAGTTCCTTTTCTTCGACCTGGGGCCGTTATCCGACCACCGCTCCCGGCAGGGCTTCGACCTCCTCTTCCTCTTCGATCGCAGCCCCAAGGACCGCCTCTACCTGGGGACGGAAACCTTTCTTTTGGGCTGCACGCCGGTCGTCAACCTCTTCCCGCGCACCACCGAGCCCATCCGCCTCGACCAGCGGCGGACCGAGTACCCGCTGGTCGCCGACGCGCGGCGGGAGCGGGAGACCGAGATCCACTCGATCCAGAAGGTCTCCGCCTCCTCCCAGCCGAAAGACGAAAGCCGGATCTTCTCTCCGTTCTACTCCTTCTCCCACCGGATGGGGGAGGAGCGGCAGCGCACCTTCTGGCACGCCCGCCGGATGCCCACCGGCCGCGCCGACCTGCCGGGAACGCAGATGGTCCTCTCTTTCCTCGACCTCGACTGGACCCCGCGCCTGCCGGCCGTCGACACGCTCTACGCCCATACCCTCTGCACCAACCGCAACCTGGCCGAGCAGCTGCCGGCGGGAGCCCTGCTGCAGACCGACGTGGTGGCGCCGGTGGCGCGGATTTCCTGCCTGGCGAAGCCCACCCAGGAGGTCCTGCCGCCTCTGGGCGGCGCCAACCTCTGGCGACTGGTGTCGCACCTGTCGCTCAATTATCTATCGTTATCCGGTGACGGGCGGGGTGCCGGAGGGGAGGAGGGGCGGGACGCCCTGCGCGAGATCCTGCGCCTCTACAGCCCGGCCGGCGACGCCACGGCCGAGCGACAGATCCTGGGCCTCGCCGGTCTCTCCTGTCGCAAGGTGGTGCGCCGGATGGGGAGCGAGGCCTGGCGCGGCTTCTGCCGCGGCAGCGAGGTGACCCTGGTGTTCGACGAGGACGCCTACGTCGGCTCCTCGGCCTTCCTGCTGGCCTCGGTCCTCAACCACTTCTTCGCCCTCTACGCCTCGATGAACTCGTTCACCCAGCTGGTGATCCAGAGCCACCAGCGGCACGGAGTCTGGAAACGATGGCCACCGATGGCCGGCGAGCAGATCCTCCTCTAGACGAGCTGCTCTTCGCCGAGGACGGGAGCTTCCGCTTCGAGTTCCACCAGGCGGTCAAGCTCCTGGAGATGCTGGCCCCCGACGCCACGCCGGTGGCCGAAGGGTCGGAGCCGTCCGTCGAGCCGGTCCGCTTCCGCTCGCGGGTGGGGCTCGACTTTCCGGCCTCCGAGATCGATCTGCTGTCGCGGCCGAAGGAGGGCGAGCCGGCGGCCATGGTGGTCAACTTCCTCGGTCTGGCCGGCGTCCTGGGGCCGCTGCCGCTGCCGATCACCGAGCGGGTCATCGAGCAGACCTGGCATCACGACACGGCCCTGCGCGACTTCCTCGACCTGTTCAACCATCGGCTGGTGTCGATCCTCGCCCGGGCGCGCAAGCGCTACCGCCCGGCCCTGACCTGGAAGCCGCCCGACGAGGGGCCTTTCGCGCGCACCGGCTTCGCCCTCCTCGGGCTGGGGACGAGCGGGCTCGCCGGCCGGATGGCGGTCCCTGACCGGGCGCTCCTCTCCTACGCCGGCCTCCTGGTCCAGCAGCCGCGCTCGCAGATCGGCCTCGAAATCCTCCTCGCCCACTACTTCGAGGTGACGATCGCCGTCCGCCCGTTCGCCGGCCGCTGGCTCACCCTGGACCCCGAGGAGCAGACGGCCCTGGGCCGCTCCGGCCGCAACCAGGTGCTGGGCGGGCCGGCGGGGAGCGCCGTGCTCGGCGGGCGGATCTGGGACCAGGAGTCGGGCTTCGAGCTCCGCCTGGGGCCGCTCCATCTCCACCAGTTCCTCGCTTTCCTTCCCATCGGCCGGGCCTTCGGCGCCTTGGTCGACCTCGTCCGCTTCTATGCCGGCAACGACCTCGACTTCACCGTCCGCCTCACCCTGCGGGCTGGGGAGGTGCCGCCCTGCCGGCTCGGCTGGGGGCCGCGGCTGGGCTGGTCGTCCTGGTTGAAGACCCAGCACTTCGAGAAGGACGACTCGCAGGTCGCGGTCCGGGGGAAACGGTGACGGAGGAGGCCCCGGGGGACTCGACGCAGCTCGCCGAGCGGCCCACGGACGACGTGGTCCGCGCCGCCTACGACCGGGTGCCCTACCCGAGCGGGGTCTACCGCGAGGCCCATCCCGACAACCTGGCGGTCCGCGCCTTCCTCCAGGGCCTTCCGCCCGTCCCCCTGGAGGGCTGCCGGGTGCTGGAGCTGGGCTGCGCCGACGGCGGCAACCTCCTCCCCCTGGCCTTCGAGTTTCCCGGCAGTCATTGCGTCGGGGTCGACCTCTCTCCGGTGCAGATCGGAGCCGGGCGGCGGCGGGTGGCGGAGCTGGGGATCGGCAACCTCGATCTCCACGCTCGGAGCCTGCTGGACGTCGATCCCGGGTTCGGCACCTTCGACTACGTCCTCGTCCACGGGGTTTTCTCCTGGGTGACGGCGCCGGTGCAGGAGAAGATCCTCGCCATCTGCCGCGCCAACCTGTCCCCTCACGGGGTGGCCTACATCAGCTACAACACCTACCCCGGCTGGCACGGCCGAGAGATGGTGCGCGAGCTGATGCTCTACCACACCCGCAACGAGCCCGACCTCCATCGCCAGGCCGAGGGGGCGATCGACCTCCTCCGCTTCCTCGCCGAGGCCACGCGGGGGCGGGGGGACGCCCACTCGCAGTTCCTCGCCTCGACCCTGGAGCACCTGGAGGAGCACCTCGACCAGCCGAGTTACCTCATCCACGAGTACCTGGAGGCGAGCAACACCCCCCTCTACTTCCACCGTTTCGTCGAGCGCGCGGCGCAACACGGCCTGCAGTACCTGGGCGAGGCCGACTCGGACCTCCTGGGGGGGGAGGGCTTTCGCCCGGCGATCGCCCAGCGCCTCCAGGCCTTTGCCGCCGACCGCATCGAGCACGAGCAGTACCTCGACTTCCTGCGGAACCGCGCCTTCCGGCGCAGCCTCCTCTGCCATGCCGAGGCGCCCCTCGACCCCGAGCCCGCCGCCGAGCGGGTGCGCCACCTCCATGCCTCCACCTTCGTCAAGCCGGCCGGGCCGGCGAGCGAGCCGCCGGACCTGGCCCCCGGGGTGGCCGCGGCCTTCCGGACCGGCAAGGAGAAGAGCTTCACCTCCAGTCACCCGATCACCAAGGCCGCCCTTGTCCAGCTAGCCGACGCCTGGCCTGCAGCGCTCTCTTTCGACGACTTGGCGGCGGTGGTCGAGGCCCGTCTGGGGACCTCCGCGGAGGACGTCCCAACGGTCCTCGCCGACGTCCTCCACTCGCTCTTCTCGATCGGCCTGGTCGAGCTGCATCTCACCCCGCCCCACCTGACGGCAAATGTGAGCGAGCGCCCGCTCGCCACCTCTCTCGCCCGCGCCGAGGCCGCCGCCGGCCGCCTGGTCCCCAGTCAGCTCCGGCGGTCGATCCGCATGGACGACGGGGTGGGGCGGCTCCTCCTCACCCACCTCGACGGCCGGCACGACCGCGGTGCGCTGGTCGATCTCCTGGCCCGGGAGGTGGCGGAGGGGCGGCTGGGGATCGAAGTGGAAGGCGGCGCGATCGGGGGCCCCGAACGCCTGCGTGCGGTGCTCGCCCGGATTGTCGAGGACCAGCTGTTGAAGATGGCGGGGAACGGGTTGCTGGTGGGGTAGGACATGGAAAGACTTTGGTGATGGAAGCTCTCTTCGGATCAAACCTTTTCAACGTGATCCTCTTCCTGAGTGGCGTGGCATCAATCGTGTCGCTCTTCGTCGGGATCTGGAAATACCGTAAGACAGCCCTCGTGCTCAACGCGGTGCTCACCTTGGCTCTGTCGGCATTAGCCGCCTATAGCTTCTTCCGCTATCAAGCGCTCCGAAGTGCCGAATCGGCTCTGCTCCGGCGCAAGGAAGCGGCACATGCTGACGCAAGAGAGCTGCTTTCCAGTCTCTCTACTGTCGACGCTTTGGACGAAGGGCGTGCGAGAGGTGTCGCGGTCGCAGGTCTTGCTTATCTAGAACAGTATAGGGATCTCTACCCCGCAACCTTCGATCTGGCTCAGAAGACCATCCGCGTCGACATCGAGCTAGCACAGCAAACAACAAGCAACCTTGAGGAACGCCGGCACCTCATCGAGGCTGGTCAAACCATGCTTGCCGCCCTTCAAGGCTTGGCAGGCGGTGATCCCTCCCAGCACAACTAGCCTTATGGCTGGCCGCTAAACGTTGCAGCTACGCGATCTCCAGCCAGCATGCGCTCGGCGACCTCGTGGGAGGAGCAGCCCTCGTTCTATCATGTGAGGGTCGCCGACGCATCGGGTCTAGAGAACGCGATTGGCCCTCCTGCGTCACAGCTTCTGTGCCCCTTCCAGCTTCCCGAGCTCGCGATCGAAGGTCCCCAGGGGTAGATGGCCGGCCTTTCGCGCGACCTCCAGGATCAGGCAGTCGGAAAAGCCCAAGGCCGGACGCTTCCGGAAATGCTCCAGCGCCGCCGCGACCGCATCGGCGTCCTGGATCGTGAGATCACGATGATGCAAGAACATCTCGACGGCGGTCGCGATCTTCTCCGGCCCCAGATCATAGACCGCAGCCAGGACCCACATGGCTTCCGCCAGGACGAGAGGTTGAATCCAGGCTCCTGGGGCGACGAAGGCCTCGGCGGCCGCGGTCTGGCCGGCGTCGTCCCGGGTGGCCAGCCGGACCAGCACGTTGGTGTCAACGGCGCGCATGACGCTTTTTCACGTAGGTCCGCACTCCCTCCTTCAGCTCCTGGAGCGTCCGAGGTTTGGGCGGATCCGCAAAAAGGGCCTGGTGGATGTCCTCCGAGGTGTAGCGACCCGCTCGCCGGACGACGATGCTCTCGCCCTGTTCTTCCCACTCCAGGATCGAGCCCGCGCCAATGCCAAGTCTGCGGCGGATCTCGGCGGGAACGGAGATCTGGCCTTGTGCCGTCAGCTTCGAGTACGCGATCGCCATGACCGTATAGTACCACGGTAATGAAATCTGTGCCGGACCCAATTCAAGATGCCAGCCGTGAAGACAACGGTCTGTCCCAGGCCGCTAAAACCGCGCGTGCCTCCCTTTCCGCGGCTACCCTCTCGACCAGTCTACAAGCCGAAGATCCACGCCCGACGGTCTGGTGATTCGCTCGAAATCCCGCCGGTTTCTGGTCACGAGCGGAAGCTGGCGCGATACCGCTATTGCCGCGATCAGGATGTCGCCGATGTGCTGACGCTGGCTGCGCGTCACACTGGACCAGAGGTCGGCTGCCACTCTCGCTGCTTCTTGGTCAAAGGGCAGGACGATGCAGTTCGCAACGAGCGCCTCGAAGGCTTGTAGCTGCCGCTCAAACGGCTTCCCGTCGCGTATGGCGAGGCGATACCCGCGCCAGCGTTCGAATACCGTTATTGAGGTTACCGTCAGACGGCCGAAGCCAGCCAAATAGGCGAGCGCGTGTTCTCTGACGGCGGGGTTGCCTCGGCTCAGCTCGGACAAGGTGTCGGTATCGAGTACGACCGGCTCCTGCTCCATCCGCTCAGCTTTCGGGCTCTTGGAGTCGGCGGGTCAGCGAGCGCAGCTCCGCGGTTGGGATGTCCGCAAAGCTGGCAGCTGCCAGCGCGAGAATCTCGGCGGGAGTCGGAGCGATATCGACGTCTTCCCCATAGTGCCGGCGCAGGAGGGCGATCACCTGCCCTTCGAAGCTCCGCCCGCACCGCTCCGCATCGGCCATGATCTTGTCGCGGAGCCCAGCGGGGAAGCGAATGGTGCGGGCGACCATAGAGTCCTGGGCAGGGGCAACGGCTGGACGGCTCATAACCAGAAAAATACCAGATTGGTGCCTCTACTGCAAGGCCGTTCCGTATGGCCGTAGAGAGGGTCGGGAGGGGTTCCTTCTCCCGGGTCGGGGGAGGGTTGGGAAAGGAAGGAGGGCAGGAGGGGAGTGGGATCGCGAAAGAGGGCGTGAGTCAAGCGAGAATTGTCCTGGTTCTCGGCGCCCGTGTGCCTGCGCGCAGTGATCGCGCACCTGCACGCAGCGACCGTGTACCTGCACGCGACGATCGCGCGCCCGTACGCGGTGTCCGGGTGCAGGCACGCCATCACCGCGCGCCTGTACGCGGTGACCCCGCGCAGGAACGCAAGGACCGTGCACCTGCACGCGATGCC
>DASQPA010000514.1:0-5444 GCA_035644215.1 Thermoanaerobaculia bacterium
CCGCCACCTCGTCGACCCCCGGGAGCTGGGCGAGCACGGTCTCGACCTCGCGCGGGTCGACCTTCTTGCCCTTGACGTTGATCAGGTCGTCGAGGCGGCCGGAGAGGACCAGCTCGCCCTCCGACCAGCTGGCGAAGTCGCTGGTGACGAAACGGCCGTCCGCCAGGCGCGGGTCGGCGGCGGGCACGTAGCCGCGGGCGACCGCGGGCGACCGCACGGCGACCCTTCCCCCCCGCTCCCCGGCCTTCGCCGGTTCCCCCGCCTCGCCGCAGGCGACGAGCTCGACCTCGACCCCTTCGATCGGCGTTCCCACCGTCCCCCGCTCGCCGGCGCTCCCTTCGCGGTCGTAGCAGATCCCACCGCATTCGCTGGCTCCGTAGAAGACGTGGACCGGGAGGCCGAAAGTGGCGCGGAAGCGGCGGGCCGTGGCCGGCTGGAGCGGCGCCCCGGCGGTGATCACCAGGCGCAGGGAGGGCGGCCAGGCCGGCGGGTGGGAGAGGTTGAGCAGGGCCTCAATATAGGCCGGCACGGTGGGGAAGACCGTGGCCCCGGCCGCTTGGGCGGCGGCGAACGGGGCGAGCAGGCCGGTCTCCTCGGGCAGTACGAGGGGCGTGCCGCGCAGCAGGGCGGGGAGGACCAGGCTCGACAGGCCGTAGGAGTGGGAGAGCGGGATGGCGGCGAGCAGCCGGTCGTCGGCGCAGAGGCCCATCGAGGCGGCGAGCGCGGCGTCGTCGGCGACCAGGGCGGCCGAGGGGGTGGCGATGCCGCGCGGCGTGCCGGTCGACCCCGAGGTGAGCTTCAGGACGCCGATCCCGGGCAGGCAGAGGGGGCCGCCGGTCGCTTCACCGGCCGCTTCAAGGGCGAAGCTCGCCGCCCCGGTGGGCCAGCAGTCCCGGCAGCGCAGGAGGGCGGCGGCGCCGAGCGAGCGGGCGGTGCGCCGGGCCTCGGCCTCCGGGGCATGGGCGTCGAGCAGCAGGGCGGGGAGGCCGGCACGGAGCAGGGCGAGAAGGGCCGCGGGGAGCCCCGGACCGTTGCAGGCGGCGAGGGCCACCACCTCCCCCGGCGCGAACCCCCCCGGACGCGCGGCGAGGACCGCGCCGACGACGCGCGCCAGCGCCGCGACCTCTCCCACCGTCGCCGTGCGCCGCGGCGCGATCAGCAGCGGAGCTTGGGCGGCCGTCGCGAGGAGGCCGTCGAAAGCGGTGAGAATCGGGTCCTGGGCCATGGCCGACACGGGGTGCTCGGGTTCCTCAGAAGGTCGTTCGAGGGGCCGATCCTAACATTTCTGCCCCAGCTTCCCCATCCAACCCACCCCGGGGCTCTCCCCCGGCCCCCGAGGGCGTGGGGATTGCATGGGGGAGCCAAGGCACGGTAGCATAACCGGCTTGTGCACCGGTCAATTTGAGGGGTTGACCGCACATTCCAACCGTGTGCGTAGATTCGACTTGTGCCTAATGCCAGAGGTTCCGATATGCCTGAAGCTCAAGCCACTCCGTCCCGTATCAAGCGGCTGATCGTCACCAGCCTGAACCTGGACGGGGTGAAACCCGAAATGATCGAGGACGACGCCCCGCTCTTCGGCGAAGGCCTGGGGCTCGATTCCGTGGATGCCCTGGAGCTGGTGGTTGCGCTCGAGAAGGAGTTCGGCATCAAGATCAAGAGCCAGGAGCTCGGTCGTGAAGTCTTCTCGTCGGTCGCCAGCCTCTCCCAGTTCATCGAGGGCCGGAGCTAGTCTGCAACCTTCCTTTCCTGCGCGGGGGAGTCGTTCGAGCCGGCGCGTCGTGGTTACCGGCTTGGGCGTGGTCTCGGGGCTGGGCTGGGGGGTGGCCCCTTTCCAGGCGGCCCTGCGGGCGGGCCGCACCGGTCTCGGCGCCTTCACCCGTTTCGACCACTCCGGCCATCGCACCCACATCGCCGCCCAGGTCCCCGACCCGCCGCCGGCCCTCGCCGCCCGCTATCCCCGCTGGCGGCGCCTGTCGCTCGCCGACCGCTTCGCCCTCGCCGCGGCGGACGAGGCCCTGGCCCAGCCCGGGCTCCTGCCGCTCTCCGAGCGGGCCGATCCGTCCCGGGTGGGGGTCTTCTTCGGCAGCAGCACCGGCGGGATGTGGGAGGGAGAGCTGTTCTTCGCCGATCTGCTCGCCGGACGGGCGCGGCTGGCGCTCCTCGCGTCGCAGCCGGTGTCCGGTCCGGGGGACGCCGTCGCCCGCCACCTCGGGGTGACCGGGCCGGTCGAGACCCTCTCCTCGGCCTGCTCCTCGGCCTCCCTGGCCTTGGGCACCGCCCTCGACGCCCTGCGCGCGGGCGAGGTCGACATCGCCGTGGCGGGGGGCGCCGACTCGCTCTGCCAGCTCACCTATGCCGGGTTCAACGCCCTGCGGGCGGTGTCCGAGATCCCCTGCCGGCCCTTCCGCGCCGGGCGGGAAGGCCTGTCGATCGGCGAGGGGGCGGCGGTCCTCCTCCTCGAACCGCTCGACCGGGCCGTGGCGCGCGGCGCGGTCCCCCTGGCCGAGCTGGCGGGCGCCGGCGCCTCCTGCGACGCCCACCACATGACCGCTCCCGATCCCAGCGGGCAGGGGGCGGCGGCGGCCGTCGCGGCCGCCCTCGCGGACGCCGGGATGGAGTCCGGGGAGATCGACTTCCTCAACGCCCACGGCACCGGCACGCCGCTCAACGACGCCGCCGAGTGGCGGGCTTTCGAACGGATCTTCGGCGAACGCCTGAAGGACCTGCCGCTCGCCGCCACCAAGGCGAACGTCGGCCATCTCCTGGGATCGGCCGGCGCCATCGAGGCGGTGGCGACCGTGCTCTGCCTGACGGCGGGGGAGGTCCATCCCACCCCGGGTGCGGGGGCGGTCGACCCGGACCTGCCGGTACAGCTGGTCCAGGGCACGCCGCTGGCGCTCGCCGCCCGCGCCGCGGTCTCCACCAACCTGGCCTTCGGCGGTTCGAACGCGGCCCTCGTCTTCTCCCATGCTCCGGTCGGCCAGGCCACCACGGCGGGCCGGGACTCTTGAGTCGTGAGGTCGTGGTGACCGGGCTCGGCGCCATCGGGTCGTTCGGCGGCGGCCGCCAGGACCTGGCGGCGGCGCTCCTCGCCGGCCGCCCGCACCTCGCCGCGGTCGACCGTGCCGCCGGCTACCACCGGTCCGGGGGGGCGCGGCTGGCCGCCCTGGTCGGGGGCTACGACCTCTCCCCCTGGGTGCCGGCGCGCGAGGGGCGACGGATGAGCCCGCCCTCGAAGCTCGCCCTGGCCGCCGCCCGGATGGCGCTCCATGACTCCGGTCTTGCCGGCCTCGCCGGGGAAGACGGCCTGCCGGGAGCGGCGGTGGTGATCTCGACCTCCTTCGGCCCCGCCTCCTATACCGAGGGCCTGCTGAAGCAGATCCTCGACCGCCCGGAGTCGGCCTCTCCCTTCCTCTTCACCGAGAGCGTCGCGAATGCCCCGGCGGCCCAGATCGGCATCGCCACGGGCGCCACCGGCGCCGGCCTCACCATCGCCCAGCGCGAGGCCGGCCCCCTCCTCACCGTCCTCCGTGGAACGGCGGAAATCGCCGCCGGCCGTGCCCCCCTGGCCCTGGTCGGGACGGTCGAGGAGATGACGCCGCTCCTCCACGCCGTGCTCGACCGCTTCGGCGCCCTGGCCCGCCCCGGCGACTCTGGCGATTCCGGCGATGGGACGGAGGTCGCCGCAGAGGTCGCCCGTCCCTTCGACCGCCGGCGCGCGGGCTTCCTGGCCGGCGACGGGTCCGCCGTCCTCGTGCTCGAGGACGCGGCAAGGGCCGCGCAACGGCGGTGCCGCCCGCTCGCCCGCCTGCTCGGCGGGGGGCGCGCCTTCGACCCCTCGGCCCCCCCCACCGGCTGGGGGGAGGGGCACGCCGCGCTCGCCCGCAGCCTCCTCGGCGGCCTGGAGCGGGCGGGCCTGACCCCTGCCGACGTCGACCTGATCGTCTCCGGCGCCTCGGGAGCGCGGGCTGGCGACCGGCTGGAGGCGCTGACTTTGAAGGCGGCCTGGGGGGAGCGGCCGCTCCCCCCCATCCTGGCGCCCAAGGCGGTGGTCGGGGAGTACGGCGGGGGGTTCCTCGCCGCGGCCATCCTCGCCGCGGCCGGCGTTCCCTTCGGCCCCACCGCCGGCTTCGCCGAGGTCGACCCCGAGCTGGGGATCGTCCCCCACCGCGGTGGGCCGCTCCCGGCTCCTGCCCGGGTGCTGGTCTCGACCCTGGCGGCGGGGGGCGCCGCGGCCTGGCTCCTCCTCGGGGCCGCGGAGTAAGGAGGCGCCATGACTTCGCTCGAACGGGTCGCCGTCGCCATCCCCGCCTACCAGGCGGCGCCCACCGTGGGCGAGGTGGTGCGCGGCGTGCTCGATGCAGGATCGTCGGGGCTTCCCATCCTGCCCGAGGTGCTGGTGATCGACGACGGCTCGACCGACGCCACCGCCCAGGTGGCCCGGCAGGCCGGCGCGCGGGTGATCTCGCTGCCGAAGAATCAGGGCAAAGGCAACGCTTTGGCCGTCGCCTTCGCCGACCTCTTCGGCCGCGGCGCGACCGCGGTGGTGACGCTCGACGCCGACGGCCAGCACCTCCCCGAGGAGATCCCCAAGCTTCTGGCCGCGGCGGCGCCCGACGCCGACCTGGTGCTCGGGGTGCGCGACCACCTGTTCACCAAGATGAGCCGGGTGCGGCGGGCGAGCAACCGCCTCTCCTCGCGCGCCATCTCCTTCGCCGCCGGCCAGCCGCTGGCCGATGTGCAGACCGGCTTCCGCTTCTACTCACGGCGCCTGATCGAGCGGGTCGGCTTCCCCGAGGCGCGCTTCGAGGCCGAGAGCGCGGTGGTGGTGCGGGCGGCCCGTGCCGGCTTCCAGGTGCGGACCGTGCCGGTCAAGCTGGCCTTCGCCGACGGCCGCACCACCAGCCACTACCGCCCGCTGCTCGACAGCCTGCGCATCGCCCGGGCGGTGACCTGGGCGCGGTTCGACTCGCCCCGGCCTTCCCGGCCTTCGGATCGATGATGGGCACGATCCTCGTCACCGGCGGCAGCCGTGGGATCGGCCGCGCCATCGTCGAGGCGCTCGTGGCGGCCCCCCCTGGGGACGGCTGGGACGCGGTGGCCTTCACCTACCGGGCCGACGAGGCGGCGGCGCGGGCGGTCGAGGCCGCCACCGAGACCGCCCAGAAACGCGTCCGGGCCTTCGCGTTCGACCTCGCCGACCGTTCCCGCCCGGACGAGCTGGTCGCCGAGGTCGAGGCCGCCCTGGGGCCGATCGACGGCCTGGTCAACAACGCCGGGCAGCTGCGCGAATCGCTCCTCGCCCTGACCCCGGACGCCGACTGGGACGCGGTCGTCGACGGCAACCTGGGAGGGCTCTTCCGCTGCTGCCGGGCGGTGCTGCGCGGCATGATGCACCGGCGGCGGGGGGCGATCGTCAACGTCGCCTCGCTCTCCGCCCT
>DASQPA010000515.1:0-15950 GCA_035644215.1 Thermoanaerobaculia bacterium
GCGTACATGGTCTCGGCACACAGGCACCCCGCGAGGTGTGGATTGGGCTCGACCGCAAGGCGCGCAAGCCACGGCTCACGGGGCTGCCGGTGCGTGTTGTTCGCTTCTCCGGGCCGATGCTCCAGTACGCCGTGCAGACTCTGGAAATCCAGGGTGTGACGGTGCGCATTACCTCTCCCGCGCGCACTGTAGTGGACTGCTTCCGCTACCGGAACAAGATCGGTCTCGATGTGGCGCTCGAAGCCCTCCGCGATGCGTTGGCGACACGGCGAGCTACGGTCCCTGAAATCCTTCGCAGCGCTGAAGTCGGTCGGGTGCGCCGGGTGATGCAGCCTTATGTCGAGGCGGCCACCTCTTGATAAAGAACCGGCTCGCTGCCGCCCCTAGCGCGGGCAGCAAGGCACATCATCAGTGAGCCTGGAGCCAACACGAGACTTAGGGCGACGGACGGTGCCCGAGCTTGGACGGCCGAAGGGTCGGCGATCGGTGAGCCCAGCCCGAAGGCGAAAACGTCGGCACTTCTTTGCAAGTGCCGACGAATTGGGCTGACGGGCTCCCCGTGACGGTGCTACGACAAGTCCATGCCGTATTCCGCACGAACGCCCAGGCGCGCGGCGCTCAGGTCGTGGAGCAGACCAGTTTGCCGTAGGTGTTGGTGAGGTTGTAGTAGCCGTCCGAATCCACCGTGCACGTGGTGAGATCGATCGTGGTGGAGACCATCTCGGGGTAGCTGGAGTTGGATTGAGGCTTCCCACATTTGCACGAGTAGTTGGTTCCGGAGAACTGGCACGAGTCGCAGCTCAACATGTAGGAGCCGCTCGGAACCTTGACGGTGGGGACGGGCGGCTGGCTGGGGGTCGGTGGCGTCGTCTGGGCGGTGCCGGCCGCCGGGCTCAGCAAGGCCGTCAACAGCAGGAGCAAGCAGAGCGGGAAGAACAGCTTGGCAGATACCTTCAGCATGACAGTTTCCCCCTTTCAGGCAAGGCGCGCCGAGCTCCCGCACGGCGGCGCAGTTCGTTGGCCGGCTCACCTAGGAGCAAGTCAGCACTCCGTTGAGATTGGTGAGTTGGTAGAAACCGTTCTTGTCCTTCTTGCACGTGCCGAGATCGATCGAGGTGGAGACGTAGTCGCCCCTTTCGTTCTTGCACTGGCAAGTGTAGGTGCCTCCGGTGACAGAGCACTTGTTGCAGGTCTTCATGTAGGAGCCGCTCGGAACCTTCATGGTGATCTCTACATCGGCGCTGCCGACCGCCGCGCTCAAGACGGCCGTCAGCAGCAGTAGGCACAGCAGGGCCAGTCGTATAGCAGATACCTTCGGCATGAGTCCCCCTTGCACCAGCAAATGACGCACAGAATCCACACGGCGATTCCGTGTTGGAGAGTCGTTGCGTCCGTTTGAATGCGCCGATGGTAGCACACAAGGGCAGAGGCGAGCGGAACCCGACGATCGCCCCCTTTGACGTTCGGGAGAGTTTAAGCGCAAGTCAAGATTAGAGCTGGATGGTCTTGATCCAATACGGGATGGAGTCCGTGGAAGGCACGTAGCCGGCGGTTCTCAGCACCTGGTGAACTGCTCCTCCGAATGACACAGCACCTGGCAGAGCCGGGGCGCCGTCAGCATGTTCACCCGGTTGGGCACGATGCGGGCGCCGTTCTTCACCGGCAGGGCCAGGAACTCGACGTCGTAGGCGTGCTTCTGCATGTCCGCGAACGTCCGTGTCAAGCGAGCGGCTACCAGGAAGATCGAAATCCGCGGCGAAAAGACGACAGCGGGCGAGAGGGACCTGGCCGCGGCCGTGGGAGACGTCTCCCGCGATTGGCGGGTTCTTCCCCTGGAATGCGATTAAGCAGAGAGGAGGCTGGTGAAGGACCAGCCTCTGGACGAGACCAACCTTCGTCCTCCGAGAATCAAGAGAGATCTGCCGTCGTCAGCAGTGACACGAGCAGAAAGGAGAAAATCGTGATGCGTCGGCAACATTCGTACCGCGGCTTCCTGGTGTTGCTCCTGGCCCTGGGAGCGTTCGCCTTCACCGCGGCGCTTTCCTCCGCCCCCGACACCCACCACCGCCAAAGCCCGCCGAGGGCCGCTTCGCCGTATACGCTCTTCGAAAGCGGACAGGTGCGCCCCCTCGCCCTGTCTCCGGACCGGCGGCACCTGTTCGCCGTCAACACGCCGGACAACCGTCTCGAGGTCTTCTCGATCCGCGAGCAGGGGCTCGTCCATACCGCCTCCATCCCGGTGGGCCTGGAGCCGGTCGCCGTCGCGGCCCGGACGAATCACGAGGTCTGGGTGGTCAACCACCTGTCCGACAGCGTGAGCGTCGTCGCGCTCGACGAGCATGGCGACGGCCTGACCGGCCAGGTCGAGCGCACGCTCCTCGTCGGCGACGAGCCGCGCGACGTCGTTTTCGCCGGACCCGGGCAGAAGCGGGCGTTCATCACCACCGCGCACCGGGGCCAGAACATCCCGTTCGATCCCCAGCTCACCACCTCGGGAGTGGGGCGCGCGGACGTCTGGGTGTTCGACGCGGACGGGCTCGGCGGCGGTTCCGGCGGGCTCGGCGGGACGCCGATCGGAATCGTCACCCTCTTCACGGACACGCCGCGCGCCCTCGCGGTGACGCCCGACGGCAGCCGCGTCTACGCCGCCGGCTTCCACAGCGGCAACCAGACCACCATCGTTCCCGAGACCTCGCTGCCGGACGGCTTCGGCGCGGACGGCGTCCCGGGACCGACCACCAACGCCGAAGGCCGCCCGGCGCCCGAGATCGGGGCCATCGTCAAGTGGAACGGCACGCACTGGGTCGACGCGCTCGGCCGCGTCCGCGACCAGTTCGTGAGACTCTCGTTGCCCGACAAGGACGTGTTCGTGCTCGACGCCATGGCCAACCCACCGCGCCAGCTCTCGGGAGCGGCCGGCTTCTTCTCGGGCGTCGGCACCATTTTGTACACGATGGCGGTCAATCCCGTGAACGGCAAGGTGTACGTCGCCAACACCGACGCGAACAACGGCGACCGGTTCGAGGGTCCGGGGATCTTCGCCGGCCACAGCCTGCGCGGCCACCTGCACGAGAGCCGCATCACCGTGCTCTCCCCCGGGGGCGGTACCCCCCGGGTATCGGCGCGGCACCTCAACAAGCACATCGATTATGCCCACTGCTGCGCAGCGACCCCGAACGACGAGAACGCCCGGTCCCTCGCCCTGCCCCAGGGCATGGCGGTGACCGGCAATGGCGCCACCCTCTACGTCGCGGCCCTGGGGTCCGACAAAGTGGGGATCTTCGCGACCGCGCAGCTCGAAGCCGACACCTTCGTGCCGAGCACGACGAACCAGATTCCGGTGAGCGGCGGCGGCCCCACCGGCCTCGTCCTCGACGAGGGTCGTGGACAGCTCTATGTGATGACGCGGTTCGACAACGGAATCTCGATCGTCGACACCAGGCGGCGGACGGAGGCGGCGCACGTCCAGATGCACAGCCCGGAGCCGGCGAGCATCGTGAACGGCCGCCGGTTCCTCTATGACGCGAAATTCTCGTCGAGCCACGGCGACTCCTCCTGCGCGAGCTGCCACGTCTTCGGCGATTTTGACAGCCTGGCGTGGGACCTCGGCAACCCGGACGGAAAAGTGATCGACAACCCCGGCCCCTTCAACAGCCTCCTCCTGAACGTGGTCACGGGGCAGCCCATGGAGCCCATTTTCCATCCCATGAAGGGCCCCATGACGACCCAGAGCCTGCGCGGCATGGCGAACCACGGCCCGATGCACTGGCGCGGCGACCGAACCGGCGGCAACGACGCGCCGAGCGTCCAGCCGGACAGCGGGACCTTCGACGAGCGGGCGGCGTTCACCCAGTTCAACGCGGCGTTCCCCGATCTGCTCGGACGCCACGCGCCCCTCTTGCCGGAGCAGATGAAGGCGTTCACCGACTTCATCCTCCGGATCACCTATCCGCCCAACCCCAACCAGCCGCTCAGCAACGTGCTCACTCCGGACCAGGCGGCCGGGCTCAAGCTTTTCAACACCGTCAACTGCGGGATCCCCTCGGCGCCGGAATTCAACGGCGCCACCTTGACGTGCGACAGTTGCCACCGGCTCGACCCGAAGGCCAATCCCGGCACCGCGGCACCCGGCTTCTTCGGCACCTCCGGTGGCTCGAGCTTCGACTTCAACCCCCAGCTCTTCAAGGCTCCCCATCTGAGGAACGCCTATCAGAAGATCGGGAAGTTCGGCAGTCCCGAGAACCCCGGCTTCCTCGGCGGTGACAACGGATTCAAGGGCGATCAGGTGCGCGGCTACGGCTTCCTGAACGACGGGAACATCGATACGATCTTCCGCTTCGTCCATGGGATCAGCTTCTCGGATCAATTCAACGGGCCGGACAGCAGCAGCATCCCGGACGGGCCGGAAGGAGAGCGGCAGCGGCGGCAGCTCGAGGCCTTCATCCTGGCCTTCCCCACCAATATGGCACCCGCTGTGGGCCAGCAGATCACGCTCACGCCGCAGAGCGCCGCGGCGGTGAGCGCCCGCATCAACCTCCTGCGCCAACGGGCGGACGCCGGGGATTGCGATCTCGTCGCGAAGACCCGGATCTCCGACGACGAGGCCGGCTTCCTCTACGTGGGATCGGGTCTGTTCGTGACCGATCGGCACGGGCAGCCGCCCCTCACCGATGCGGCGCTGCGGTCTCTGGCCACGGACCACCCGGTGACCTACACCTGCGTGCCGCCCGGCTCCGGCGAGCGCATCGGCGTGGACCGCGATGGGGACGGCGTCTGGGACGGCGACGAGCGACGCGCTCATACCGATCCGGCGGATCCGGACAGCCGCCCCTGATCCCTGGCCGGCTTCCTCTTCGATCACCGCGCCTACCGCTCGTCGCGGTAGGCGCGGCTCGCAGCCCTGCAACCGGCCGCCGTCTTGGGATAGTCTCCCTCTGCCATGGAATCGTCGACCGCCGCTTTCACCTTCCATCCGATCGGCGCCGTGCGGACTCCTTATACGTCGACGCGCGAGATCCCCAAGGGCCTGGGGGCGGAACACGGCGCAGAAGGGACGATCGAGATCTTTCCGGACTTCGAGGCCGGGCTCCAGGACGTCGAGGGGTTCTCCCACCTCTACGTGCTCTGGGTGTTCGATCGCGCCGGGGCGCTCCCGGAGACCTGGGTGGGCACGCCGCCGGCGGACGACCGGCCGCACGGCGTTTTCGCCACCCGCTCGCCGCGCCGGCCGAATCCGTTGGCGCTCACGGTCGTCGAGCTCCTGCACCGCGACGGCCGGATCCTCTCCGTCCGCGGCGTCGACATGCTGGACGGCACGCCGGTGCTCGATCTCAAGCCCTATCTCTCGAACGTCCCGGCGGAAAAGCTCCGCCGCGGCTGGCTGGCGGAAGCCGAGGCGCGCCGGAAGCCCTGAGCGAGGCGACCGCCGGCGACCGCCAGCGAACGCCGGCCGGCTCGACCCCCGCCCGCTGGCGCACTTACGGTTGTAGGAGAGGAGCCGGAGCTCCTTGCGCCGCGGGTCGGGACGTGGGACCGGCGGCTCTCCTCAACCTCAAGTTGGAGACATGGGATGAAGAACTTCGCGTTCGTGGTCGCTTTCGTGCTCCTCTCCCTCGCGGTTCCGGCGTCGGCCGCCGAGATCGCCAAGGCCGCGCCCGCGGCGACCGTCCAAGCGCAGACCCCGGCGCCGCTCCCCTGGCTCGAGATGGGGATCAAGCCGCTCCTGCAGCGCTGCTCGCTCGTGCAGGGCACCTCGTGCCCGACCGTCGGCGCCACCATGGCCTGTACCGACGCCTGCAACGACCAGCTGAGCTGCACCTGCATCTTTTTCAACGGCGTGCGGTTCTGGGATTGTCTCGTGGAGTGCTGAGCGTCCCGCGGGCCCACCCTGCACGTTCGTGCAGGGTCTACCCGCGGAGCCGCCGAAGACTACCGATCCATGCGGTTGTGGGCTCTCCGGTCCGGCCGCCACAATGCGGGCAGTCGTAACGGAAGGGGATTCACCCGCGGCACGGACCCTGGCCCGTGACCGCCCAACCCGCAGCAAGGAGATGGATCGGAATGAAGAAAGAGAACACAGTGAAGACACTCTGGATCGGGCTTTTCCTGGGAGTTGTCCTGGCCGCCGCGAACACCGGCGCCGCCCAGGCCACGAACCACGCCTGCTTCGACTGGAGCTGCAACGATACGACGTACGTCTGCAGCTTCAACTCCGCCTGCACGACGCTCACCAACGGCCAGCTGTGGCGGTACCGCTGGGACTTCGGGGACGGGGCGGGGTACTACCTCACGAGCTCCAACCTGATCAACAACACCTATTCGAGCTCGCTCCCCTACCCCACGGTGACGCTGACGGTGATCCCGCTCGACACCGATCCGTTCTCCATCACCTGTGAGATCGTCGTCTACAACAACATCGGTCCACCGCGCGCCACCTTCGGCCGCTGCCAGTAGATTCAGCTGCCCCGGCGTGCGAGCGCAGGCTCGCGCGCCGGGCTCCCCCGCCCGCGCACCGAGCCTCTCGATCCTCGCCGTCCTCTTCGCCGATCCTCAGGAAGCCTCCGGTTTCGCCGCCGACGCCGTCGATGCCGCCGCCGATACCGCCTTCACCCGTTCCGGCGTGAGTGGCAGGCGGTAGAGCCGTTTTCCGGTGGCGTCGAAGAGGGCGTTCGCCACCGCTCCTCCCAGGGGCACGATCGCCGGCTCTCCGCCTCCCTGCGGCGCGAGCGCGTCGTTCTTCACCAGCACCGTCTGGATTTTGGGCAGCGCCGAGAAACGGGGCAGGAGGTAGCTGTCGAAACCGCGGTCGAGGACCTCGCCGCCGTGGAAACGCAGCTCCTCGGAGAGCACGTAGCCCAGGCCCATGGTGATGCACCCCTCCATCTGCATCCGGGCGCCCTCGGGGTTGACCACGATCCCCATGTCCTGCGCCGCCACCACCCGCAGGACCCGGATCGCGCCGCTGGCCGCGTCGACCGCGACCTCCACCATCAGGGCCACGTAGGTCCCGGCGTCGATGCCGCAGGCGATGCCGCGGCCTTTCCCCGTGCCGGCGGGCGCCTTGGCGCTCTTCCAACCGAAGGCCTCGGCCGCCGCCTGGAGGACCCGCCGCATGCGCGCATCGGCGGTGTTCTGCAGACGGAAGGCGAGCGGATCGATGCCGGCGGTACTGGCCATGAGATCGATCTGTGACTCGACGGCGAAAACGTTCATGCGGGCGCCGGGCGCGCGCCACGGTCCGGTCGCGAACGGATGGACGCTCGATCCCGACTGTGGACCGTACGTGGTGCCGCCGAAGGCCCGCACACGGGCGTTGGGAACGTCGTAGAAGAGGGCTGCGCCGCGATCGCCGGCGGCGTAAACGGCGTAGTCCCAGAGGGTGATCTTACCGTTGCCGTCGACGCCGGAGGTGACCTTCACCACCGAGGCCGGATCGAACGTGTCATAGAAGAATTCTTCCGCCCGGGTCCAGGCGACCTGCACCGGCTGGCCCACCGCGACCGCGAGCCGCGCCGCCTCAACCGCCTGCCGGCCGGCGCTCTTGCCGCCGAAGCCGCCGCCCAGGTAGGGCGTGATCACCCGCACTTTCTGCGCATCGACCTGCAACGCCTGCGCGATCTGGTCGCGCAGCGGGAAGGGGGTCTGGGTCGAGGCCCAGACGGTCACCCGGCCGTCCTTGGGCTCGGCGAGAGCGGTGTGCGGCTCGAGCGGGGCGTGGGCGACATACCCTTTCTGATAGGTCGACTCGAAAAGGTGCGCGGTCGCGGCCCGCGCCGCGGCGGTCCTTCTCCTCCTCGTGAGTGGCGGCTTTCTCAACGTGATCGAAGATGTTCTCCGGGTCGAGATCCAGCGGTTCCGTCTTCCACTCGGGTTTCACCTCCGCGAGCGCCGCGGCGGCGGCCTCGGGATCGGCGTGGAGGACCGCCACGAGGTCGTCGAGCTTCACGACCTTCACCCCAGGGCGCCGCTCGGCGGCGGCGGTGTCGACTTTGACCAGGCTGGCGCCGTGCGCCGGCGGGCGGAGGAAGCGGGCCCTTTCGCCGATGCGACCGTTTCGACGGCATCGAGGATGCGGGTGTGCGCGCCGCAGCGGCAGAGGTTGAATTCGAGCCGGGCGGCGATCGTCTCGCGGCTGGGCGCCGGGGTCTCGCGGAGGAGGGCGGCGGCCGAGAGGATCATCCCCGAGGTGCAGTAGCCGCACTGGAAGCCGTTGTGCTCGACGAAGGCCGCCTGCAGCGGATGGAGGGTGCCCTCGTGCGCCAGCCCCTCGATCGTCGTGACCTCGCGGTCCCGCACCACGCTCACCGGGGTGATGCACGAGCGGACCGCCCGGCCGTCGACAAGCACCGTACAGGCGCCGCAGGCCCCGGCGCCGCAGCCGTACTTGGCGCCGGTCAGCCCCAGGTCGGTGCGGAGCACCCAGAGGAGGGCGCGGCCATCGTCGGTTTCCAAAGAGGTGGGACGGCCATTCAGGCGGAAGCGGATCGGCGCGGGCATCAGGTACCTCCACGCGAGAGCAGTCGCAGGTCAGCTGAATCGGGAGTGTATCACCGGGCGTCGGACATCGCCGTGCCGTGCAGGGAAACCATTTCCTGCAGCCCCGCTCTAGGCGCCCTACAGCATCAGATCCCCGCCGTTGATGTTGAGCGAGGAACGGCGTCCTCTCGGGGTGACGATCCAGCGCGCCGTTGAACCGTGTCAACGAGACGTTGTACAGGTTCGACGGGACGTTTACACGGTGCAACGAGGCGTTGTACAGGTTCGACGAGACGTTTACACGTGCAACGAGGCGTCGTACAGGTTCAACGGGACGTTTACACGATGCAACGAGGCGTCGTACAGGTTCAACGGGACGTTTACACGGTGCAACGAGGCGTTGTACAGGTTCAACGGGACGTTTACACGATGCAACGAGGCGTCGTACAGGTTCGACGAGACGTTTACACGTGCAACGAGACGTTGTACAGGTTCGACGAGACGTTTACACAGTGCAATGAGACGTTGTACAGGTTCGACGAGACGTTTACACGGTGCAACGAGACGTTGTACAGGTTCGACGAGATGTTTACACGGTGCAACGAGACGTTGTACAGGTCGATGCGGAAGAACGATTCGATCACCGCTGTTGATGCGAGCTTGGTTTCTTCTTCAATCCGTCGAGAAAGGCCTGCGCCTGTTCCGGAGTCTCGGTCCGGGTCGAACGCCCCTGCTCGAAGTCGTCTTCGGCACGGGTGACCCGAGAGCGCATGTCCGGATGATGGAACCAGAGCTGGTCCGTCGGGACCAGGGTCGCAGGAATCAATTCGAAGGTCCCCTTGTCCGTACGCTCCAGGAGGATGAAGTCGCCGGCCCCGACACCGAGCGCCTCACATCCTCCGGAAGTGTGGTGCTCCCCTTCCGGTCCAGGGTCAGAAAGGTCAGGGCAGAACGCATAGAGAGAAAGTACCACTTCCCCTCTACCTGGACAAGTTCGCTCCCGCCGCCCCCGGCCGACGCCTGCGCCGGGACGGAGATGCCCCTTCCAGCGCCTGCGCCAGATCCTCCACCAGATCCTCCCCGTCCTCGATCCCCACGGCCAGGCGGACCAGGTCCTCCGGCAGCTGCCGGTCGTGGCGCACCTCGGGGGGAATGCTGGCGTGGGACATCCGGCAGGGCAGGCTGATCAACGAGCTGACGCTGCCGAAGCTCACCGCGAGAGTGAAGAGGCGCGTGGCCTCGGCGAGATGGCGCGAGGTGGCGAAGCTGCCGGTTTCGAAGCTGAGCACCGGACCTGCCCCCGCGGCCTGGCGCTCTTGAAGCGCGTGGCCGGGGTGGGTGGCGAGCCCGGGATAGTGGACGCGGCGCACCTTCGGGTGGGCGGCGAGGTAGGCCGCCACCCGGTGCGCGTTGGTCTCCTGCCGGTCGAGGCGGACCGCCAGGGTCTTCATGCCGCGCAGCAGCAGCCACGACTCGAACGGGTTGAGCGCGTTGCCCTCGGCGTTCTGTACGAAAGCCAGCTCGCGGCCGAGCGCGGGATCGGCCACCGCCACCAGGCCCGCGGTGAGATCGCCGTGGCCGGAGAGGGCTTTGGTCGCCGAGTGCAGAACGACGTCCGCACCGAGCGCCAGCGGCTGCTACAGGTAGGGGGAGAGGAGCGAATTGTCGACCGCGAGGAGGGCGCCCTGGGCGTGGGCGAGGTCGGCCAGGGCGGCGAGGTCGGCGATCCTCAGGAGCGGATTGGTGGGGGTTTCGACCAGGAGGAGGCGGGTCTCCCGGCTGAGGGCGGCGGCGACGGCGGCCACGTCGCTGGTGTCGACGAAACGCACCCGCAGTCCCTGGGGGACGAGGAGGCGGGAGAGCAGGCGATAGGTGCCGCCGTAGAGGTCGTCCCCGGCGAGCACCTCGCCGCCCGCGCCCACCACGCGGACCACCGCGGCCAGCGCCGCGAGGCCGCTGGCGTAGGCCAGAGCGCGGGAGGCGCCCTCCAACCGGCGACCCGTTCCTCGAGGGCAGCGCGGGTGGGGTTGCCGCTGCGCGAGTAGTCGTAGGGGCCGCTCTCGACCGCCGAGCCCTGGGCGAAGGTCGCGGTCTGGTAGAGCGGCACCGAGGTGGCGCCGTAGGCATCCCCGGGCGCCGCCTGGAAACGGGCGAGGCGCGTCGCGATCCTCATCGCGCCACCTCCTGCCCCACGCGGTGCCGCGCGATCTCCAGGAGGTCGGCAAGGACCGCTCCGCTGGTCGGCTCCCGGCCGGCCCCCGGCCCGGCAAGATGGAGGGGCGGAGCGCCGGACCGCAGGAGGACCAGCCGGTTCTCCTCGTTGCGCGCACCGGCGAGAAAATCGTCCGGCGGAAGGGCGCACGGCCGGACCGCGGCGCGAATCCCTCGCCCCTCGCGGCGGCACTCGGCGACCAGCCGGATCACCCGGCCCTCCGCGGCCGCGGCGGCGAGCGCCGCGCCGTCGACCGTGGCGGTGCCCCGACGGTCGATCTCCCCCTCGCGCAGCTCGACCCCGAAGGCGAGGCGGGCGTGGACGCCGCCGCCCACCGTACCGTGGCCGAGGAGAGCGACGCGCAAGGGAGACTCGCTCATGGCTCCCCCCTTTCCACGCCGAGCGCCTGCTCCAGGTCGGCGATGACGTCGCTGGGGTCTTCGAGGCCGACCGAGAGGCGGATCAAGCCGTCGCCGATGCCCAGGGCCCGCCGCTCCGCCTCGGGGATGGACGCGTGGGTCATCGTCGCCGGATGGGTGATCAGAGTCTCGACCGCCCCCAGGTTCTCGGCCAGGGCG
Source organism: Thermoanaerobaculia bacterium (assembly GCA_035644215.1). Lineage (GTDB taxonomy): Bacteria > Acidobacteriota > Thermoanaerobaculia > Multivoradales > UBA5704 > DASQPA01. The sequence goes on from DASQPA010000515.1 coordinate 11,266, forward strand.
CAGAGCCGCACCCGGTTCAGCACCCGCACGCCGGCCGCGGTGCCGCCGGCGACCTCGAAGGCGATCAAGCCGCCTCCCGCCCGCTGCTGGCGGCGCGCCAACTCGGCCTGGGGAAACGAGTCGAGCCCGGGATAGGCGAGGTGCGTCACCCGTGGATGGCTTTCTAGGAAGCGGGCGACGGCGAGCGCGTTCGCCGAGTGGCGCTCCATGCGGAGAGCGAGGGTCTTGATGCCGCGGAGGGTCAGCCAGGCCTCGTGCGGCGACTGGATGCAACCGGTGGCATTGCGCAGGAACCGCAGGCGTTCCTCGATCTCCGGATCGCACGTCAGGATCGCCCCGCCGACGGTGGCGTTGTGCCCTTCGAGAAACTTGGTGGTCGAGTGGACGACGAGATCGGCGCCCAGGGCGATCGGCTGCTGGAGGGCGGGAGTCAGGAGCGTGCCGTCGACGGCGAGCAGGGCGGAGGCGGCGTGGGCAAGCGCCGCCGCGCGGGCGACGTCGGTGAGCTTGAGGGTCGGGTTGGCCGGCGATTCGATCACCACCAGCCGGGTCTCCTGGATGAGCGCCGCGGCCAGGCACTCTTCGGAAGAGGTGTCGACGAAATCGGCGCGCACGCCGAACGGCGCCAGGACCTGGCGGAGCAGGCGCACCGTGCCGCCGTAGACGACGTCCGACACCACCACCCGGTCCCCGGCCTTGAGCAGGGCGAGGCAGAGGGTGGTCAGGGCCGCCATGCCGGTGGCGAAACAGATCGCCGGCCGCGTTCCTTCGAGCGCCCCCAGGTTGCGTTCGAGCGCCGAGACCGTGGGATTGCCCGAGCGGCTGTAGGTGAAACCCTTGTCACGGCCGACCGCCTCCTGCACGAAGGTGGTCGACTGATAGATCGGAGTGAGGATGGCGCCGGTCGCCTTGTCGGCCGTGAGGCCGGCGTGGATGGCGCGAGTCGAGAAACCCGTAGCGTACGAGACCATGGAAGGTTCTCCCGTTTGCGAATCGTTCAGGTTCGAGAAGCCGGAAAACGAAAACGCCACCAGCCCTTTAGCCCGGGCGGTGGCGCCGTTCGCAAACAGGAAGAGAGATTCGATCTCTACGCTACAACTCCTCCCATCGCCAGAACGCCAGCACCCGGGCCGGGCATCTGCATCGGCATGGACATTCGCGGCGGCAGGGTCTGGCGTTCCATGGCGGGGAAGAATAGCAGCGTTCTACAGAAAAGCAAGAGCCCGGCGACGCGGCGCCGGGCTCCCTGGTGCGAAAAGGTTGCGAAAGGAGGTCGGTGCTCTATCGGCCCGGGCCGCCTGGCGGCGGTTTGTCCTTGGGGTGGTCGCCACCCTTGGGATTGCCACCCTTGGGATTGCCGCCCTTGGGATTGCCGCCATGCGGATGGTCCGCCGGTCTACCCTGGCCCTGGCCGCCCTGGCCCTGGGGGCGGTTGTCCGGCGCCGCCTTGGGCTGCGGCGGGCGCTGCGGCTGTGGCGGCCGTGCTTCCTGGGGACGATTGGGCTGGCGCGCCTGGTCCTGCCGGGGCGGCTGCTTCTGATGTCTCGCGGGCGCTTGCGGAGCGGCTTGCGGCGCCGGCTTCTCTTCGCGCTGATGCTGCCGTTGGACGGTCTGGACGTCCTGCGGACGGTTGGCTTGCGGCGCCGGCGCCTTGGGCTGACGGTCCGCCCGGGGCTGCCGGGCCTCGCGGCCGGCCGGAGCGGGAGCTGCCGGCACGGCGCCGGGATTCACCACCGCGCGCCGCGCGGCCGGTCGTTCGGGGGGCGGCGCGACGTTGGTCTTCTGGACCTGCGGTCGGAAGAAGGCGACCCGGTTTGACTGGATGCGCCCTCCCTGGTGCCGCTGGCTCTCCCCCTGGTCGGCGATCTGGTAGCGCGGCACCGGACGGCCGATCACCCGCTGGACGCGGTCGACCGGGAGCCCCTGGTTGACGACCCGCTGGTCGACCACCTGGTAGTTGGTGATGTTCCGGGTCCGCCGGTAGATGTCGACCTGGCGGGCGCGTGGAACATAGTAGCTGTCGAGTCGCGGCGCCAGGAACTGGCGCTCCGGCACGAAGAGATAGATCTCGGGCGAGATGGCGGCGGCGAAGTCGACTCCGCCGAAGCCGCCCCGGAACTCGACCGAAGGCGGCAGCGGCGCCCAGCCGACGTAGTCGCCGCCCTCCTGCCAGGAGACCCAGGCCGGACCCCACTCGTCGCCGGGGACCCACTCCCAGCCGTAGTCGGGATCGAGGTACCAGCGTCCATAGTGGTAGGTCGCCCAACCGTAGGGCTCGGCGGAGATCCAGGTCCAGCCATCCTCGGTCAGCACCCAGTGCCCGCGCTGGTACGGACGCCAGGAGGAGGCCACGGCGTGCGGCCTCCACACCCAGCCGTAGCTCGGGCGCTGCACCCAGTTCCCGTAGGGGGCCAGGTCGTCGTAGAAAAAGCCGACGTCCACGGTGGCGCGGCCCGAGGAGCTGACCTGGATACCCACCGAGGTCGCGGCGGAGCTCACTCCATGGACAGCGCCCAGGAGGAGCAGGGCGAGGAGGAAGTTGCGCGTGGTCTTCATGAGAGGAGAGATAGAAGCACGAATCGTGCCTGTGCGTTCCGCGGGGCGGTCCTGGATTCCTGGCGGCCAGGGCTCTACTATCTCGCTCCAACAGAGAAGGAGACGCGATGAACGCAAAGCGGATGGGATGGATCGTACTGTGCGGGTGGCTGGCCCTGGGAAGCCCGGTCGTGGCCCAGGGGCTGGGGGACGGCCGAGGCGTCGATCACGTGGCTTCGCTCGTGCGCCTCGAGAACTTCGACGCCGCCACGGGCGTTCTTGAGCAGCTCGGGTTCTCGGTTACGCCGGCCCTGTTGTCCCCCCTGGGGGCCAAGAACCGGCTGATCTGGTTCGACGACCTGAGCTACCTGGAGGTGGATGCGTTCACCGAACGCAATCCCTTCACCGCGCCGTTCCTCGACTTCCTGGCGCTCCACGAGGGCGCCAAGTTCTACGGCACCGAAGTAGTCGACGGCGCGCAGGCGGTCGCCTTCCTCACCGGCGCCGGCTATCCCGATGTCGGTCCCATCCCCGCCGGCCCCCTCACCCTCGAATCGACCGGCCAGACCGTCGGGGCCATCCCGCTCTGGAGCTCGATCATCCTCACCAGCCGCGTGGCCCCCGACAACTCGAATTTCTTCCTCGACTACGACGAGGCCCAGGTGCAGCAGATGTTCGTCGATTTTCCCGTCCTGGCGCCCCGGCCGCACGCCAACACGGCGCAGAAGATCGACACCCTCTGGCTGGTGGTGGCGGATCTCGACGCGGCGATCGATTTCTACCAGGGCCTGGGGCTCGAGGTGCGCTTCAAGAACAAGAAGATCCACTACCTGGGCGGTCGCGGTGCGGAGGTGCGGTACCACAACGCCACTCTGGCCCTGTTGCAGCAGGACGGCCCCGGCATCGTCGCGGATTTCGCGGCGGAGCGCGGGGAAGGCATCCTGGGAGTGAGCCTGCAGGTCGGCAACCTCGCCACCGCCCACCACCTCGTCGAGAGCCATACCGGCCTGACGCTCCCGATCTTCAAGGACAAGGGGCGGGATCGCTTCCTGATCCCCGCCTCCCTGACCCACGGTTTCCTGATCGAGATGGTCGAGTAGGGCGGCTTCCCCGGGCGCGGAGCTCTGCGCTAGACTCCGCGCCATGAACCCCCTCTCCCGTCGTGAGTTCCTCGGTGCCACGGCCGTCTCGGCGGCCGCCCTCGCTTTTCCCTCGGTCCTGCGCTCGGAGGAGGGCGGCGACGCCATCCAGGCCGAGATCGTGAAGCGCCACGCGGAGGGCGTCGCCCGCCTCCAGGAATGGGTGCGGCAGCCTTCCATCGCCGCCGAGAACCGAGGGATGGCGGAGGGGTGCGAGCTCCTCATGCGCTTCGCCCGGGAAGCCGGCTTCCAGCAGGTCACCCGCGTCCCCACCGACGGGCAGCCCGGCGTCTTCGCGACGCTGGACGCGGGGGCGGCGCGGACCGTCGGCCTCTACTTCATGTACGACGTCAAGCAGGTCGATCCGGCCGAGTGGTCCTCGCCACCCTGGGAGGCGAAGCTGGTCGACAAGCCGGGTTTCGGCAAGGTCCTGGTCGGCCGCGGCGCGGTCAACCAGAAGGGGCCGGAGGCCGCGTTCCTCGCCGCTCTCCACGCCATCCACGGCGCCGGCCGGAAGTGTCCGGTCAACCTCGTCCTCGTCGCCGAAGGGGAGGAGGAGATCGGCTCGCCGCACTTCCGGCAGGTCGTGCGGCGGCCCGAGGTCGCCGCCGCCCTCAAGCGCTGCACCGGGGTCTTCATGCCCGCCGCGTCGCAGGACCCCGACGGCACGGTGACGGTGTCGCTGGGCGCCAAGGGAGTCGTCGAGCTGGAGCTGGTGTCGAGCGGCGAGAAATGGGGACGGGGTCCCAAGAAGGACGTCCATTCGAGCAACCGGGCGCGTCTCGACAGCCCGGCCTTCCACCTCGTGCAGGCGCTCGCCACCCTGGTCACCGCCGACGGCGATCCGGCGATCGAGAATTTCGCCGCCGCCGTTCGCCCCCCTTCGGCCGCCCAGCGCGCGATGCTCGACGCGGCGGCACAGCGCCTCTCGGAGGACACCGCGAAGCGCCTGTTGTCGGCAGATCACTGGGCGCACGACTAGGCCTGGCGCGCCTCGCTCGACCGTTTCCT
>DASQPA010000516.1:0-4549 GCA_035644215.1 Thermoanaerobaculia bacterium
CAATAGATATACACCCGGGTGCCGATCGCGGCGGCCTTCCACACCGCCTCCAGATCCTCGTCGCCCAGCCGCACGCAGCCGTGGGTGACGCTCCGCCCGAGCAGGCGCTGGTAGAGGGTGCCGTGGATCAGGTAGCCGTCGCCCAGGTTGAGAGCGTAGTCGCCCAGCGAATAGGTGTCGACCCGCTCCGCCGAGTCCTTGGGGATGGGCACCCCGTCCTCGACGAAGGCCCAGTCCGGCTTGTTCCACACCGGATTCTTGATCTTCTGCAGCACCCGGTGGGTGCCGCGCGGGGTCTCGAACACCCAGCGCCGCCCGGTCGCCGGATCGGTCAGCACCCCGCCGGTGCCGGTCGAGCAGACCGCCTCGCGCAGCACCTCGGTTCCCTTCATCAGGTAGAGCCGGTTGGCGATGGTGTCGACCGCGATATGGATGCCGTGCGGCTCCTGGCCGGCGATCTGGAGCGCCAGGCGCGGCGCCTCGCCGTGGCGGACGGCCGCGCCGCGGGGGAGCGGCACGGTCGACAGCTCCCGGTAGCCGAAGCCGCCGGCGAGCCCCGCCGCGAGGACCGCCAGGAGGAGACCGCCGAAGCCATAGAGCAGGACCTTCCAGGGAAAGCGGAAGCGCACCCGCGCCGCGGCGCCGGTCCGAAACACCAGCGGGGTAGCCCCAGGGGGCCGCGCATCGAACGAGGAGACGGCCGGCGGATCGGGTGGCCTCATCGCGGCGGCCTCCGGGCTCCCCGTCCGGGGAACAGGTCGCCGAGATCGGCGGTGCCGACGAGGGTCACCGGGGTCCCCTCCTCCACGGCGGCGAACAGGCGGTCCATCTCGGTATCGGGCAAGGCGACGCAGCCGTTGGTCCAGTCGGTCCCCCGGCCGCCATGGCCGTGGATCTCGATCGAGCCGCCGATCCCGCGGCCGGCCGGCACCAGGCCGCGGCGCCGGGCGGCGGCGAACTCGCGGCGGTCCGCCGCGGTCGGGTAGTCGAGGGCCAGGGCCCGATGGTAGCTCGTCTCCTCCCCCTCCTTCTTCTCGACGATCCGGTAGCGCCCCTCCGGGGTCGCGGCGTCCCCGGCGTAGGTCTTGTCGGCGAGCCCGGCCCTCCCCAGCTCGGCGGTGAAGACGTCCACCACCCGGCCGCCCTGGAGGAGGAAGCAGCGCCGCGCCCGCTTGTCGACGATCACCGCCGCCGTCCCATCCTGCCGGCTCTCGGCGACCGTGGCGTCCACCCACTCCTGCCAGCGGCGGCGCAGGTCGGGATCGCCCAGCCGGGCGTAGTGCGCGGCGAGGAGCGCCTCGACCCGGGCGAGGCCGGCCGCCGCCGTTTCGAGCCCGTGATCGGCCGCCGTCAGGTCGCCACGCTCCCCCGCCGCCGCCACCGCCGCGAGCCCCAGCCGGGTGGCCTGGAACTCGGCGCGCAGTGGCTGGTCGCCGGGCAGGTGCTCCACTTCCGCCGCGAAGGCAGAGAGCCGTTCCGCCAGGCCGGCCCGCCGCTCGTCGAGCCCCGCCCGCCGGCGTACCGCCTCGCGCCGCGCGGCGAGCCGGGCGTTCCAGGCCGCGGTCTCGGCGGCCAGGGCCAGCCGCTCGATCTCCCCGGCGTGGGACGGTCCGAAGCGCGCCGACCGCTCCTCGGCCAGCCGGCGTTCGAGGAGGGCGGAGGCGGCCACCGCCCGCTCGAGCTCGGCGAGCGGTCCGGCCTCGCGGGCGGCCTCGACCCGCGCCCGCCGCAGGGCCGACCGCGCCCGCCCGACCGCGGCGACCGCCGGGGTGGGCAGCGGCTCCCGGGGCTGGCAGGCCAGGCCGCCCAGGAGGGCGAGGATCGGGCCGGCTTTCCGGGCTCGCACGGGAGGCGCGCCGGGCCGGGCGGTTACGCCCGCTTCGTGCGGTGGACGGCGTGGGCGACGTCGGCCGAGATGGCCGCGGCCTGCTGCTTGACCTGGTCCGCCTTCTGCCGGGCGGTGGCGAAATCGCCGGCCGCGGTCGCGGCCTGCGCCTCCCCCAGGGTCTTCTGCAGAGCCGTGAGGTCGCCCTTCATGGCCTCGACGTCGGCCTTGCTGTCCTTCCCCGCCGGAGCGCTCGCCACCGCGGCGACCGCGGCGTCGAGATCGGCCCGCGCCTGGTCCAGCGCCTTCTGGGCGTCGGCCTGGGCCTGCAGCTTGCCGGTCGCCACGTCCTCCTTGGCCTTGAAGGAGTCGGCCCGGGTCTGGGCGATCAGGCCCTTCGCCTTGCCGTAGCTCCGCATGAGGAAGAACTTGCCTCCCTGGGCGTCCACCTCGGCCTTGGCCTGGGACATCGACTCCTGGGCCTTGCTGAACGACTCCGGAGCGTAGGACTCGGCCCCCGAGGCCTTCGCCTCGTCGAGCGCGGCCTGCGCCGCCTGCATCTCGGCCTGCGGCGGCTTGGCACAGCCGGCGGCCAGAAGGGCCACCGCCAGGAGCAGGCCGCGGTACGCGTTGCGCTTCGCCATGGTTTTGCGCCTCGATGAAAAGGTCCCGCCGGGGACCGCTCTACACTGAAACGTCGGGAAAACTCAACCTGAGAGGCTTGCATAGAGGTTCTTCTATGTCAAGGGAGGCTCAAGCGCCCGCGCGCCCGCGACGGCCCGGCGTTGACGCTTCCCCGGCCCGGGACTACCCTTTTCCCCAGTGACCCGACACTCCTGACTCCCGGAGGTTGCCCGCGTGGAACCGAACCTGCCCTCCTCTCACTACGGATCGAAAGGGGCCTCCTGGGCTCTGGCGATTTTCGCTACTCTGGCGATCGCCTTCTGCGCCGCCATGGTCTCCATCCATGGCCGCCACTATGGCTGGGCGCTCTTCGTCGCCATCCCGTACTTCGCCGGCTTCTTCTCCACGGCCCTCCTTCGCCTCGGGGGCGTCCAACCTTTCCTTCCCTGCCTGGGGTTGTCGATCGGCGTCGCGTTCCTGCTCTGCCTGCTCTTCCTCATCTTCGGGATCGAAGGCATGATCTGTGTGTTCATGACCCTGCCGCTGGCGTTTCCCCTGGTCTTCCTCGGCACGTGGATGGCCTTCCTTCTCTTCCACCGGCCCGCACCGGTCGCTCCCCCCGGCCTCCTCTCCGTCTTTCTCGTCCTTGGGCTGGCCCTCGCGATTTGGGGAGAGCTCCATCTGCAACCGATCTCGCCCACCTATACCGTCAGCGACAGCGTCGCCATCGAGGCTCCCCTTCCAGTCGTCTGGGATTCGTTGCTGCACCTGGGCTCCCTCGGCCAGCCGGCCGATCTGCTCTTTCACTTGGGCGTCGCCTGCCCGCAGCGGGTCGACCTCTACGGCACGGGGGTCGGCGCCGTCCGGGTCTGTACGCTCACCACCGGCCAACTCCACGAGCGCATCACCGTCTGGCGGCCGCTCCACGAGCTCGCCTGGGTTTCGATCTCGACGCCGCCGCCGCTTCAGGAACTAAACCCTTTCCACAAGACCGACCCGCCGCATCTCCACGGTTTCTATCGATCGGTGAGCGGCCGGTTCGAGCTCCAGAGCCTGGGACCTCAGCGGACGCTCGTCACCCGGCACTCCAGTTATCAACACCATTTATTCCCCGCCGCCTACTGGCGGATCTGGTGTGATTACGTCGCCCGGCGCGGCCACCTCCACGTCCTCAACGTCTTGAAGCACGCCGCCGAGGAGCGGGCGCCGGGGACGGCTCCGGCAGCGCAGCGGCCGCGGATGGCTCTGCGCTGAGACGGTCTGCATGATCTGCTTTGACGTTTTTCGCAACAACGAGCGGCTGTGCCGGGCCGGCATCGGCGACGCCGGCGTTCTGTCGACCATCCTTACCTGGACAGGTCGCCAAGGGGATTCCGGCCCTGCCAGGAGTCGACTCAACCTCGTCGTCGGCGGGCTCCACAACCCGGCACCCACCGTGGATGCCTATCTCCGCTGGGTCGAGCTCTTCGACCTCCAGCCCGGGGACGAGATCACGATTCGCATCGTCGAAAGCCCTGAGGCCGACGCCCCGTCCTCCGAGGAGAGGACGCCCCACGAGTAGCGCCGCGAGCCGCACCGCCGCCGAGATGCCCTGTGGCCGAAGGCGGTAGAGGCGTCCCAGGTCCTGAACGATACCGCCGCGCCGTCCACGGGGACCGCGGGACGTCTCCGCCGGGGCAACGCCGTCCCGCACCCCCCGATTGAGACACAAACCGACCTCTGCAGAGGACGAAACGGGCTCCGTTGAGACACAAGAGCCGCTCTTGAGACACAAACCGGCCTCCTGCGAGGGCCGCACGGCTCCTTTTGAGACACAAGGGCCACCCTTGAGACACCAGCGAGGGCCGTTGAGACACAAAACGGCCGCGTTGAGACACCGCCGTCGGGAATTGAGACACTGCCGTCCGGCGATGAGACACTCGCTGCTGGCGTTGAGACACTCGCTGCCGGCGTTGAGACACTCAGCGACTGCCGCGCGTGTCTCAATGCCACCGGTTTGTGTCTCAACGCCGGACGTTTGTGTCTCGCCGACTCTCGGGAACGGCTGAAAACCGAAGATTTGTGTCTCTTGGGGACCCTGCCTGGGTCCCCAAAGGCCTC
>DASQPA010000517.1:0-2265 GCA_035644215.1 Thermoanaerobaculia bacterium
CGAACGGACCGCCCCGCCGCTCGGGAGACCCCGGCGGCGCGGCCGCAGGGTGAGCCCGCCGTCGACCGTCCAGTAGACGCCGTCTTGGCTGCCGAAGAAAAACACGTTGGAGTCGACCGGATCGAGCGCCAGCGAGAGCAGCCGGAGGCCCGGCGCGGGGGGGAGGGCGATCGCGATCCAGCTCGCCCCGGCATCGTCGCTGCGCAGGGCGTAACCTTCGCCGGAGACGCCGACGAGCCGGTCCGGCCGGGTGGGATCGATCGCCAGTCCCAGAGGCAGGTTGACCGACCCGCATTGGAAGTGCCGGCCGCCATCCGTGCTGGAGAGGAGGTTGCAGCTCCCGAACGGGCCGCCGAGGCCCGGGCCCGCGACGTAGACCGTGTCCGGACGGGTCGGGTGCACCGCGATCGCGCCCGCCAGGACACTCTGGTTGACGACGCTCCAGGTGCGGCCGGCGTCGAGGCTGCGGGCGAAGGCGGTGCCGTTGGGGGTGCGGTCGTAGGAGACGTAGGCGAGGTTGGCGTAGAGGACGTCGGGGTCGGAGGGGGCGGCGGCGAGGACCGGCGAGGCGAAGGGCGGCTCGCCGGGGCGGATGAAGGGAGCGAGGGCCTGGCTGACGAGCTGCCAGGTGGCGCCCTGGTCGGCGCTGCGGAAGAGGCCGACGTCGCCCGCCAGCACCGTTCCCGCGGCGTCGCCGTCGACCAGGAGGGACCGCGGCCAGTGCGCCGCGATGCCGGCGCTCGACGGCCGCCACGACGCTCCGCGGTCGGTCGAGCGCCAGAGCCCGCGCTCGCCCGCGGCGAGCGCCACCGCGGGAGGACCGGGGAGGACGAGGAGCTCGGTGACCGCGTCGCGCGGCCGGGTGTCGTAGGTGACCGGGGCGATCGCCGGCGACCAGGTGTCGCCGTCGGTGCTGGCATAGACGCCGCTGCCGTTGGCGGAGTAGAGGACGCCGTCGGCGCCGGCCGCCAGCGCCCGGGCGGTCACCGGCGTGCCGCCGGGGAGGGGGGGGTTGCTCGCCGTCCGCCGCCAGCTCCCGCCCCCGTCGTCGCTGCGGTAGAGCTCCAGGCCCAGGAGGAAGAAGCCGTACACCCGGGAGGGGCGGGCGCGATCGAAGACCATGAGATCCATGGGGCCGAAGTTGGGGGTCTGGGCGGCGGCCCAGGTCCGGCCTCCGTCGGTGCTCTGGAAGACGCCGGGGAAGTCGTTGATCCCGGCCAGGAGGTGCCCCGTGGCGCTCGGGTCGACGGCGACCTCTTCGACCCCCACGCCCGGAAAGGCGAGGAGACGCCAGACCGGATCGCCGTGGCGGCGCACGTAGAGGCCCTGGTAGGTCGCGGCAAAGAGGTCTGCCGGGTCGTGCGGACCGAAGGCGAGGCGGCGGACGAGGACGGCGCGCCCCGCGGGCCGCGGCAGCCCGCGGGAGGCGGGCGCCCAGGAGAGGCCGCCGTCGGCGCTCTCGAACACTCCGGCGAAGCGTTCCTCCGGCGCCTCCTCGGCGTCCAGCGTTCCGGCATCGTAGAGCCCCGCCACGAGGTGCCGCGGGTTGGCTGGATCGACGACGAAGCGACGGGGGGCGATCCGCGGCGCTCCGCTGCCGAGCGCGAGGGCCTGCCAGGTGGTCCCGCCGTCGCCGCTCCGGTAGAGGCCCGGCGTGCCCGGGGTGCCGGTGGCGGCATAGATCACCCGGGAGTCGGAGGGGGCCGCGGCGAGGACGCGCACGCTCCCGCCGGCCGGCCCGACCGGCACCCACTGCGCGGCGCGGACGGGTCCAGGGGCGGCAAGGCTGAGGAGGAGGAGAGCCGTAGCAGACATGGCAAGCCTTTCCCTTCAGGACGGCACCCTGCAAACTATCATACGAGTGTGGACAACACGCCGAGGAGCACGGGCACAGCGGGGGTGACGCCCTGAGCGTCGAGACGAAGGTCTTCCGCGCCGAGCGCGCCGAGGCCCGGGAGCGCCTCGACCGCGCCCTCTGGAAACGCTTGTCGTACATCCCCACCCTCTCGCGGACCCGGGTCCAGGCCTGGATCGAGGAGGGCCGGGTGACGGTGAACGGCGCCGCGACCCGGCGGCCGGCGGATCGCCTCACGATCGGCGACGTGGTCGAGCTCGCCTTCCCGGAGACGCCGCCCCTCCCCACCCCGCCGGCCCAGGAGATGCCGCTCGACGTCCTCTATGAGGACGCTCACCTCCTGGCCCTGAACAAGCCCCCCGGCCTCCTCGTCCATCCCACCCCGAAGGAGCGCGCCGACACGCTGTGGA
>DASQPA010000518.1:0-20150 GCA_035644215.1 Thermoanaerobaculia bacterium
GCGGCCGCGATCGCGTCCACTTCGCCGTCGGCGGGCCGCTCCCCGGCCGCTCCCTCCACCTGCTCGACGAGGAGGGCGAGCCGCTGCCGCCCGGGGTGCCGGGCGAGATCTGCCTGGGGGGACCGGCGCTCGCCCGCGGCTATCTCGGCCGCCCGGACCTCACCGCCCTCGCCTTCGTCCCCGATCCCTGGGGCGACGGGGCTCGCCTCTACCGGACCGGCGACCTGGCGCGCCGCCGGGAGAGCGGCGAGGTCGAGATCCTGGGTCGGCGCGATCAGCAGGTCAAGCTGCGTGGGTTCCGTATCGAGATCGGGGAGATCGAGGTGGCGCTCGCCGACCATCCGGAGATCCGGGAGGCGGCGGTGGCACTGCGCGAAAGCGGGGAGGCCGGGGAGAGCGCGCCGGAGCAGAAGGCCCTCGTCGCCTACCTCGTGGGGGCCGGGGGCGCCGTGCCGGCCGCCGCAGAGCTCAAGAGCTTCCTCGCCCGGCGCCTCCCGCCCTACATGATCCCCGCCACCTACGTCGCGCTTCCCGCTCTGCCCAAGACCTCGGGCGGCAAGATCGACCGCGCCGCTCTCCCCGCGACGGCCGCCTCGGCGGAGGCGGCGAAGCCGGCAGTCGCGGCAGTTGCTCCGACCCCGCCGGCGGTGTCCGCCACGCTGCCGGCCGGACCTCCGGTCGAGGAGCTCCTCACCGGGATCTGGCGGGAGCTGCTGGCGATCGAGGAGATCGGTCCCGACGATAACTTCTTCGACCTGGGCGGCCACTCCATGCTCCTCGCCATCGTCCGTGCCCGGGTCCAGGAGAGTCTGGGTGTCGAGCTTTCGATGCTCGATCTCTACAACCACCCCACCCTGACCGACCTCTCTCTCCGCATCCGCCAGGAGCTGGGCCTGATGGTCTCGCCGCCCGCCGCACCGCCGATCCGCCCGGCGAGCGCTACAGCAGCCGAGCCGGTCGCCGCGACCGGAGCCTTCCAGGGCACGGAGATCGCCATCCTCGGTATGTCCGGCCGCTTCCCCGGCGCCGACGACTTGGAGACCTTCTGGCAGAACCTGCGCGCCGGGGTCGAGTCGATCACTTTCTTCACCGATCCAGGGAAAGCTTGGGAGCCGCCGGCCGGCCGCTCCTTCCTCGTCCCCGCCGCCGGCATGCTCGCCGGAGCCGACCTCTGGGACGCGGGGTTCTTCGGCATCGGTCGGCGCGAGGCGGAAATGATGGACCCCCAGCAGCGGCTCTTCCTCGAATGCGCCTGGGAGGCGCTGGAGGACGCCGGCTACGATCCCCAGGGCCACCCCGGCCGGGTGGGGGTCTTCGGCGGGGCGAGCAAGACCGACTACGCCTTCCTCCTCTCCCTCTCCGGCGCCATGGACACCCCGGAGGGGAGCCGGCTCGGCGGGGTGGGGACCGAGCGCGACTTCCTGACCACCCGCGTCTCCTACAAGCTGGGCCTCATGGGGCCGAGCCTCAGCCTGCAGACCGCCTGCTCGACCTCCCTGGTGGCCGTCGACCTCGCCTGCCGCAGCCTGCTCTCCGGCGATTGCCAGATGGCTCTCGCCGGCGGCGTCTCGATCAGCGCCCGGCAGCGTTGGGGCTACGTCTACCAGGAGGGGGGAAACCTGTCGCCCGACGGCCGTTGCCGCGCCTTCGACGGGGAGGGCCTGGGCTCGATCGACAGCGACGGCGTGGGGATCGTGGTCCTCAAGCGGCTTGCGGATGCCGTCGCCGACGGCGACTCCATCCGCGCCGTCATCCGGGCCTCGGTGGTGAACAACGACGGCAGCGCCCGCCCCGGGTTCCTCGCTCCCAGCCAAGCCGGGCGCAGCGAGCTGATCCGCCGTGCCTTGGAGAGCTCCGGCGTGCTGCCCGAGACCATCACCTACGTCGAGGGGCACGGCAATGGCTCGCGGCTGGGCGACGCCATCGAGCTCACCGCCATGACTCAGGCCTTCCGCGCCTTTACCGACCGGGTGGGCTACTGCGCTCTGGGATCGGTCAAGTCGAACATCGGCCACGCCAATGGGGCGGCCGGGATCGCCGGCCTGATCAAGACCGTTCTCGCCCTGGAGCACCGCGAGCTGCCCCCTTCGCTCCATTTCGCCCAGGCGGCCACGGAGAGCGAGATCGACGGCAGCCCCTTCTTCGTCAACACCCGCCTGCTCCCTTGGGAGTCCGACGGCACGCCCCGGCGGGCCGGCGTCAGCTCCTTCGGCGCCGGCGGCACCAACGCCCATCTGGTGCTCGAAGAGGCGCCGCCGATCCCCGCGCCCACGTCGCCCGCGGTGACCGCGGCAGGCTCGGCCTGGCAGCTGCTGCCGCTCTCGGCGCGGACGGCGACCGCCCTGGAACAGGCGGCCGCCCGGCTGGCCGATCATCTGCGCCGCCACCCGCACCTGTCCCTCCCCGACGTGGCCTGGACGCTCCAGGTCGGCCGCCATACCTTCGAGCACCGCCGGTTCGTGCTCTGCCGCACTCTCGAAGAGGCGGTGGCCGCCCTCTCCCGGCCCGCCGCGGAGGGCGACGGAAGCGCCGACATCGCCGAGATCGCCAATATCACCGCCCTCGGCCGCCGGTGGCTTTCCGGCGTCGCGGTCGACTGGACCGCCCTCCATCCGGAGGGAGAGGCGCGCCGGCGCCTCCCCCTCCCCACCTATCCCTTCGAACGGCAGCGCTACTGGGTCGACGAGGGCGAGGCGGGCCGCATCCTGCGCCGCCTTCCCCACGACCCCGGCGCCACCGCGGATCTCCCGACTCCAACCCTCGACGCGGGCGGGAGGCCCGCCGACGCTTGACCGGCCCGGTCCGGCCAGGGAGGATGTACCCATGCTGAAGATCGTGCTGCTCAACCTGCCGTTCGCGGCCTACCACCTGCCATCGATCGGCCTCACCCAGCTGAAATCGGTGCTCGACGCCGAGCTGGGAGGTGAGGTCGAGACCCGGATCGCCTACGTCAACCTCGACTTCGCCGCCCAACTGGGCCTCGACCTCTACGAGCGCATCGGCCTCTCGGGGGATCAGCTGCAGTCCGGCTTCTCGGAGTGGTTCTTCCGCCAGGCCGCCTTCCCCGACGCGCCGGACAACACCGAGGCCTATTTCGCCCGCTACTATCCGGCCCACGACCCCGCCTCGCAGACCTTTAGGCGCCAGGTGCTGGAGAAGCGCCGGATGCTCGACACCCTCCTCGACGGGGTGATCGACACCTATGCCCTCGACCGTGCCGACGTCGTGGGCTGTACCTCGATGTTCTTCGAGAACATGGTCTCCTTCGCCCTGGCGCGGAAGATCAAGGCGCGCAACCCGAAGGTGGTGACCGTTCTCGGCGGCGCCACCTCCGAATCGCCCTCGGGCGAGGAGTTCGTCAAGAACGTGCCGGCCCTGGACTTCGTCTTCTCCGGCACCGCTCTCAAAAGCTTCCCGCGCTTCGTGCGCCACCTCCTCGCCGGCCAGCCCGAGCGCAACCACGTGATCAACGGCGTCTTCTCCAAGCTCAATCAGGGAGCGGGCGGGCCGGCGGTGGGGGCGATGGGCGAGGAGCTCGACATCAACACCCCGATCGGCCTCGACTACGAGCCGTTCCTGAACGCCCTGGAGCAGAAACTCCCGGACTGGGAGATCAAGGCGGTCCTCCCCTTCGAGACCTCGCGCGGCTGCTGGTGGGGCGAGCACGCCCACTGCACCTTCTGCGGCTTGAACAAGTCGACCATGAGCTACCGCGCCATGCGGCCGGATCTCGCCGTCGAGCTGATTCGTTCGCTCTTCCGTTTCGAGGGGCGAGCCGGAATCCTCATGTGCGTCGACAACATCCTGCAGCGGCAGTACGTCAAGGAGGTCTTCCCCTACCTCGACACTCCGGAGAGCCTGGGCATCTTCTATCAGCTGAAGGCCAACCTCACCGAGAGCGAGGTCGCGGCCATGGCGCGGGCGCGGGTCAAGCTCATCACCCCGGGCTTCGAGTCGCTATCGACCGAGACCCTGAAGCTGATGGACAAGGGAGTCACCGCCTTCCACAACCTCCAGGTGATGAAGTACTGCTCCCTCCACGATGTCCACCCGGGCTGGAACCTCCTCGTCGGCTCGCCGGGCGAGGGGGAGGAGACCTACGCCAAGTACCTCCACGACCTGCCGCTCTTCGTCCACCTGCCGGCGCCGCAGGGGGTCTTCTCGATTCACTTCAACCGCTACAGCCCCTACTTCGTGAAGGCCAAGGAATATCACCTGGACCTCCATCCGCTCGACTACTACGAGATGGTCTACCCGTTCCCCCAGGAAGCGGTCTATAACATCGCCTACGATTTCATGGACCACAACCTGGGAGCCGAGTACCTCCAGGCGCTCGGCCAGTGGATCGACCGCCTGCAGGAGAAGCTGCGCCACTGGCAGGAGCGCTGGCGCGACGGCCAGGTGCCGCCCAAGCTCCACCTCCTGGAGCGCGAAGGGGAGGCCTGGATCTACGACTCGCGGTCGGGGGAGGTCGCCCTCTATCCCCTCTCCCCGGCCCGGAAGCAGCTCCTCCTCCGCCTGGAGGAGCCGCGCCGGCTCGCCGTCCTCGCCAGGGAGATGGCGGACGTCCCCGGGCTAGACCTGGCGCGCGACCTCGACTTCCTGCGCCAGCACGGCCTCGTCTTCGAAGAGGGGGAGAAGATGATGAGCCTCGTCCTCCCGCGCGACGTGCCGCCCCTGACCTACCGGGCGCGCGCCCTCTCCATCCACCGGAAGCTGCGCGAGACGAGGGCGCTCGAACCGGCCCTCGGACCCATCGCCCGGACGGCGCGGCGTAGGGCTGCCGTCGTCCGGCCGGGACCCGTGTAAAGAGTAAAGACAACGCCGACCTCCAGGCTTACGCCTCTTTCTCCCTGGGAACTCTTCATGCGGCTCCGCCGCACCCGAAGACGGATGAAGGGGCGTACCAGGGGCTCACCCCCATCGGCGCTAATACCCATCGGGCGCGGGATTTGGAGTGGCTGGAGGAGCGGGTGGGGGTCCCTGGGAGCGCTGGCGTCTCGCCGGCCGGATAGCGATGAACGGTAAGTGCCGGCGAGGACGCCGGCGCTCCCAGGGAGACACCTCGCCGGAAAGTCGGGCCCACTCGCGGCGCCGCTCGGTGAGGCAACTCGCCTGCAAGTGGGGGGACCCGGCAGCCGCGGGCCGTGCCCCTGGCTTCCAGCTCCCTGCTTTCGTGTTCGATCTCCCTGCTTCGGTCCTCGGTTGCCCTACTTCTGTCCTCGGTTGCCCTACTTCTGTCCTCGGTTGCCCGATCTCTGTCCTCGGTTGCCCTATCTCTGTCCTCGGTTGCCCCATTTCTTTTTCTGATGGCCCTACTTCTGCTCTCGGTTGCCCTGCTTCGGTCGTGAATCCCCCTCCTTTTCCTCAGAATCCCCCCACTTCTGATTCCCAGCTCCCCATTTCTCGCGCCGGAGCCCCCTGCTCGGGCGCCCAAGCTGCCCATTTCTTCCTTCGAGATCCCCTCTTCTGGCGCCGAGCTCCCTCATCGGGCTGTGGCGCTGCCAAATCCGTCGACACCGCCCCGGCGGGTTGGATCTTCGGTGCGATCCCAACGCCCAGCGCCCGATACCGCGTCCCTCCCGGCCCTCTCTACGGCCAAAGTTAGCGCCTATGGGGCTCACCCCCCCCGCCGGCCTGCCCCTGGGCGGGATCTCGGCTCTCGGTTGCAGATTTGGGAGCAACTATGCTCGGATAGAGAGCTTGACGACAGACATAGAGAGCTACACGGCAGACATAGGCAACTCCGGAACAAATAGAGGACTATGGCGCCAAATAGAGAACCCGACGCCAGAAATAGGGAACTGGGCGGCCCGATAGAGGTATTCTGGCGCGAAATAGACTATCGGAGCGCCGGATAGACTATCCGGGCAGCCAACTGGGTAAATAGCGCGCCGGATAGACCATCCGGGCGCCCGATAGCGCTATCCGAGCGCCGGATCGACGATTCTGGCGGCCAACTCGGTACATGGAGCGCCGGATAGGGAGCTGGAGCCAGGATACGGTGTCTCTACCTTCCGTTCCCGAGGTGCCCTTCCGATGAAACAGAACGTCCTGTTGACCCTCACGTCTCTGCTCTCGATCCTCTTCATGACGTTTCACCTGGCGGACGACATCGTGCGCGGGATGGAACGGAGAGGGCCCTCGAATCTCCTCGCGGTATCCATCCTGGTCACCTGGCTCTACGGAACGCTGTTGCTCGCCGAACGGCGATCGGGGTACGTCATCACCCTCCTCGGATCGCTCCTCGGGGCGTCCGTCCCCGTCATCCACTTCAGGGTGGTGGGAGGCGTTGCCGGCCGCGGGATCGCGGAGTCCAGCGGAGGCTTCTTCTTCGTCTGGACGCTCGTCGCGCTCGGCGTCACCGCGGTCTTCTCCTCCCTCCTTGCGGCGCGCTGACTGTGGAGCCTGACCTGGGGCCGCCAAGGCCGCTCTATCTCGTTGAAAACACTGAGAATGCTACCCGTTCCAAAAGAGCCGCACCCATTTCACTAAGCGTGCAGCTCCTCTGTTGGGTAAGCGTCTGGGCCCACTTTCTCTGGTCGTTTCGCTTATACGCCATTCTCTCCAATGTTGACGTTGATCCCGAACTAGGGTAGGGTGCCAGCAAGTCAAACGTTCACAGGGAGATAGCTCAATGCCAGCCGCAGTGTGCAGCGCCAAGGCAGACAGCCGAGGTGGGTGCTGTCGGTCACACCTAGGTTAGGCACAGCTCAGCAGGATACTCGTCAGTGTCTATCCAGGCCCTTCTTACCCTATTTGGTGGCGCTCAGGTGGTCCTCGTTGGCGCATCTGCCTGGCTAGGGAAACTTTGGCTAGAAAGGATTCTCGAACGAGAACGCCACGAACGGCAGCAGGAGCTTGAGAGGCTCAGGACCGACCAGCAGTTGGCGGTTAGTTCGCAGTTGGAGAGGCTGCGTGCTGAGCTATCGCTGCAACAGGCCACCGTAGCTGTCTCAATGGCAGCCGCCTCTGCGGCAGCGGGCCTTGGCCACAAGGAACGGCTTAAGGCAGTCGATCAGATGTGGCGAGCATCCCGGTGCCAACGTAACGCCGCAGTGAGCGCCATCACATACTGGGATCTCATATACTCCTTCGAAAAGGGCCAAGCACTCACCGCCAAGGGCAAGGCCCACTATCGAGATCTATTGAAAGTGGAAGACCTCGCAGAGCGATGCAAGTCCCAGGACGATGAGACGGAAGCGCTCAGGCCCTTCCTTGGAGAAGAGCTCTGGTCCCTTTACTACGGGTACCGAATGCTTGTTGGCCGCGCTTCCATTCCACTTGCAATTGCACTTTCCAAAAACGAAGATCCCGCGGATTTCTTCGCCGACAAAGATATTCAGAGACTTCTGCAGAGAATTCTGACACCTGCCGAGCAACAGGAGTACTCCGCTTCAAGGAGTGATCGACTCCAGTGGCTACTATCCCGTTTTGAGGCCAAGATCATGGCTGCTGCCGAGCAGGTCCTCGCTTCAGCCCGCGCGCGCCTTCTCTGTCTGGAGCCCACCTGGAAGAAGATCCGCAAGCTCAGGCACAAGCTTTTCGCGCATAGGGATCGGTATCTGGACTATGAGGCTGTCCTCGCGGAGGTCTCGATTACCTACAACGAGTTCCAAGATCTCATCGACCAGTTCTTCGAGCTCCTGAACGAGGTTCTCTACTACCGGCAAAGGACGACGTGGCCTCGGGATAAGGCGACGGTTCGGGATACACACAAGATGCTTCAGGCTCTAAGGTCGCCACAACGATTATAGAGCGCCCAACCCTGCGCCTGCACCGGCCGGCTGCCGCCGTCGGTGAGGGCGCCAGAGCGTTGGCCGGCAGGAATGTGGATGGCAACTGAACTCGAAGCTTTCGAACGCACACACCCTCTCTGGGGATTCTCACCCTATCTCTGGGGCCGTATTCGCGTTCTCCTAGCTCTTTCACAGGAGATACTGGCCGACCTCGACTGCGCTTTTTCGTCCGATCTTCGAATGGAGGAACTCGCCCGAGCGGAAGCAAACCTCTGGCTCTGGTGCCTCGGTGCATACGAGATGGTTCGCACAATGACTCAGGAGCAGGCATTGGCCTGCTTCTCGCTTCGGCTTCGAGAGCCACTTCGAGAGCTGAAGCGCCAGTTGAAGGAAGTACGAATGCCGGCCGCCAAGATGGAGTTGAAGCGGTCGAAGGGCTCTCGATTTGGCCCACCGGTCACCTCCTGCAGGGCTCCTGCTGACATTGATGTGGAGTCAATGGACTTGCTGGTTGGAGACCCTGATCGACCAGTTTCTGGCCGTTCGCTATTATCGCGTTTCGGAACCGTTCTTGCCTCGATCGAGCCAGAAGACGTGATCGACCGACACGAAAGCGGCTATGACGCCCGAAAGGCTGTGTGATATTTCTTGTGGCGTGGTAAGGTCGTGGCACGACCTGCAAGAGGCTACGCCCCTTTCTACCTATGCCGCACCCACAATGACTCGCAGCTTGGCGCCTCCGCTACGCTCCGGGCCAAACTGCCTTGCAAATGGCTCTCGGTATCGAAGGGGCCGAAGTCGCGGAGTACAACCAGAGTGGTGGAAGCGGCCAACACCGGCGTTGGTCCACTCTGCACGCCGGTTCACTTAGATCCGAGGAGGAGACGTTCGGCTTCCTCCTGGGAAACAACTTCCCCTCTCGCCTTCCCGGCAAGGCCTTCGCGGATGGCGGCCCGATCCTCCTCGGTCATCGGCTCGTCGTCTAGGGGGGCCTCATTGAGGAACACGCGTAGCGGATCTTTACTCCGGAATCGAAGGTACTCAAGGAAGCGCTTAGCCGCTACCAGTTCGTCATCAGGGAGCTCGTCGACCAAGATATGGATGCCCTGCCTCTCTTCCATGTCCCCATTCTACACGCCTAGGACTAGGCCGGGCATGTGGGGTGGAGAGGCCAGGGTTGCCGAACCCCGCGCTCGCGCCGGCTCTGACGAGTTTACAGGGTCGGGTCATGGGGTCGGTCCCAGACGTCCGACAACCCGAACCCGGAAGGGCCTGGGAACCGCGGGTTCCGGGATCAAGAGCGTGACCGTTAGGCGTCAAGCACGGCGCCGATGCGGCGTGCTCGCCCGAACCCGACGCAGCTCCCTGTTTCCAAGTTGCAGCTCCCTATCTCTGAGCTGTAGCTCCCTATCTCCGGGTTGTAGCTTCCTATCCCTGAGCTGTAGCTCCCTATCTCGGGGTTGTAGCTCCCTATCTCGGGGTTGCAGCTCCCTATCTCGGGGTTGCAGCTCCCTATCTTGGGTCTCGGGTTCCCTACCTTCTCGGCTGGGGCTCCCTATCTTGGAGCAGGAGCAGGATGTCCCGATCTCGGATCCCGATCGACCCACGCCTGCGGAGGAACCGATCACAACGCGGACATTCGACATAAGGACCGATCTGCAAGACCCGCTACACTAGCCTCGACAAGGGGTGAGGAGAACGACATGCGCGCACTGTTGGCAGCAGTCGGAACGCGGGGCGACGTGCAGCCCGCGCTCGCTCTGGCGCTCGAGCTGCGCAAGCTTGGGCACGCGGTGCGACTGTGCATATCGCCGAATTTCGTCGGCTGGGCGAAGAGCCTCGGGCTCGAAGCGGTACCCATGGGCGTCGAGATGCGGATGCCGGCGCGAGGGTCCGGCACCCTGCCGAAGCTCACTCCCGAGGAGCTGCGGCGGCTCCGCGATTCGATGCCGGACCTCATCACCGACCAGTTCGAGACGATCGGCGCCGCGGCCGACGGGTGTGACGTCATCCTGGGCGCCAATGCGCACCAGTACGCGGCGCCGTCGATCGCCGAACGCGCGGGCATCGGTTGTGTGACGGCGGTCTATGCCCCGGTCGCGCTGCCGTCACCCGACCTCCCGCCACCGCCGCCCCCAGGTCAAAGGGCCGGCCCGGAAATCGCCGCGAGCATCGAGGAGCGCTGGCGCGGCGCGGCCAGGGTCTGGAACGAGCGCGCGCTGGATCGCATCAACGACAACCGCGCTCGGCTCGGCATGGATCCCATCCGTGACGTGCTCGACTATGTCCTCACGGATCCCACCGGCTGGGACGGTGCCAAGGTTGCGGCGCGGCGACTCGCGGCCGAATACGGTCCTGCGAGGAGCTGAGGGAGCGGCATGCATCCGGATATCCATCTCACGCCATGAACGGATATCATTCACGGCGTGAAGGATCTCGTCTTCCCTCGCCTCGCGCCAGCGCTCGGCCCCATCGCGCGGACGGCCCGATGTGCCGTCCGGCCGCCCGGGGCCTGAACCCTTGAGCGACGCCCTCTCCTACACCGCTTCCTCCGACGCGCCCGACGGCGCGGCGGGGGAGCTCTACGTCGCCCCGACCTCTTTCGCCCAGCAGCGGCTCTGGCTGGTCGACCGGCTGGCACCCGGCCTCGCCACCTACAACGTACCGCTCCTCCTGCGTCTGTCGGGACCGCTCCAGCCGGCCATTCTCGCGGCAGCTCTGCAAACGCTGGTCGATCGTCACGAGAGCCTGCGCACCGCTTTCGGCGAAGAGGAGGGCGAGCCGGTCCAGCTCATCACCCCGGATCTCGTCTTCCCGCTGTCCCGCGTCGACCTGTCGCGGCCCGATCCCGCCGAAGCAATGCTCCAGGCGCGGCGGGAGGTGGAGCGCCCCTTCGACCTCACCCGTGCCCCCCTCTTCCGCAGCCTCCTCTTCCGGTTGAGCGCCGGGGAGCACCTGCTCCTCCTCACCCTGCATCACATCGTCACCGACGCCTCCTCGCTCGGCATTCTCGTCCGCGAGCTGTTCGCGCTCTACGAGGCGTTCCGGGCCGGCCAGCCCTCGCCCCTCCCCGAGCTGCCCATCCAGTACGCCGACTTTGCCGCCTGGGAGCGGGAGTGGCTCTCCGGAGAGACCCTGGAGCGCAAGCTCCTACCCTGGAGCCGGCGCCTCGAAGGCGCGCCCGAGAGCCTCGCCCTGCCCACCGACCGGCCCCGCACGCGGACGGGGACCGCCGCCTCGGCCCTCCTCGACTTCGCCCTCCCGGCAGATCTCGGGGCGGCCCTGCGCGGCCTCGCCCGCGAGTCCGGGCTCACCCTCTTCATGGCCGTCCTTGCCGGCTTTTCGGCCCTCCTCTGCCGTTTCACCGGCCAGGGGGACCTGGTGGTGGGGAGCCCGGTCGCCAACCGTACCCGGCTGGAGACCGAAGGGGTGGTCGGCCTCTTCCTCAACACCCTGGCCCTGCGCGTCGAGGCCGGAGACGACCCGAGCTTCCGCACCCTTCTCTCCCGGACGCGCGAAGTGGTGGCCGAGGCCTTCGCCCACGCCGACGTGCCGTTCGACAAGCTGGTCCTGGAGCTCCGCCCCGAGCGGCGGGCCGATCAGACCCCGCTCTTCCAGGTGCTCCTCGCCTTCCAGCAGCCGACCGTCCCCGCCCTGCCGGAGGGGAGCCTCGCCGTCGCGCCGGTCGAGATCCACGCGACCGTCGCCAAGTTCGACCTCGTCCTCCACCTGGTCGACGGGCCGGTCCTGGCCGGCGGCTGGGAGTACCCGACTGACCGCTTCGACCGGACGACTATCGGCCGCCTCGCCCGGCACTTCGCGGTCCTGCTCGCCGACGCCACGGCGCATCTCGACCGGCGGCTCTCGGAGCTCACCCTCCTCCCGGAAGCCGAGCGCCATCAGTTGCTCGCCGAATGGAGCGGCGATATCCCCGCCAGCCCTGCCGGCGTCCGGGGCCTCTGCCTCCACGACCTCTTCGCGGCGCAGGCGGCGCGTACCCCCGAAACCCTGGCGGTGGTCTCGGCCGGAGGCGCTTTCACCTACCGCGAGCTCCATGCCCAGGCCTGTGTCCTCGCCCATCGCCTCGCGGCTCTCGGGGTGGGGCCGGGCTCGCGGGTGGCGCTCTGCGTCGGGCGTCACACCGGCCTCGCGGTGGCGGTCCTCGGCATCCTCGAAGCCGGCGGCGCCTGCGTCCCCCTGGACCCCGAGTACCCGCGCCAGCGTCTGGAGCTGATGCTCGCGGACGCCGGGGTCGTAGCTCTCCTCACCGAGGAGGCCTGGCGCGACCGCCTGCCGCACCCTGGAATCCCGGTCCTCCTCCTCGACCGCCTGCTCGACGATTTCGCCGGGCCCGCCGATCTCGCCGCGCCGATCGTGCCCCTTGCGCCGAAACCCGCTGGCGCCGGGCCGGACGACCTGGTCTACGTGCTCTATACCTCGGGCTCGACCGGTCGTCCCAAGGGGGTCGGGATGCCGCACCGGGCGCTGGTCAACGTCATCCTCTGGCAGATCGCAGCCCCCGGCGGTCGGGGGCTGCCGCCCGGGGCTCCGACGGCGCAGCTCGCACCCCTCTCCTTCGATGCCTCCTTCCAGGAGATCTTCGCCACCTGGGCCGCCGGTGGCACCCTGGTCCTCCTCCCCGAGGAGGCGCGGCGGGAGCCGGCGGAGCTGCTGCGGCTGCTGGCCGAGTGGCGGGTGGCGCGCCTCTTCCTCCCCTTCGTCGCCTTGCAGCAGCTGGCGACCGCCGCCGAGCTGCCTGGGGAGCCGCTGCCCTTTCTGCGCGAGGTGGTGACCGCCGGCGAGCAGCTGCAGATCACCCCGCAGATCCGCAGCTTCTTCCACCGGCTGTCCGGGGCCTCCCTGCACAACCAGTACGGCCCCACCGAGGCCCATGTCGTCACCGCCCTGACCCTGCCGCCTGACTCCGAGAGCTGGCCCGCCCTCCCGGCGATCGGCCGGCCGGTCGCCGGGGTGCGGATCTTCCTCCTCGATCCCTGGGGAGGGGGCCGCGACCCCGTCGCGGCGGGGGTCACCGGCGCCCTCCATATCGGCGGCATCTGCCTCGCCCGCGGCTATCACGGCCGCCCGGAGCTGACCGCCGAGCGCTTCGTCCCCAGCCCGTTCGGCGGCCGGGTGGGCGAGCCGGGCGACCGCCTCTACCATACCGGAGACCTCGCCCGCTGCCGCGCCGACGGCACGATCGAGTTCCTCGGCCGCGCCGACCAGCAGGTCAAGATCCGCGGCTTCCGGGTCGAGCCGGCGGAGGTCGAGGCGGTCCTCGCCACCCACCCCGGGGTCGCCGCCTGCGTCGTGGCGGCCCGCCCGGCGGCCGCCGGCGGCCTGCGCCTGGTGGCCTGGGTGAGCCTCCTCCGCACCACCCCGCCGAGCCCCCCGCCCACTCCCCAGGAGCTGCGCGACTTCCTCGCCGCCCGGCTGCCCGACTACCTGGTGCCCGCGGCCCTGGTCGAGGTGGCGAGCCTGCCGCGCACCCCGAGCGGCAAGATCGACCGCGCCGCCCTGGAAGACCCCGGGCCGGAGGCCGCCGCGGGGACGACCGGCATGGCGCGCCCCCTCACTCCGGTCGAGGAGGTGCTGGCGGGGATCTGGGTGGGAATCCTGCGCGTTCCCAAGGTCTCGCCGGACGACAACTTCTTCGACCTGGGCGGCCACTCCCTGACCGCCACCACGGTGACCTCCCAGGCCCGCCAGACCTTCCAGGTCGAGCTTCCCGCCCGCACCCTTTTCGAGTCGCCCACCCTGAGCGAGCTGGCCGCTCGCATCGAGGCCCTCCTCCTCGCCCGGGAGGGGTTGACCCTGCCGCCGATCACCCCGTCAGACCCCTCCGGCGACCCGGCCCCCCTCTCCTTCGCCCAGCGGCGGCTGTGGTTCCTGGACGAGCTGTCGGGCGGGGCGAGCCCGTTCTACAACATCGCGGCGGCCCTGGCGCTCGACGGCCCCTTGGACCCCGGGGCATTGGCCGCCGCAGTCGCGGCGATCGTCCGCCGCCACGAGGCCCTGCGCACGACCTTCGCCGCCGGCCCCGATGGCCGGCCGGTCCAGGCGATCCATCCGCCGGCGCCCTTCCCGCTCCCCGTCGTCGATCTGCGGGCGCTGCGGGCGGTTCCGATGGCCGAGATAGCCGAGGCCGTGGCCCTCCGCCTCGCCCGCGAGGAGGCGGCCCGCCCCTTCTCGCTCGCCGCCGGACCGCTCCTCCGGGTCGGCCTGGTGCGCCTGGCAGCCGAGCGGCATCTCCTGACCCTCACCCTGCACCACATCGTCGCCGACGGCTGGTCGCTCGACGTCTTCGTGCGCGAGCTCGCGGCCCTGTATCGGGGCCAGGGGCCGCAGGGGGGGAGCCCCGAGCTGCCGGCCCTCCCCGTCCAGTACGCCGATTTCGCCCGCTGGCAGCAGCGCTGGCTCGCCGGGCCGGTGCTCGACGCCCAGCTCGCCTACTGGCAGCGGCAGCTCGCCGGGGCGCCCCTGGTGCTCGAGCTGCCCACCGACCACCCCCGGCCGGCGCTCCAGACCTACCCTGGCGCCAACCACCCGCTCCACCTTCCCCCGGCCCTGGCCGAGGCCCTGCACACCCTCGCCCGCGAGCACCGGGTGACCCTCTTCATGGCCGTCCTCGCCCCCTTCGCCGCCCTGCTCGGGCGCTGGGCCGGGCAGGACGACCTCCTCGTCGGCACGCCGATCGCCAACCGCACCCACCGCGAGATCGAGGGGCTGATCGGCTGCTTCGTCAACATGCTGGTCCTCCGCGCCGATCTCTCGGGCGACCCCGAGTGGCGCCAGCTCCTCGCCCGCTTGCGCGAGGTGGCGCTCTCCGCCTACGCCCACCAGGACCTCCCCTTCGAGCGCCTGGTCGAGGAGCTGCAGTCGGGGCGCGACCTGTCGCGCAACCCGCTCTTCCAGGTCTCCTTCTCGATGGGGAGCACCCCCTGGCACGAGCTCAACCTCGCCGGCCTCACCCTCGGCACCCTGCCTGGGCTGGAGGCCGGCCCCGAGGTCGAGCTCTTCGACCTCACCCTCCAGATCTTCGAGACCCCCTTCGGGCTCGACGTGCGGCTGGCCTATAACACCGATCTCTTCGACGCCGCGACCGTCGGCCGCATGGCCGGGCACTTCCGGGCGCTGCTGGTGGCGCTGGCCGCCGACCCGACCCGGCGGATCACCGCGGCCGAAATTCTCTCCCCGGCCGAGCGGGAGCAGCTCCTCGGCTGGGCGATGTCGGCCGATCCGGCAGATCTCCAGGCACCGGGGTCGGCCTCGGTCCTCCCCGGGATCGCCGAACAGGTGCGCCGGCAGGGCGCCGCGCCGGCCCTCCTCTGGGCGGACGGCGAGCTCTCCTACGAGGAGCTCGACCGGCGGGCAAACCGGCTCGCCCGGCGCCTCGCCGCGCTGGGGGTGGGTCCCGAGCGGGTGGTCGGTCTCCGCCTCGACGGCGGGGCCGACTTCGCGACCGCCGTCCTCGCCGTCTGGAGAGCCGGGGGGGCCTACCTGCCGCTCGACCCACGCCTGCCCGCCGAGCGCCTGGCCTTCCTGCTGGCCGACAGCGGCGCGGTGGCCCTGGTGACCCGCGGGACGATCGAGGGTGCCCATCTCCCCACCGTCCGCCTCGACGCCGACCGGGCCTCCCTGGCCGGCGAGAGCGCCCGTCCTCTCCCCGGCGAGCCGCTGTCGGCGATGTCCGGGAGCGCCGCCTACCTGATCTACACCTCGGGTTCGACCGGCCGCCCCAAGGGGGTGGTCGTGCCGCACGGCGCCCTCGCCGTCCACGCCCGCGCCTTCCAGCAGTGGCTGGATCTGGGTCCCGAGGACCGGGTGCTGCAGCTCGCCGCGTTCTCCTTCGACGTCTCGGTCGACGAGCTGGTGCCCACTCTCCTCGCTGGCGCCGCCCTCGTCCCCTGGCGGCCGGAGACTCCGGAGCCCGCCGGCCTCGCCCGCCTCCTTCGCGCGCGGGAGGTCACGGTGGCCAACCTGCCGACCGCCCTCTGGCACCAGGCGGCGCGCGCCTGGGCGGCCGCTGGCGGCGAGCCCTGGGGCACCCTGCGCTGGGTGCTGGTGGGCGGCGAGGCGATGCCGCCCGGCGCCGCCGAGCTTTGGGGCAGAACGCCGTTCGCCGCCGTCCCCCTGGTCAACGGCTACGGCCTGACCGAAACGGTGATCACCTCGACCCTCTACCGGGTCCCCGCCGAGACCCCGGAGCGCGACAGCGTCCCCATCGGACGGCCGCTCGCCGGGCGCTCCCTCCACCTCCTCGACGCCCGGGGCGATCTCGTTCCGCCGGGGGCGGTGGGGGAGATCCACCTGGGAGGGGAGGCACTCGCCCGCGGCTACCTCGGCCGCCCGGACCTCACCGCCGCCGCCTTCGTGCCCGACCCCTGGGGCCGGCCGGGGAGCCGGCTCTACCGGACCGGCGACCTCGCCCGCTTCCATGCCGGCGATGGTGGCGGCAACCTCGAATTCCTCGGTCGCCGCGACCAGCAGGTCAAGGTGCGCGGCTTCCGCGTCGAACCGGCGGAGGTCGAGGCGGCGCTCCTCGCCCACCCGCGGGTCGCCGCCGCCGCCGTCGCCCTGCGCCAGGGGGACGGGCCGGAGTACGGGAGCCTCGCCGCCTACGTGGTGAGCGAGCTGCCCGTCCCGGAGCTCCGCGCCTTCCTCGCCGGCCGCCTCCCCGCCTACCTGCTTCCCGCGTCCTGGGTGAGCCTCCCCGCCCTGCCGCTCACCGCGAGCGGCAAGATCGACCGCCGCGCCCTGGCCGCCCTCGCGGTCCCCCCGCCCGCCGCACCAGCGATACCGGAGACGCAGGAGAAAGTGGAACCGGTTGCGCCGGCCCTACCCGGCCCGCCGGCGGTCGATCCCGCCGAGACCCTGCTGACCGGGATCTGGCGCGAGGTGCTGGGCGACGAGGATTTCGGCCCCGAGGACAACTTCTTCGAGGTCGGCGGCCACTCCATGCTCCTCTCGATCGTCCGTGTCCGGCTCCAGCAGGCGCTGGGCACCGATCTGTCGATGATCGACCTCTTCGAGCACCCGACGATCGTCTCCCTCGCCCGCCGCCTGCGCCAGGAGGTCGGCGACCGCCTCCCCGCCCCGGCGCCGGAGCCGCCCGCCGCTCCTGTCGCAGATACCGATATCGCCAATATCGCCAATACCGCCGATATCGCCATCGTGGGCATGGGCGGCCGCTTCCCCGGGGCGCGGGATGTCGCGCAGCTCTGGCAGAACCTGCAGGGCGGCGTCGAGTCGATCTCCTTCTTCCTCCCCGGCGGGGAGGCGGCCTGGCAGCGTCCGGCGGGCAGCCTCTTCCACGTCCCGGCCGGCGGAGTGGTCGACGGCGTCGACCTCTGGGACGCCGGCTTCTTCGGCGTCGACGACCGGGAGGCCGAGCTGCTGGACCCCCAGCACCGGCTCTTCCTCGAAGGCGCCTGGGAGGTCCTGGAGGACGCCGGCTACGATCCCTCCCGCTACCCGGGCCGGATCGGGGTGTTCGGCGGGGCCACCAAGGATGACTACTTCGCCCTCCTCGCCGACCACGGCCTGCTGCAGGAGATCGCGACCAGCACGCTGGCCAGCCGGGGGAACGACAAGGACTTCCTGACCACCCGGGTCTCCGGCAAGCTCGACCTCCGGGGGCCGAGCCTCGCCGTCCAGGCCGCCTGCTCCACCTCGCTCGTGGCGGTGCACCTCGCCTGCCGCAGCCTGCTGGCCGGCGAGTGCGAAATGGCGCTCGCCGGCGGCGTCTCGCTCAGCTCCCCACCGGGCCGCGGCTACTACTTCCAGGAAGGGGGCTTCCTCTCCCCCGACGGGCACTGCCGCTCGTTCGACGCCCGAGCGACCGGGTCGGTCGACAGCGACGGCGTCGGCCTGGTCGTCTTGAAACGCCTGGCCGACGCCCTGGCCGACGGCGACCGCGTCCACGCCGTGATCAAGGGCAGCGGGATGAACAACGACGGCGCCGTGATGCGGGCCGGCAGCCGCGCCGAGCTGATCCGCCAGACCCTCGCCCGGGCCGGCGTCCCGCCCGACAGCGTCACCGCGATCGAAGCGCACGGCAACGCCTCGCCCTGGGGCGATGCGATCGAGGTCGCCGCTCTGACCGAGGCCTTCCGCGCCGGCACCGCGCGCCGCGGCTTCTGTGCCCTGGGGTCGATCAAGTCGAACCTCGGCCACCTGCAGGCCGCCGCCGGCATCGCCGGGCTGATCAAGACCGCCCTGGCCTTGGAGCATCGGCAGATCCCGCCCAGCCTGCACTTCGAGCGGCCCCACCCGGAGGTCGACCTGGAAAGCTCGCCGTTTTACGTCAACACCCGCCTCCGCGCGTGGGCGGGAGAGGGGCCGCGGCGGGCCGCCGTGCTGACCGTCGCCACCGGGGGGACCAACGCCGTCGTGGTCCTCGAAGAGGCGCCGCCACCGCCGGTCCCCTCTCCCGCCGGCTCCCCCTGGCAGCTCCTGGTGCTCTCGGCGCGGACCGCGAGCGCCCTGGCCGCCGCGGCCGCGCGCCTGGCGGATCACCTCGCAGCCCACCCCGGCCTCTCGCTTTCCGAGATCGCCGACATCGCCTGGACCCTCCAGGTGGGACGCCGGGCCTTCGAGCATCGCCAGGTGGTCCTCTGCCGTGACCTCGGCGAGGCGGTCGCCGCCCTGCGCTCGGGCGATCCGGCGCGGGTCTTTACCGGGATCGCCCAGAGGCGGAGCTGGCCGGCGTCCGAGGACCTGGAGCAACTCGTGCGCCGGGCCGGCTCGGCGGGGACCACCGAGGAGCGGGCCGCCGCCCTCGCCGCCCTGGGGCAACAGTGGATCGCCGGCGCGGAGATCGACTGGCCGGCCCTCCACGCGGGGGAGAGAAGGCTGCGGACGCCTCTGCCGACGTATCCTTTCGAGCGACGGCGGTACTGGGTGCCGGGGATGCCAGCGATTCCGGAGATTCCAGGTAAAATCCCCTCCATCACGCCAGAGACCCGCCCGATCGAGGAGACGGAGACCGCAGCGGCGGGGGCCTAGGGAGCGCCCCGCCCGGTACGACGGCGGGGGAGTCGAGAGATGCCAGCTGAAAGGAGTCCCATGGAGATTTCGGAAACCCCGACGGCCGCGCCGGCCGGCCCCGAGGCCCCGGCCGCCCCTCTCCCGGCGCGGCTGTGGAATCGCAACTTCTATCTCCTTTGGCAGGGCCAGACGGTGAGCCAGCTGGGCAACCAGGCATTCGCGGTGGCCATGATGTTCTGGATCCTGGAGAAGACCGGCTCGGCGAGCGTCATGGGTCTCATCATGGCCCTGTCGACCGTGCCCGGGGTGATCCTGGCGCCCTTCGGCGGCACCTTCGCCGACCGCCACAACCGGGTCCGCATCCTCGTCCTCTGCGACCTGATCGCCGGGCTCGGCATCCTCCTCCTCACCGGCCTCCTCTACACCTCTCCGCCGACCTCGTTGTTCTTGAAGGCCCTGTTCGGCATCGCCATCCTGGGCGGGATCGTCCGCTCCTTCTTCATGCCGGCCATCCAGGCCGCGCTCCCCGACCTCGTCCCCCGCGAACGGCTCGCCTCGGCCAATTCGCTCAACCAGTTCTCCATCCAGACTTCGCTCCTCCTGGGCCAGGCGGCGGGCGGCCTCTTCTACCAGTTCTTCGGGGCGCCGCTCCTCTTCCTTTTCGACGCCCTCTCCTTCCTCTTCGCCTCCGGCAGCTCGGCCTTCATCTCCATCCCGCCGATGGCGCCGGTGCCGCCGACCGAAGGCGGCACCTGGAAGGTCCTGCGCGGGTTCTTCGCCGAGACCCTCTCCGGCGTCCGCTACGTCTGGGAGCGCCGGGGGCTCCGGGACTTCGTCGTCATCGCGGCGCTCCTCAACTTCCTGTTCTCGCCGGTCATCGTGCTCCTGCCGTTCTACGTCCACAATCAGCTGGGAGCCCAAGCGGCCTGGTACGGCTATCTCCTGGCGGCGATGAGCGCCGGCTCGATCGCCGGCTTCGTCCTCGCCGGCTCGCTGCGGCTGCGCGGCAAGGCCCGCGGCTGGACCCTGGTGGGCGGCCTGGTCATGGGACCGGGCCTCTTCGGCGTCCTGGGATCGGTCCTCGTCCCCTGGCTCTCCCTGGTCGTGGTGTTCCTCGGCGGCCTCGCGATGGGGGTGGTCAACATCTATCTCATCACCACGCTCCAGTCCTCGGTCCCCAGTGAGCTCCGCGGGCGGGTGCTCGGCCTGCTGGGAACCCTGGGCGGGGGGCTGGTGCCGATCGGGATGGCGCTCTCCGGCTGGCTGGGCGACCTCACCCACAAGAACGTTCCCCTCCTCTTCGGCGTCGCCGGAGCCCTCTCGGTCGCCTCGACCCTCCTCCTCGCCACCCGCAAGGAGTGCCGGGCGTTCCTCGCCGAGTCGTAGGGGGAGGCCGAGACGCACCATGGGTCTGATGAGCCT
>DASQPA010000519.1:0-15473 GCA_035644215.1 Thermoanaerobaculia bacterium
GCCGTACCTGAAGACCAAGCGCGAGAAGATGGGGCACCTCTTTTCCGAGGCGGATACCACGGCGGTTGGCAAGCCGCGCAAGCCGTTCGCTCCTTGAGGGCGGCGTCGGGGTCCAGGAAAAGCCTGTGGCAACGGGCTAGGCTCCCTGGGAGCGCTGGCGTCCTCGCCGGCCGGGCGGGGGGAAAAAGAGCCGGCGGGACGCCGGCGCTCCCAGGGAAAAATCGGACCTCTGGAACGCTTTCCTCACCTGGAGGGGAGAACCTCCGCCGCTGCCTACGCTGGTTCGTGCAGCCCGATGGGCAGGTGCTTGGCGTACCCTAAGAAGTCCGGATCGGTCGTGAAGATCGGTAGGCCGTAGCGGTGCGCCAGGGCGCAGATCAGCATGTCGACGTGGGAACCGACGACTCCGCGGGATCGACAGAGATTGAAGAACCGCGCTGCTTGGACATGGTCGCCAGGGAGGTTCTCGAGGTAATGAAACGCCAAAAGTTTTTCGCGGAGAGCTTCGAAGACCTCGTTGCTGCGGATGCCGGACAGGACTTCCTGGTGCACGGGTCCGGTCAGAACAGCTCGCCCGGAGGTGACGAGGTCTGCCCACTCCGCGACGAGCCTCTCCTCCGCAGGAGAGAGTTGATGGGCACGCCGCCGCAAGGCGAGCGACCAGATGGTGGTATCGACGAGGACGCTCACCGGGGCTTGCGGTCGCGGAGCCGCTTGGGATCGTAGTCGGCGTAGTAGTCCACCTTGCCGGCCCAGTCGAGGATCTCCAGCCGTTTGCGGGCCTGTACGTACTCGTGGAGAGCGGCGGTCACCGCTTCCTTCTTCGTCCGGTGGTTCCCGGCTCGTACCGCTTCTTCAATCAGAGAGTCGTCGAGAGCGAGATTCGTAGGCATCTCATCTCCTCCTCCCCTACAGTCTACACATGGCGTTGTGTAGGAACAAGCCCAGAGATCCTCGTCACCCTCCGACGGAGTTGAACGCCTACGCGCCGCTGGAGACGCTGTCCAGGAAAAGCCTGTGGCAACGGGCTAGGCTCCCTGGGAGCGCTGGCGTCCTCGCCGGCCGGGCGGGGGAAAAAGAGCCGGCGGGACGCCGGCGCTCCCAGGAAAAAAGCTGGAACGCTCTACGCCTTCTGCCGCCGCGCCCGGATCTTCCCCACCTGCTCCTCGGCGCCCGGACCGGCCGCTTCGAGAAGGGTGGCGAGCGCCCAGGGCGAGCGGATGAGCGCCTCGACGAGGTGGAGACCTTCCGCGAAGCGCGGCTCCCAGCGGTCGAACCAGCCGGCGATCTGGGGACCCTGCTCGCCGTACATGCCGAGCAGGGGGTAGCCGTCCGCCGTCTCGCCGTCCTGGAGATGGAAGCGGGGCTCGCGGTCGAGGGCGGGAAAAAGGACGGAGAGGAGCAGCGCCAGCTCCTCGTGCCACACGACCGCGACCGGCCGGTCGCCGGCCGCGAGGTCCTCCCATTGCCGCAGGACGGCCACGGCGCCGGGCTTGCCCGGGACCGGCTCGATCTTCCACGGACCGGCGAGCTCCGCCTCCGCGGCGGTGCTCGCCTCGTCCTGCTCGCGCAGGCGGGCCAGGTAGGCGGGGGCGAAGGCGTTGTCGAGGGGGGAAACGGACGGACTGGTACTATGGTGCGGGCTGCGCATGAGGTGAATTCTCCTGCGTGGTCAAGAGGTCGGGCGGAGTTGGTAGCTCTGTCCGGCCTCGCTTGTTTTTACGAGAGGCGAGTCCTCTCGATTTGGGAAGAGTAGCAGAAGGGAGGCGGAAGGGGAAGGGGTTCACCTCAACACGGCGCCGCTGCCGCCTGTTGCCTGCGCGGATGCCCATCAACAAAGATCACAGGCCAAGCTGACCCTAGAGACCCGGTTCCTGGCGGAGAGTGTATGCCACCGCCCAGCGCCAGCGCGAAGGGCGTTTCCCGCGCAGTCCAGGAGGCCGCTGCGTTCCAGGGGGCGGTCACTGCCCCTTGAATTCCGATGACTGAATTTCGGGGGGCAGCCGCTGCCCCTTGGACGGGAACACCCGCCGGCCTCCCGGATCGAGCCGCGTGGAGGGTTCCGTCAAGTCGTGGGAGGGTGCGAAGGCTGGCGGGAACCCGCCCGAGGGCCGTAGGGCCGACGCGGACGGACGCCGCGAGGCCTCAGTTCGGCTCGTCGAGGACCGCGGTGGCGGAAGCGGCGACGGCGGCCTTCTCCAGCCAGCGCTCCAGCCGCTCCGGGTCCTTCTGGGCCAGGATGCGCTCGCGGACGGCATCGGGCACGGCAAGGCCGCGTACCCGAAGCACCGTGAGCACGGCGCGCGCCGCCTCCTCGGTACGCCCCTTGGTGAACCCTTCGGTGAGCCCCTGGGTGAGCCCCTCGGTACGTCCCTGTGCGACGTACTTCTTGGCGAAATCGCTCTGGTATTCGTAGCCCTTCATCATTGTCTCCAAGGTACGGCGAGCCGCCTCATGCAAGGAATTGTACACGAGGTCGTAGTAGAACCTGGCCCGGTCGTCGTCGAGCCCCCGGATCGCGGGCAGCACCGCGGAGGCGATCGACGCGCCCTCTTCGGTCGCGCCGTGCGCCAGCGCGGAAAGCACACCGAGCTCCGGCCGTCGGGCCGCTTCCCCAAGGTCCGTTACGACCGGTACCGCGCTGCGGCGCAGCACAGGCGGACGCAGGACGAAACCGGAGACGCCGGTCTCGATCGGTTCCGCGCACCAGAGGGCGACGTCCGGGTCGGGTGCGACGACGAGGAGATCCGCCGGACAGCCATGGATGGCGCGCGAGACCGTGACGTAGGCGGGCCAGCTGAGGCGCTTTCTGGGATCGACCGTCAGTTGGATCTCGACGATGATCACCTGCACGGGGACGTCGCCGTCGAGCAGGACGACGACAGCGTCGGCGCGGTATTCGGCGGGTTGGATCTCGGTCAGGTCGGTCGAGGCAAGTCGGGCTTCGGTATAGGGCGGAAGAGCTTCGCCCAGCACCTCGACCAGGATCTCGGCGGCGAGCGAAGGGCGATTCTTGAAGAGATCCACGAGGATCTCGTGGGCTATCGAGGGCATGGCGGCGAGGTTCCTCCTGCCGGTCCTTGTCGCAATCGCGCCAAGATACCATTAGTCCTTCTCGCAAACCCTCCTCTCTTCCTGCGTTCCTCCAGGCGAGGGGCTCGGCTGCCAAAATGGGGAGCTGCACCGCAGAAATGGGGAGCTGCACGCCGGGAGAGGGGGATTCTGACCAGAACTGGGGGGCTCCCACTTCAGAATTGGGCAGCTCCAGGCCGGAAGAGGGGGATTCTGGGGAAAGATGGGGGAACCCACGCCAGAAGTGGGCGACTCCACGCCAGAGGTGGGGGGATTCTGAGGAAAAGTGGGGCAACCCAATCCAGAAATGGGGAGATCCAAGTCCGGAGAGGGGGATTCCGGTAGAAAAAGGGGGAGCTTGAAACCAGAAGTAGGGAGATACAAACCCCAGAAGCCCCATCCAAACCCGAGATACGGAGCTGGAAGCCAGAGACAGCCTCCTGGCGGCAGGAGACCGCCCATCGGAGCCTCAGACGGTTCGGCGGCTCCCGGAGAGGGCGGAAAGGGCTTGCGCGTTGTGTACGTCCACCCGCCCGCCCAGGGGGGAGGGACCCGAGATCGGGGCGTTCGTGGAGCGACAGCTTTCCCCGCCCGCTCACCCCTTCAAGACCGCGTACGGATCGATGCCCGACGCCCGATGGGCCGGCAGGAAGCTCGCGGCGAGCGCCAGCAGGGTGAGGACGGCCACGGTGACCACGAAGGTCAGGAGGTCTCCCCCACCGACGCCGAAAAGGAGGCTGGTCAAAAGGCGCGCCGTGGCGACCGCGCCGGCGAGGCCGACGAGGATGCCGATCGCGACCAGCGTCATTGCCTGGCGCAGGACCAGGCGGACCACGTCCCCGGACTGGGCGCCGAGCGCCATCCGGATGCCGATCTCCCGCCGGCGCTGCTCGACGTGGTGGGTCATGACGCCGTAGATCCCCACCCCCGCCAGAGTCAGGCCGAGGAGCCCGAAGATCGACAGCAGGATCGCCCCCAGGCGGGCCGACCACAGCGAGTCGTGGAGGACGTCCGCGATCGTCACCGCGTCGGAGAGGGGCAGGCTGCGGTCGAGCGACTGGACCTCCTTGCGGACGGTCTCGACGAGGGCGGCGGGCGAGCCCGCGGTGCGCGCGTAGAGGGTCATGCCGGGAGCGAACCGCTGGCCGATGGGGAGATAGGCGAAGGCCATCGGCGCCTCGCCCAGGCTGTTGTACTTGCTGTCTTTGGCGACCCCCACGACCTCCACGGTACGGTTGTCGTCGAGGAAGGTGAAACGCTTGCCGAGCGGGTCCTGCCCCGGCCAGAAGCGCTTCACCATCCTCTCGTTGACCACGGCGACCGGACGGGAGTCGGTGCGGTCGGCGCCAGCGAAGCCGCGGCCGCGGAGGATCGGGATGCCCACGGTCTCGAAGTAGCCGGGACCCACCGATTGCGACTGGAGGTAGATCGGCTCGCCCTTGGCGGCGACCTCCACCCCGCCGATGCCGATCGGCCGCATGGGGAGCATCCCCTTGAGCACCTGCCACTCGCCCAGGGCGGCGCCGCGGACGCCGGGGATCGTGCGGGCGCGCTCCACGACGCGCTCGTAGAAGGCGCGGCCGCGCGGCTCGTCGTAGCCCTGCGCTCCGACGTTGAAGGAGACCGAGAGCAGGCGGTCGGCGGCGAAACCGGGATCGATCCGCTGGGCGTTCCACAGGCTGCGCAGGAAGAGCCCGGCGATCACCAGAGCGACGACGGAGAGGGCCACCTGGCCGATCACCAGGGCGTTGCGCAGCCGCCGGCCGCCGGTCCGCGCCGCGGTGCTCTCGCCCTTGAGCGCGGCGACGAGCGCGGGCGAGAAGAGCTGGGTGACCGGCGCCATCCCGAAGGCGAGCCCGGTGGCGAGCGCGACGACGAAGGTGAAGAGCAGCACCCGCAGGTCGAGGCTGACGTCGAGCGACTCGGGGATGTTGGGCGGGCGCAGCGACCAGAGGAACGACCGGCCCCAGGAGGCGAGGAAGAGGCCGAGCCCGCCGCCCAGGAGCGAGAGCACGGTGCTCTCGGTCAGCAGCTGCCGGCTGAGGCGCCCCTTGCCGGCGCCCAGGGCGAGCCGGATGGAGATCTCCTTGCGGCGCGCCAGAGCGCGGGCGAGGAGCAGGTTGGCGACGTTGGCGGCGGCGATCAGCAGGAGAAGCCCGACGGTGGCGCCGAGGACGGTGCCGCCGAGGACGTAGGTCTTCCGCTCCCAGGGCGAGATCGTCGACTGGGCGAGCGGCAGGAGCGAGAGGCCGCGACCCTGGTTGTCGTCCGGATACTCGCGCTCCAGGCGCCGCGCCATCGTCGTCAGCTCCGCCTCCGCCGCGGCGAGGCGCACGCCGGGCTTCAAGCGCCCCATCATCTTGAGCATCAGGGCGCCGCGGTTGAGGAAAAAGGCGCGCCGGGGGCCGACGAGCACCTGGTCGTACATCATCATCGGCACGAAAACCTCGGTGGCGCGGAGCACCTCCGGACCGTGGAAGCCGCGCGGGGCGATCCCCACCACCGTGAAGGCGCGGCCGTTGAAGAGCACGGTGCGGCCGACGAGGTGGGGGTCGGCGCCGAAGCGGCGCTGCCAGAGGCCGTAGCCGAGGATGGCGACGGGGTGGGAGCCGGGGGTCCGATCCTCGTCCGGCTGGAAGTCCCGCCCGACGACGGGGTGCACGCCGAGCACGCCCAGGTAGTTGCCGGAGACCAGGGCGGCCTCCACCTGGACGGGATCGCCCCCGGTCAGCAGGTTGAGCTTGATCGGCAGATAGGCGAGGAGGCCGGAGAAGACGTGGTTGCCGCTCCTGTAGTCGAGGTAGTTGCGGTAGGAGCTGTTCTGGGTGCCCGGGAGGACCGCGTCGGTGGTGTAGATCGAGACCAGCTCGGCCGGCCGGGCGACGGGGACGGGCTGCAGGAAGACCGCCTTGATGAGGGCGAAGATGGCGCTGTTGGCGCCGAGCCCCAGGGCGAGCGAGAGCAGGGCGGCCCCCGTCGGGACCGGGGTTTTGGCGAGCATCCGCAGGGCGTAGCGCAGGTCGTCGAGCATCTCTTCGAGCATCGGCAGCCCTCTCGTCCGGGTCGTCCGGTCGGGGCGAATGACAGTGTAATCCTCTTTGAGTAAAATCCAACCCGCGATGACACAAAGCAAGCCCGCGACCGTGGCCCTTTTCTGCGACTTCGAGGAGGGGCACCTCCTCATCAGCTGCAAGCTCGCCAAAGAGCTCCGGGAGCGCGGGCACCGGGTGGTCTATCTGGCGCCGGCGAGCGCCGAGCCCACGGTGCGCCGGCAGGGCTTCGAGCTGGTCCCCATCTTTCAGCAGCTCCTGGACGGCGTCGAGCGCTCCTCGCAGGTCCAGAAGGCCGCGTCCGCCCAGTGGTTCGGGCAGCTGGTCCGCGGCGAGGCGCTCGACGAAGTGATGGCCAGCCTGCGACCCGACCTCGTGCTGATGCTGTCGATCTACTACCCCGAGGCCCTGGCCGTCCAGCTCCGCTACCGCGTTCCCATCGTCCTCTGGGCGCCCTTCTGCCGGCCGTCGCAGATGACGCGGGCGGCGCTCGTCGAGAGCTGGATCTCCAATCGCCTGATGGACCTCAAGGCGTCGGACCTCGAGGCGACGATGAAGGCGGTGACCGCGGCCGGGTACCGCTTCGGCTCCTTCAGGGACCTTGCGGCGCTGGTCCTCAAGATGCCCGAGCTGGTCGTCATGCCCCGCGCCATCGAGCTGCCGGAGGTCCACGATGCGAACACCTTCTACGTCGGCACCGGGATCGACCCGGTCCGCGTCGAGGAGCCGTTCCCGTGGAGCGAGATCGCCGGGGGCCGTTACCTCATCTATGCCTCGATGGGGAGCCAGGGCGAGATCGTCCCCGACGACACGCGCCGGTTCTTCCAGGCGGTCCTGGGCGTGGCGGCGGCCCACCCGGAGTGGCAGATCCTCCTCTCGGTCGGCAGGGCCTTCGATCCGGCGGAGCTCGCGCCGCTGCCCGAAAACCTCCGTGCCAGCCGCTGGCTGCCGCAGCTCGACGTCCTGCGGCACGCCGACCTGATGGTGACCCACGGCGGCGCCGGGACGGTCAAGGAGGCGATCCTGCTCGGGGTGCCGCTGGTGGTGCTGCCGTTGATGCGCGACCAGTTCGAGATGGCCAAGCGGATCGTCCATCACCGGCTCGGAGTGGCGGGCAACCTGGCCGAGGTCACCGCCGAAACGCTGGGCGGCCTGATCGGCGAGGCGGCGGGCGACGGCGAGCTGAAGGGACGTGTCGCCACCATGCAACAGCTCTTCCGGGCGGAAGACGAGTCCAGCCTGGCGGTCGACATCGTCGAGGCGGTGCTCGGCGGAGGCGGTGTGGAGAGCCTCCACCGGGCCTGAGCACGCGGAGATTCCCGTAGAGACGCCCCAGGCGCTATCGAAATCCTTGCCGTTACCGCGCCGTCGGGGCGTCTCCAACGCCGCCGAGATCTCAGGCGTCTGCGGCCTGCGGAGACGCCCCGACGACGGTGGTTCCGGGGAGGTCCCGGACGGCGGCTGGGGGCGTCTCTACGCCAGACCGTCCAGGGCGCGGGTCAGGTCCGTCGCGATGTCCTCGGGGTCCTCCAGCCCCACCGAGAGCCGGATCAGGTCCGTCCAGTCCTGGGTGAGCAGGATGGTGCCGAGCTCGCCGAAGCTGAAGCGGACCTTCCCTTGCACGAGGCCCTGCTTGAAACGCTCCGCCTCCTGGGCGCTCGCCAGCCGGAAGCTCATCAGGCCGCCGAAGGCGCGCAGGAAGGAGCGCGCCCGTTCGCCGTCCGGCGACGACGGCAGGCCCGGATAGTTGACCTCGCGCACCCGCGGATGGGCGGCGAGCACCGCGGCGACGTGGGCGGCGTTTTGCGAGTGGCGCTCGATCCGTAGCGGCAGGGTCTTCAAGCCGCGCATCAGCAGGTAGGCGTTGGTGGGGGCGGGGATGCCGCCGAACAGCCGGCGCGCCTTGCGCAGCTGCTCGCCTAACACCAGATCGTTCGTCGTCACCAGGCCGCCCAGGGCGTCGCCATGGCCGCCGATGTACTTCGAGGCGCTGTGGACGACGACGTCCGCCCCGTGCGCGAGCGGCCGGAAGAGGCAGGGGGTGAGGAGGGTGTTGTCGACGACGACCGGCACCCCGGCCCGCTTGGCGATCGCGATCGCCCGCGGGGCGTCGACGACGTTGATGTCCGGATTCGAGAGAGTCTCGAAGTAGACCGCCGCCGCCGGCTCCTCGAGAGCGCGCGACAGCTGGTCGAGATCGCGCAGATCGACCGCCGCGACGTGGATTCCCAGGTTGGGGAAGAAGTCCTGGAGCAGCGTGCGCACGCCGATGAAGATGTTGCAGTGCACGATCAGCCGGTCGCCGGTCTTCAAGAGGCAGAGCAGGGTCTGGCCGATGGCCGCCATGCCGCTCGCCGTCGCCACCGTCACCGCGCCGCCTTCCAGCTGCCGGAACTTGGCCTCCAGGGCCTCGATCGTCGGGTTGGTGTGACGGGTGTAGACGTCGCCGACGGAGTTCGCCAGGTAGAGGGGGAAGGCCGAGGCACGGGGGTCCTCGCCGGCGTGGATCGCCTGCGTCATCTGGCGATCCAGGCTGTCGTCGCGGACGGTGTCGTCGTCTTCCGGAAGGAGGGTCATGATTCGACGAGGTAGGTCTGCAGGAAGTCGTCGACGGTCTCCCGCCGCTTGACCAGCTGATACCGGCCGCCCTCGCGCGCCACCACCGCCGGGCAGGGATGGATGAACGGCGGTTTCATGCCGGTCGAGTACGAGCCGACAGCGTCGAAGACCAGGTAGTCGCCCGGCGCCACCGGCCCGCGGACGCCTTCGCAGAGGTGATCCTTGCGCTCCATCGCGGTGTTGCCGACGACGTCGAAGGTCACCGCCGAGCGCCCGGCGGCGGCGCCCGGCGCGCGCAGCACCTCGACCGCCATTTCGCTCCGCCAGCCCATGGTGTTGACGTTGTGGCTGCTGCCGTTGACGAGCGCCAGGGTCCGCCCCTCGACCGTCTTCACGTCGTAGACCCGGCAGACGAACGCCATGGCCTGGCCGATGATGGCGGTGCCGGGCTCGATCAGCAGAGTCGGCCGGGACCCGGCGGCGAAGCGCTCCGCGAGGACGCCGGCGACGACCGCCGCCACTTCGTCGAAGGACGGTCCCTCGGGGGTGTCGCGGAAGCCGCTGCCTATATCCAGGTAGCGCAGCCGGAAGTGCGGGAACCAGGTCTGGGCGACCGCCGCCAGGCCGTCGATCCGCGCCCGGTAGGACGCCAGGCCGTACGGGGCGAAGCAGAAGTGGCTGTGGTAGCCCGCCACCTCGCAATTGTCGTGCGCGCGGAACCACTCGACCAGGCGCCGCATGCCGGGCTCGTCGACGGTGAAGCCGAAGCGGCTGGTGGCCGCCTCGGGCACCGGATAGCTCAACCGCAGGCCGACGGAGAAGGTGCGCTCCGGATACGCCCGGCTCACCGCGTGGAGCGTCTCCAGCATGTACCAGCCGTCCAGGTTGACGCGGACCCCTTGCAGCAACAGGGCGGCGAGGAAGTCGGGACGGTGCACGGCGCCGTTGACCAGGATCTCGCCCGGCGTGAAGCCGGCCCGGGTGGCGATCTCGTACTCCAGCTCCGACACCACCTCGGCCAGGCTCCCCAGCTCGCGCATCCGCGTCAGGACGCGGGGCGTGTAGTTGGTCTTGACCGAATAGGCGAGCGTGGTGTTGGCGTGGCGGCGCCGGAAGGGTTCGAGCAGCGCGGCGTGGGCGGCGTTCACCCGCTCGAGGTCGAGGAGGTAGAAGGCGTCGCCGTGCTGCTCCGCCAGCGCCTCCACCTCCGACCGAGAGACGGAGAGCTTCATCGTACCGGCCGCCACGGCTGCCATGGTCTCAGAGTAACCGAAATGCCGCATGCAGAGATAGACATACGTGCTATTCTGAGCAGCAGCAAAAATTCGGCCCACCCTTCCCTGGAGACTGCGATGGCGGATCGGCAGCTCATCGTCGGGGTGCTCGACACCCATGGCAGGCTCGGAGATTCGGCTCTCGAAGCGAAGCTCCGGGACTTCACTCTTTCCCTCTGTCGCTTCGACTACGACGGGCCGATCCTCGAGTCCTCTTCGGTCGACGCGCTGCTCGCCGCCGCCGGCCGGGAAGGCGCGCGCTACTGCCTGGTGCAGGCGCACGGGCACACCATGGTCCGCCACGGCGATCGCCGGCAGGCGACGCACACGAACCTCGTCAAGGCCCTTTCCACCTGGCTGCCGGCGCACGATTTCCTCCTCGCCGGCCGGCTGGTCGACGGCGGCGACGACTGGTACGGCGTCGACGAGATCGGCTTCGTGGTCGACCTCGAAACCTACCGTGCTCTCGGGCAGCCGCGCTTCACCCCGGCGGCCGACGGCCGGCGGTCGTTGCCCGCCGTTGCGGCGACGCGGTTCACCGGGCCGGAGGGCGCGGGACTCTCGGGCCTCGCGAGCCTGACGCCCGCGGCCGGAACCGTCGACGCCTGTCCCACGTTGCCCGGCTGGGGTCTGATCGCGGCCAGCCTGGCGCAGGGCAAACCGGTCCTCGGCTTCACCGAGACCCTGGAGCGCTGCGGCCTCGACCTGCGGCCGCGAAGCGCCACGGAGACGGCGAGCCTCGCACGCTTCAGCGGCGCCGGCATCCTCGACTTCCCCGGCGGGAACGGCGGCGAGGCGAACGGCTCGCCCCTCAGCCGGGACTGGCGGAGTTTCCTCGACTATGTGGTGCAGCAGGCCAGGAACTCCAAGCGCGGCATCTTCCTCGGCAACTTCGAGGGCTACGAGGACGTCGAGACACCGCCCGCGGGTTTTCGTGGCCCGGTCACCGGCCTCTATGCGGTGGCCGCCGGGTTCAAGGCCAACCGCATCCTCCACACCCACG
Source organism: Thermoanaerobaculia bacterium (assembly GCA_035644215.1). GTDB lineage: Bacteria > Acidobacteriota > Thermoanaerobaculia > Multivoradales > UBA5704 > DASQPA01. The sequence goes on from DASQPA010000519.1 coordinate 10,959, forward strand.
GCTTCGACCGCGGCACACGGATGGTCTTCTTCGACTACAGCCCGCTCGCCCTGGACCTGCGACGGATTCTGGTCGAGGAGTGGGACGGCGTCGACTTTCCGGATTTCGTGGCGCGGATCGCCGATCGCCTGCCGGACGCCTTCTATCAGCTCTGGGGGAATCTCTGGGCCACCCGCCCCGGCGCCCTGGACCTCGAAGTGCTGGGCGGGATCTGGGAGCGGGAGCTCGCCCTCTGGGGCGGCGCCCCGGCCTTCGAGCAGCACTGGGCCCGCTACCGGGAGATCCCCCATCTCTACCTGCACTGCGACCTCTTCGCGGCACCCGAGCCGCTCGGCGCCGCTCTCGCCCCCGGCGCCTCCGAGGTGATGTGGTGGAGCAACGCCTTCCACTCGTTGAACGGGGTCTGGTTCTACGACCGGGAGGACCGCCATGGCATCTACCGGCGCTGGCTGGAGAGCCTCGCCGCGATCAACCCCGACCTGCTGCTCTACGGTGCCGACGTCGACAACCTGGACTTGGGCGGCGTGCGGCTCGCCGACCACCACCGCGCCCGCCGGGAAGCTCCCGCCAGCCTGTAGCTCGGGTTACCCGGCCACAGAGAGGGCCGCCTCCGTCCTCTCGTCCAGGCGGAAGCTCGACAGCCGCCTCTCCGGCTCGGCCACCAGGATCTCCAGGATCGCCTCGTACTGCGCAAGCATCCGGTCGATCGTCTCGCCGTCGAAGAGGTCGGTCCGGAACTTGACGATCACCTCCAGACCCTCCGCCCTTTCGACCACCATCAGCAGGAAATCGCGCACGGCGGCGCCGGACTCGATCCGTAGCCGGCGGACTCCGAGGCCGGGCAGGGGGTCGACCTGGAAGGGGGCGTTCTGCAGCACGAAGGCAACGGGGAAGGGCACGTTGTGGTCCTCGACGTGCTCGGGCAGCACCTCCTCCAGGAGGCGGGCGAAAGAGAGGTCCTGATGGGCATAGGCGCCGAGCGTGACCTCCCGCACCCGGCGGAGCACGGTGTGGCCGTCGGGGTCCCCGGCGAGGCTCAGCCGCAGCACCAGGGCGTTGATGAACAGGCCGAGCAGGTTCTCGGTCTCGATGCGGTGCCGATTGGCGATCGGGCTGGTGAGCAGGACGTCCTCGTCCCCGCTGTGCAGGTGGAGGAGGATGCCGAGCGCCGCGAGGAGGGTCATGTACAGGCTCGTGCCCTCCTGGGCGTTCAGAATCCGGAGACGGTCGTACAGGCCGGCGGGTAGCGGTCGGGACTCGCTGCCGCCGTCGCGGCGCCGGACCGCCGGCCGGGGCCGGTCGGTGGGCAGCCGGACGACCGGCAGGGGGCCGCGCAGGCGCTCCCGCCAGTAGTCCCGCTGGGCTTCGAGGACGGGACCCGCGAGGTACCGGTGCTGCCAGACGGCGACGTCGGCATACTGGATGGGGGGAGGCGGCAGGGAGGCCTCCCGGCCCGCCGCGAAGTCGCCATAGAGGGTGACGAACTCCCGCATCAGGACGCCCTGGGACCAGCCGTCGGTCAGGATGTGGTGCTGGACGAAGAGCAGCAGGTTCTCCCGGGCAGAGGCGTGAAGCAGGAACACCCGGAAAAGCGGGGCCTGCTCGACGTCGAAGACCTGCCTCCCGGCGCTCGTGGTGAGCGCCGCGGCCGTCTTCTCCCGCGCCGGCTGGGGGAGCCCGGAGAGGTCGCAAACCGACCAGGGGAGGGCGATCTCCCGATGGACGATCTGGACCGGTTCAAAGTCGAGCTCGGCGAAGGTGGTGCGCAGGATCTCGTGCCGGGCGAGGATCTCCCGGAAGCTCCGTTCGAGCGCCGCCAGGTCGAGCTCCCCGGTCAGCCGAAAGGCGAGCGAGGAGCTGGAGATCGCCGTGCCGGCGTCGGCGTGGCGCTGCACCCAGTAGCGCTCCTGGGCGAACGAGAGGGGGAAGGCCGAGCCGCGCGCGACGGGGAGGATGGGCGGCAGCCGGGGTCCCCCCAGGTTCCCGGCGGCCTCCTCGACCGCTTCGGCGAAGCCGGAGAGGGTCGGCGCCTCGAACAGCTGGCGCAGGGAGACCTCGATCCCCAGGGCCTGGCGGACCCGGGAGGTCACCTGGGTGGCGAGCAGCGAATGGCCGCCGATCTCGAAGAAGTTGTCGTCGGCGCCCACCCGGGGGAGCCCGAGGACGCTCGCCCAGATCCCGGCCAGGATCTCCGCCATGGGGGTGCGCGGCGCCGCCGACTCCGCCGCGGTCCGGCCGGCCGCAGGCTCGGGCGGCGGCAGGGCGCGCCGGTCCACCTTGCCGGTGGCAGTCGCCGGCAGGGCGGGAAGCCAGACGAAGGCGGCCGGCACCAGGGCGGCGGGCAGCCGCGCGGCGAGGAACACCCGCAGGTCGGGCCGCGCGGTGTCCGCGGCGTCGGCGGCGTCCGCCGGCACCGCCGGCACGACGTAGGCGGCGAGCGCCAGCTCGCCGCTCTCCCCCTCCCGGCGCCAGGGCACGACGACGGCGGCAGCGATCCCCGGATGGCGCAGGAGGTTGGCCGCGATCTCCTCGGGCTCGACCCGGATGCCGCGGATCTTGACCTGCTGGTCGAGGCGGCCGAGGACTTCGAGGCTGCCGTCCGGCCGGTAGCGGCCGCGGTCGCCCGTCCGGTAGAGCCGGTCGTGAAGATTGCCGGTCTTCGGATTGCCGACGAAGCTCCGCGCCTCCTCCTCCGGCGCGTCGAGGTAGCCGCGGGCGCAGAACGGCGTGCGCACGTAGACCTCCCCCGGCTCCCCCACGCCGCACAGGCGGTCGTTCCCGGCGAAGACCAGGAGCTGGGTCTCGGGGAGCGGCCAGCCGGCGGGCTGCACGCCGGGCAGGGCCGGACGCGGCACCGGGAAGGCGCTCTGGATCATCGTCGCCTCGGTCGCGCCGTAGAAGTTGACGATCTCGGAGGCGGGGAAGGCGGCCCGCCAGCGCTCGACCAGGGTGTCGGCGAGCGGCTCGCCGGAGAGGAAGAGGTAGCGCAGCCCGGCGAGGGTCGCGTCCGCCGGCCGCTCGTTCAGCCAGGCCTGGGCGACGGCGGGCACCGCATGGAGATAGGTGATCCTCCAGCGCTCCAGCCCGTCGACGATCTCCCGCGGGCCGTCCTCCTCCTCGGGCAGATGGAGGCAGGCCCCGGCGGTCAGGGGGAGGAAGAGGTCGCGGAGGACGGCGTCGAAACCGAGCGCGATCAGCAGGGCGCCCCGGTCATCGGCGCCGATGCCGAAGCGCCGGCGCTCCCATTCGACGAAATGGGAGAGCCCCTTGTGGAGCCCCACCACCCCCTTGGGGACACCGGTCGTGCCGGAGGTGAAGAAGACGTAGGCTGCCTCGTCACCCGAGAGGGTCGGGAGGGACGGCGCGGCGATCTCCGGTCCCGCCTCTCCCCCGCCGCCGACCACCCGGCCGCTCTCGGAGCCCATCTCCAGCCGCTCGGGGCAGACCTCCTCCAGCCAGCGGTCCGCCGCGCCGAGCGCCTCGACATGGAGCAGCCGCCGAACGCCGGCGGCCATGAGCAGCAGGCGGCGGCGGGCGGCGGGGAGGGTGCGGTCGAGGGTGAGGAGGACACCGCCGCTGCGCAGCACGGCGAGGATGGCGACGATCAACCCGAAGCCGCGCTCTCCCGAGACCGCGACGACCTCCCCCCGCTCGACCCCCGAGGCGACGAGGCGGAGCGCCGCCGCTTCGACCCGGGCCGCCAGCTCGCCGTAGCTCCAGGCGCGGTCGCGGCGGCGGATCGCCGGCCGTTCCGGCGCCTCGGCCGCGACGCCGAGCACCGCTTCGACCACCGGTGCCAGGGCGGGCTCCGGCAGCCGTAGGGCCGGATCGGGCAGCAGCTTCCGGGCCGCAGCCGTCACCAGCGAGGGCACGCCGATCGGCTGCTCCGGCCGGGCGACGAGCGCCGCCAGGAGCTGCTCCAGCTGGTCGAGCATCCCTTCGATCCGCGCCGGCGTGAAGCGCGAGCGCCGGTAGGCGAGGCGCAGCCCGACCGCGTCGCCGCCCTCGGAGAGATAGAGGGTGAGCGGAAACTTCGCCTCCGCCTCTTCGATCTCCAGCGGTTCCAGATCCAGCCGCGAGGGCCGCCGGTCCTCGCCGGAGAGCGAGAGATGGTTGAACAGCACTTCGAAGATCGGGTGGCGGCCCAGGCTCCGCTCCGGCTGCACCTCCTCGACCAGGCGCTCGAAGGGCAGGTCCTGGTGCGCGTAGGCCTCCAGGGCGACCTCCCGGACGCGGTCGAGCAGACCGAGGAACGTGGGCTCTCCGGTCAAGTCGAGGCGGAGGGCCAGGGTGTTGACGAAGAAGCCGATGAGCCCTTCGGTCTCCAGGCGGTTGCGGTTGGCGATCGCCATCCCCAGGATGAGGTCGTCCTGGCCGGAGAGCCGGGAGAGCAGGAGCGCGAAGCCGGCGAGGAGCGTCATGGCGAGCGTTCCGCCCTGCCGGCGCCCGAGGGCGCGGAGCGCCAGGCTCAGAGCGGGGGTGAGCCGACGCTCCATCGCGCCGCCGCGCGGATCG
>DASQPA010000520.1:0-5782 GCA_035644215.1 Thermoanaerobaculia bacterium
CCCTCACCTGGCGGGAGGAGGAGTACGGCGCGGCGCAGTTCGACCTCGTCCTCGACCTCGAGGACCACGGGGGGGAGATCGGGGGCCGCCTGGTGGGGAGCGCCGACCGCTTCACGGCGGCGACGGTCGAGCGGCTGCTGCGCGGCTGGGAGGCTCTGCTGGCCGACGCCGTGGCGCGGCCGGACGCGCCGATCTCGGAGCTTGTCCTGCTAAGCGCGGCGGAGCGGCAGGCGTTGCAGGTCGAATGGAGCCAGCCGCCGGAGCCGCCGGTCTGGACCGCCTCGGTGCCGGCGCAGGTCGTCGCCCGGGCGGCGCGCCACCCCGGAGCGCCCGCCGTGCTCCCGGCCGATCCCGCCCTGCCGCCGCTCACCTACGGCGCGCTCGCCGCCCAGGCCCGCCGGCTGGCCCGCAAGCTCCGCGCCCACGGCGTCGGCCCCGAGGTGCGGGTCGGCCTCTATGCCGAGCGCGCGCCGGAGACCGTCGTCGGCATGCTCGCGGTGCTCCTCGCCGGCGGCGGCTTCCTGGCGCTCGACCCGGCCTATCCCGGCGAGCGGCTGGAGCTGATCCTCGCCGACGCCCGCGTCCCCGTGCTCCTCGCTCGCCGCGATCTCGCCTCGCGGCTGCCGGTCGGCGACGCCGTCCTCGTGCCGCTCGACGATCTCGGCGAGTTGGACGGTCCGGACGATGCGGCCGGGTTGCCGCCGGGTGACGAGAGCCTGACGGAGGTCGACCCCGGGGCCCTCGCCTACGTCATCTACACCTCGGGCTCGACGGGGAAGCCCAAAGGGGTCCTCCTCCATCACCGCGGGTTCGCCGGGGCGGTCGAGGCGCTCGCCCGGCAGACGGGGATGGGAGCGGGGAGCCGGGTGCTGCAGTTCGCCTCGGCGAGCTTCGACGCCTCGGTGTGGGAGACCTGGAGTGCCCTGGTCGCCGGCGCCACACTCGTCCTCGGCCGGCGGGAGGACCTGCTCCCCGGTCCGCCGCTCCTCGCCACCCTCTGCCAGCGCGGCATCACCCACGTCGTCCTGCCTCCGACCGCCCTGGCGACCATGCCCGCCGGGGCGAACGAGGCCCTGCCCGACCTTCGCTGCCTGCTGGTGGCGGGGGAGGCGGTGCCGCCCGACCTCGCGGCGCGTTGGGCCTTGGGCCGCCGGCTGTGGAACGCCTACGGGCCGACCGAGGTGAGCATCTGCGCCACGACGGCCCTGCTCGCCGCGGACCGGCAGGCGCCCATCGGCCGGCCGTTCGCGGCCACCCGGCCGCTGGTGCTCGGCCACCACCTGGAGCTCTTGCCCCGCGGGGCGACCGGCGAGCTCTATGTGGGGGGCGGCGCGCTCGCCCGCGGCTATCTCGGCCGGCCGGACTTGACCGCCGGCGCCTTCCTGCCCGATCCCTTCGCCGGGGAGGCGGGAGCGCGGCTCTACCGCACCGGCGACCTTGCCCGCTTCCGGGCCGACGGCCAGCTCGAATTCCTCGGCCGCGCCGACCGCCAGGTCAAGGTCCGCGGCTTCCGCATCGAGCCGGGGGAGATCGAGGCGCAGCTCGCCGAGCACCCCGGGGTGCGCGAGGCCGCCGTAGTGCCCTACGAGGCCGCGCCGCGCGACCTCCGTCTCGCCGCCTACGTGGTGGCGGCCGAGCCTTCCGGCGTCGCGCTCTCGGCCGGCGAGCTGCGCGCCTTCCTGCGCGCCCGGCTGCCCGAGCACATGATCCCGGCCGCCCTCGTCTTCCTCCCCGCCCTGCCGCTCTCGCCGGCCGGCAAGGTCGACCGCCGCGCCCTGCCCCCGATCACCCCGGCGATGGCGGACGAGGCGGCGGCGACCGGTGCCGATGCCGCCCCGCGCACCGAGCTGGCTCCGATCTCGGAGATCCTGGCCGGGATCTGGGGAGAGGTCCTGGGGAGGAGCGAAATCGGCGCCGCCGCCGCTGCCGGGGACCTCGACTTCTTCGACCTGGGCGGGCATTCGCTGCTCATCGCCCAGGTGCTGGCCCGGGTGCGCGCCGCCTTCGGGGTGGAGCTGCCGGTGCGGGCGGCCTTCGACGCCCGCACTCTGGCGGCGCTCGCCGGCCGGGTGGAGGAGGCGCTCGCCGCCGGCGTGCCGGCGCGGCTGCCGCTCTCCCGGGCCTCCCGGGAGCGGCCGCTGCCTCTCTCCTTCGCCCAGCAGCGGCTCTGGTTCCTCGACCGGCTCCTCGACCGGTTGGAGCCGGGCTCCCCGGTCTACAACCTGCCCCTGGCGCTCCGTCTCGCCGGGCCGCTCGACCCGCTCGCCCTGGAACGCAGCCTGACCGAGATCTGCCGCCGGCACGAGGCCCTGCGCACCACCTTCGCGACCGGCGCCGAGACGCCGGACGGCGAGCCCCACCAGGTCGTGGCGCCGTTCGTGGCCGATTTCCTGCCCCGGGTCGACCTCTCCGGACTGCCGTCCGACCGGGAACCGTCGACCTGGGGCGAGGCCCGCCGGCTGGCGTCGTCGGCGGCCCGGTGGCCGTTCGACCTCGCCCGCGGCCCGCTCGCCCGCGCCCTCCTCCTGCGCCTCGGCGCCGGCGAGCACCATCTCCTCGTCACCTTCCATCACATCGCCTTCGACGGCGGCTCGGTCGGCGTCCTCCTCAGAGAGCTCGCCGAGCTCTACCCGGCCTTCCACGCCGGCCGGCCGTCGCCGCTCCCCGAGCCGGCCTTCCAGTACGCCGACTTCGCCGTCTGGCAGCGGCGCTGGCTCGAAGGTCCTGCCCTCGAGGCGCAACTCGCCTATTGGCGGGAGCGGCTCGCCGGGGCGCCCGCCGTCCTCGAGCTGCCGGCCGACCGGCCGCGGCCGCCGGCGCAGAGCTTCCGTGGCGCGACGCTCCACCTTCCCGTCCCGGAACGGCTCGCGGCCGGACTGCGCGCCCTGGCGCGGAGCGAGGGGGCGACCCTCTTCATGGCGGCGCTCGCGGCCTTCTCCGCCCTCCTCGGCCGCTTCACCGGCCACCGCGACCTGACTGTGGGCTCACCGGTCGCCAACCGCACCGAGACGGGGATCGAGGACCTCCTGGGCTTCTTCGTCAACACCCTGGTCCTGCGCGCCGACCTCTCGGGCGATCCGCCGTTCTCCGTTCTCCTCTCCCGGGTGCGCGAGTCGGCGCTCGGCGCCTATGCCCACCAGGACCTCCCCTTCGAGCGGCTGGTCGAAGAGCTGCAGCCGGAGCGCGACCTCGCGCGGAGCCCGCTCTTCCAGGTGATGTTCGCCCTCGATCCGGCGCAGGGCGGCGAGCTCGCCCCGGGGCTCGCGGTCGATCTGCTGCCGGTCGACACCGGGACCGCCAAGTTCGACCTCTCGCTCTTCCTGGCCGAGGCGGCAACCGGGCTCTCCCTCAGCCTGGAGTACGCGACCGACCTCTTCGACGCCCCGACCGTGGCGCGTTTCGCGCGTTCGCTCCTGGCCCTCCTGTCCGGCCTGCTGGAGGAGGGGACGGGGCGGCGTCTCTCCAGCCTGCCGCTTCTGGGAGCGGGGGAGCGCTGGCAGCTCCTCGGCGAGTGGGATGGACCGGCGCTTGCCGAGGTGAACGAGGTGGACGAGGTCCGGGCGGGAGCCTGCCTGCACGACCTCGTGGCGGCCCAGGTCGCGGCACGGCCGGAAGCGTTGGCGCTGGTCGCCGGGTCCGAGCGCTGGACTTACGGCGAGCTTGAACAGGAGGCCCTGCGGCTGGCCGGGCGGCTAGCCGCGCTGGGGGTGGGGCCGGAGGTGCGGGTGGGAGTCTGCCTGTCGAGGACGCCGACCCTGGTCGTGGCCCTCCTGGGGATCCTCCAGGCGGGCGGCGTCTACGTGCCGCTCGACCCCAGCTATCCCGCGGAGCGGCTGGGCTTCATGCTGGAGAACGCCCAGGCCGCGGTCGTCCTCACCGAAATCGCCCTCGCCTCCCGCCTGCCCAGCTCGCGGGCCCAGGTGCTGGTGCTCGACGGCGCGCCCGGGGAGGGGTACGGGGTCCGTTTGAATCCGAGGACGGGCGACTGGCTGCGCGGAGCGCCCGAAGGAGCCCGCCCGCAGGTTCAAACGGACTCCCTACCCCTCCCCGGCAACCTCGCCTATCTGATCTACACCTCGGGCTCGACCGGCCGGCCCAAGGCGGTGGCGATCGAGCACCGGAGCGCCGTGGCCTTCGTCCGCTGGGCGCTCGGGGTGTTCGGGCCGGCGGAGCTCGCCGCCGTCCTGGCCTCGACCTCGATCTCTTTCGACCTCTCGGTCTTCGAGCTCTTCGCGCCACTCGCCGCGGGCGGGACGGTGGTGCTGGCCGCCAACGCCCTGGAGCTCCCGGAGCTGCCGGCGGCGGGCGAGGTGACCCTGGTCAACACCGTCCCCTCCGCCATGACCGAGCTGGTGCGGGCCGGGGCGCTGCCGGCCGGGGTCAGGACGGTGAACCTGGCGGGCGAGCCGCTCAAGGGCTCCCTGGCAGAGGCCCTCTACGCTGCCGGCGTCTCCCGGGTCTTCAACCTCTACGGTCCGTCGGAGGACACCACTTACTCGACGTTCGAGCGGGTGGAGCGGGGGAGCCGGCGCGAGCCGACGATCGGGCGGCCGATCGCCGGCACCCGGGTGCGTCTGCTCGACCCGGAGGGGGAACCGGTGCCGGTCGGCGTGCCGGGGGAGCTCCACCTGGGCGGCGCCGGCCTGGCGCGGGGCTATCTCGGCCGGCCGGAGCTGACCGCCGAGCGCTTCGTGCCCGATCTGCTGGGGAATCCCGGCGGCGCTCCGGGCGAACGCCTGTATCGCACCGGCGACCTGGCGCGCCACCTGCCCGACGGGCGGATCGAGTACCTGGGCCGGCTCGACCACCAGGTCAAGGTACGAGGGTTCCGCATCGAGCTGGGGGAGATCGAGGTGGCCCTGGCGGCGCACCCCGGAGTGCGCGAGGCGGTGGTCACGGCGCGCGGTGAGCCGGGGGGCGACCGGGCGCTCGCCGCCTACTTCGTGGCCGCCGACGAGCCGGGGGTCCCGGCTCCGACCGCGGGCGAGCTGCGCGCCTTCCTGCGCGGCCGGCTGACCGGGCCGATGATCCCGGCCTCCTTCACCCGGCTCGAACGGCTGCCGCTCACGCCCAACGGCAAGGTGGACCGCAAGGCCCTGCCGGCCCCGGAGAGCGCGGCGGCGGGCTCCGGCAATCCGGGCGAGCCGGGCGACTCGCTCGCTCCGCTCGACCCGATCCCGGAGCTCCTGGCCGGGATCTGGGCCGAGGTGCTTGGGCGCTCCGACCTCCCCGGGGTGCACGACAACTTCTTCGAGCTGGGCGGCCACTCGCTCCTCGCCACCCGGGTGGTATCGCGGGTCCGGGCGGCTCTCGGGGTCGAGCTGCCGCTGCGCGCCGTCTTCGCCCATCCGACGGTGGCCACCCTGGCCGGGGAGGTCGAACGGACCCTGCGGGCGCCGGGCGCCCCGGCGCTCCCGCCGATATCGCCGATATCGCCGGTATCGCCGGCTGCGCCTGGCGACGACGCCCCGGCCTCCCCCGGCGAGGAGCGGCTCTGGTACTTCCACCAGCTCGACGCCTTCGGCGCGGTCTTGAACCTGCCGCATCCGCTCGACCTCCAGGGTCCCCTGGACCCCGCGGCGCTCCGGCGGACCCTGGCCGAGATCGCCCGCCGGCACGCCAGCCTGCGCACCGCCTTCGTCTATGGAGACTCCGGACTGAGGCGGCGGATCGCGCCGCCCGCCTCGCCTGATCCTCTGCCGCTCCCCGTGGTCGACCTGGAAACTCTGCCGACGCTCCGCCGGGAGGCGGAGGCGCGCCGGCTGACCGACGAGGAGGCTCG
>DASQPA010000521.1:0-5442 GCA_035644215.1 Thermoanaerobaculia bacterium
GACGGTAGGTGGCCAAGGCGGCCACTTCAACCAACCATGAGCCCTGGTCGTCGCTGCGCTCCGACCGAGTGGCCGCCTTGCATCGGAATGGGTGGCCGGCTTGGCGTCGGAATGAGTGGCCGGCTTCGCCGGAATCCGCAACCCAGAAGTCGAGCCGGAGGCGTTGGAAGTCGACCCGGAGAACTTTTTGAGGGCGTTCCAGGGATTCGGGGGCCGGGCAGGCACAGGGGCTCTGCCCCTACCTGCCCGGCCTCGGGACGGCTGCGTGCGAGTTGGGTTGTACCTGAAGCGAACCGCCCCCCTCCTAGCCTCCCCCCTGATCCAACCGCCGCCCCCCCAGGGGGGAGGGACCCACCGCCCGGTCCGCTCGGAGCCGAAGTTAGCGCCTATGGGGGAGGAACTCTCCCGGCCCTCCCTACGGCGAAAGCTAGCGCCGATGGGGGTAGAGGGGTGAGGGGCCGCCCCCCGTAAGGTCTAGCTCAAGACCACCAGCGCCACCCGGCGGTTCTGGGCGCGGCCGGTACGGGTCTTGTTGTTGGCGACCGGCTCCGCTTCGCCATAGGAGATGACGTTGATGCGGTGCAGGGGGAAATGGTGCTCCTTGTTCAGGTACTCGCGCACCGCCTCGGCCCGCTCCATGCCCAGTTTCTCGTTGTAGTCCTTGTTGCCGGCGTTGTCGGTGTGCCCCTGGATCTCGATGTAGACCGGCTTGTTCTGCTCCTTGAGCTGGTTGGCGAACTCGTCCAGGGCGGCCCGCGCGGGTGCCGACAGCTTATGCTTGTTGACGCCGAACTTCACCTTCTCGTCGGTCAACACCGTCTCGTAGAGGAGCTTGCCCTCGGCGAGCTTGCCCGCCTCCTGGGCCCGGTCGAGGGCCTCCTGGGCGGTCTTCGAGACCTCGCCGACCTGGCCCTGGACCTGGGTGACCTGACCCTGGACGTCGGTCACCTTCTTGTCCTGGGTGTCGAGCCGGGTCTGGGTCTGCTCGACCTGACCCTGCACCTCGTCAATACGGGTGTGGATGGCCTTGTTCTCGGTCTGTACGTACTTCTTGGTGGCGCAGCCGGTCGTGGCGACGAGCGCCAGAATGACGGTAGGAGCGGCGGCCCAACGCGGTGCTCTCATGATCATCCTCCGTTTCTGGTGTGAGACCGCCCCCGTGTGCCAAGGGCGGCGGGTGCTGTCCTTTGCGGACACCAACACATCGTTGACTTTCTATGTGCAAATGCCGGACCAGGTTGGAGGATCTCCCCCCACTTCCGGGCAGGAGCGGTCCCCGGGGAGTCCCCCTCCCGGGGGGCCGGGAGAGGGCCGGGGTGGGACGGGCCTAGTGCAGGACCACCAACGCCACCCGGCGGTTCTGGGAACGGCCCTCGCGGGTCGTGTTGTCGGCGATCGGCTCGGCCGCGCCGTAGGAGATGACGTTGATGCGATGGAGGGGGAACTGGTGCTGCTTGTTCAGATACTGGCGCACCGCCTCGGCCCGGGAGAGGCCCAGCTTCTCGTTGTAGTCCTGCGAGCCGACGTTGTCGGTGTGCCCCTGGATCTCGATGTAGACCGCCTGGTTCTGTTTCTTGAGGTCGTTGGCGAACTCGTCCAGGGCGCCCTTGGCCGTCTCCGAGAGCTCGTGCTTGTTGAACCCGAACTTCACCTTCTCGTCGGTCAGCACCTTCTCGTAGAGCAGCTTGCCTTCGGCGAGCTTGCCCGCCTCCTGGGCCCGCTTCAGGGCCTCCTGCGCGGTCTTCGAGGCCTCGCCCACCTGGCCTTGGACCTGGGCGACCTGGCCCTGTACGGAGTCGACCCTCTTCTCCTGGGCGTCGAGGCGGGTCTGGGTCTTCTCGACCTGACCCTGCACGTCGTCGATGCGGGTGTGAATGGCCTTGTTCTCGGTCTGCACGTACTTCTTGGTCGCGCAGCCGCTCGCGGCGAGCGTGGCGGCCAATGCCAGAACGACGGCGGGAGCCACGGCCCCTTGCGGTGCTCTCATCGTTACGATCTCCTTTTTGTCAGCCGCCCCTGGTGCCGCTCGGCGGCGGTCCCTTGTAGCCTCGCCTAAAGAGCACAGACCGATTCTTCCCCTCGACCTCGACCTTGAGACCGTGATACCGGGACGGCCCCTCGCCCGTGGCGAAGCCCAGCACGTATTCATGACGTAGATCCGCGACGATCGCGGCCAGGGCCTTCCCCAGATCGTCGGGAGTGGAGAGGGGATAATACCGGCCTCCGGTCTCATGGGCCAGCAGGTTCAAGACGTCGGCGTAGCGGTAGAGCTTCTTGCCGGCCGCGTCCATCTCGTAGGGATTCCCCGCCTCCAGCCCGAGGACGTAGACGGGCAGCTGCGCCCGGCGCACGATCTCGCGCGCCTCGGTCGGGGAAATGGCGCTCGCGTTGTCGACGCCGTCGGTGATCAGAATGGCGAAGCGCTTGGGGTTCTTGCTCGCCGAGGAGACCTCGGGCACCCAGGCGACGGCGTCGTTCAGGGCCGTCGTGCCGTAGGCGCGGAAGCGGTCGACGGCGGCGCGCAGGGCCGGGAGCTCGGGGGTGAAGGGGACGTCGATGGTGAAGTTCCCGCCGGCGAAGGTGGCGATGGCGAACTCGTCGCCGGGGAGCGAGCGGTCGAGGAAGAAGCGCACCACCCTGCGGCTCGCCTCCATTTTGCCGCCCGCCTCCATGCTTCCCGAGAGGTCCTGCAGGAAGACGAGGGAGGCCGGCGCCTCGGCCCGCTGCTCGAAGCTGTCGATCGGTGCCTGGTGGCCATCGACCAGGAGGTGGAAGTCCTTCTTGTCCAGCCGGTTGGCGTAGCCGCCGGAATTCGAGCGGACGATCACCGGCACGAGCACGTAGCCGACCGCGACCTCCTCGCCCGAGAACTTCGTCCCGGGTCCCTGGGTTTCCTGCGCCGCGCCCGACCCGCCGGCTGGGGGTAGGAGCAGGAGCAGGAGAACGCCGAGGAGCGGGAGGGTCCGTTGCATAGCAGCTATTCTATGTGCAAATGCCCGGCCATGCATGGGATGATGGTGGCCGGGGGAGGCCGGAGCATGGAGAACGGGATCAACATCCGCAACCTTTCGATCAAGTGCGGCAACTGCGACACCTACCAGACCCTCTCCGGCTTCACCCGGCGGGAGGGTTGGAACGTCTATACCTACGAGTGCGAGAACGGGATCTGCGATCCGGCGGTGACCCGCACCCTGATCGAGGTGCCGGCCGACCTCGACGAGTTCGCCCACCGCGACCCGGAATGGCGCGGCGGCGGCAAGCACGGCGAGGTGGGGGACGGCAACCCGGCGGACTGACCGCCCTCCGTGCCGTTCTGGCACGACTGTGCTACGCTCTCGCCCGGCCGGGTCACCCCCGGCCGCGTCTTCCAACCACCTATCCTTCAGCGAGGGCATCATGAAGAGGATCGTCCACATCGTGGGCACGGGTACGATCGGCGAGCCCCTGATCGGCCTGTTCACCGACTTCCGGGAGAAGATGGGGATCGACGAGGTCACCTTCCAGAAGCGCACCCCCCTGGTCTCGGACCGCTCGAAGCTCAAGCATCTCATGGCCCGCGGCGCCCACCTGGCGGTCGACGACGAGGTGCGCTCGGAGTTCGAGAAGCTCGGCCACGAGGTGAGCCTGGAATCGCGCGAGGCCCTGGCGCGCGCCACCGTGGTCATCGACTGCACCCCGGCGGGCAACGAGAACAAGGAGAAGTTCTACGAGAACATCACCGGTCCCAAGGGCTTCCTTGCCCAGGGGAGCGAGTTCGGTTTCGGCAAGCCGTTCGCCAAGGGGGTCAACGACGAGGTGCTGGTGCCGGGGGAGGATCGCTTCATCCAGGTCGTCTCCTGCAACACCCACAACGTCACCACCCTGATCAAGACCATCTGCAACGACGGCGACGGCAAGCCCTACTGCCTGGAGCGCGGGCGTTTCGTCTGCATGCGGCGGTCGAACGACATCTCGCAGGCCGACAGCTTCGTGCCCGCCCCCAACGTCGGCAAGCACGACGACCCCGACTTCGGCACCCACCACGCGCACGACGCCCATCACCTGTTCGAGACCCAGGGGATGGACCTGAACCTCTTCTCCAGCGCGGTCAAGCTCAACACCCAGTACATGCATTCGATCTGGTTCAACCTCGACTGCAGCCGCGACATCACGACCGAGGAGGTCAAGGAGCGGCTCAAAGCCAACCCGCTGGTGGCGGTGACCGACAAGCGCTACGCCAACTTGATCTTCAGCTTCGGCCGGGATCACGGCTACTACGGCCGCATCCTGTCGCAGACCGTCGTGGTGCTGCCCACCGTCGCGGTGCGCAGGAAGCGCGAGGTCTACGGCTTCTGCTTCACGCCGCAGGACGGCAACTCGCTCCTCTCCTCGATCGCCGCCGCCCTCTGGCTGATCGATCCCAAGTGGGAGAGCGTCGAGGAGCGCCTGAACCCGCTGCGCCGCTGGCTCTACCGGGAGATCTGAGCACGCGCCCCGCCGAGCTCCGCCTGGGAGACCTCCGCATCGAAGGGTGGTCGCGCGCCGGCGACGAGACCTGGTTCCGCATCCACCCCCCCGGCCTCGCCTTCGACGTCGGCCGGGGGGCGCTCCAGCTCGCCGGCGCGCACGACGTCTTCCTCTCGCACGGACACCTGGACCATGCCCTGGGAATCCCCTATGTCCTCTCGCAACGCTCGCTCCACCGCGAGGCCTTCACCCGGGTCTTCTGCCCGGAGGAGATCCGGGAGCCGCTCCAGGCGATGATCACGGCGACCGAGCGGCTGGAGCGGGCGCACTATCGCTACGAGCTCTCCGGGCTCCACCCCGGCGACCGGATCGAGGTGGGACGGGACCTCACGATCGAGCCCTTCCGCACCGACCACGTGGTGCCCACCCTCGGCTTCCACCTCCTGCGCCGGAAGCGCCGCCTCCCCCCGGCCCTGGCCGGCCTCCCCGCCGCCGAGCTGATCGCGCTCCGCGAGCAGGGCGTCGCGACCGCCGAGGTGGTCGAGGAGATCGCGCTCTCCTACTGCGCCGACACCGGGCCGGCGGTCTTCGAGATGGAGCCCCGGCTCTTCGGCAGCCGCGTCCTGATGGTCGAATGCACCTTCCTGGGCGAGGCCTACCGCGACCGCGGCCACCTCTACAAGCACCTGCACGTCGAGGACCTGGCGGCGCTCGCGGGGCGGTTCGCCAACGACGACCTGGTGCTCCACCACCTGTCGCGCCGCTACAAGGTCGAGGATTTGCAGGCCGAGGTCGACCGCCTGCTCCCCGGGCTCGCCCCGCGGGTCCACCTCCTCGTGGAGGCGGCATGAAACCCCGCCGGCCGCCGGGGCCGCGTTCCCCGGTGCCGACGCCGATCCCGCCGATGCCCCTGGTGCCGCCGTCTCCTCCACCAGGGGTCCGGCTGGCCGGGGTCGAGCAGATCGAAGTCACGATCGAGAAGCTGGTGGCGGGTGG
>DASQPA010000522.1:0-15681 GCA_035644215.1 Thermoanaerobaculia bacterium
ATCCCCTGCGTCTGTGTCTCCGTTTTGATAGACTCGAGCATGGCCAGCCTCCTTGCGCCTCCGGGCGCGATTTAACCCCTGCTTGCAGGCCATATTATGGCACTGCGCAACAGGAGGTTGGCCTTCTCATCCCATCTCTACCCGCCGGCCGGCGCGGGCTCGCTGCGCGACCAGACCTGGAGGGTACCGAGCCCGGCGAGCTGCGGCTCCAGCACCTCGGCCGGCCCCACCGCGACGACGGCGAGGTGGTCGGGATCGAGGTGCCCCTGCGCCACCCGTTGCACGTCCTCGCGGGTGACCGCCTCCATCCGGGCGACGTAGCCGTCGTAGTAGTCGTCGGGCAGACCGTAGACGGCGAGGATCTCCAGGCGCTTGGCGAGGTCGCCGATGGTCTGCACGGTATAGGGGAAGACGCCCATCAGGTAGCTGCGGGTGTCCGCCAACTCGTCTTCCCCCACCGGCTCGTCGCGGATGCGGGCGAGCTCCGAGAGGATCTCGCGCACGGCGGCGCCCGTCGACTCGGTGGCGACCGCGGCCCCGGCGAGGAACGGCCCGGGTCCGAGCCGGCCCACGAAGCGGGTCGAGGCGCCATAGGTGTAGCCGTGGCGCTCGCGCAGGTTCAGGTTGATTCGGCTGGTGAACTTGCCGCCCAGGAGGGCGTTCATCACCGCCAGCGGAATGAAGTCCGGGTCCTTGCGCGACACCCCCACGTGGCCGAGGCGCAGCTCGGTCTGGGCGGCGCCCGGGCGGTCCACGATGTGGACGTTGATGCCGGGGAGCGGCGCCGGCCGGATCTCCGGGGACGGCGGCGGCGCCCATCCCGCCACCCCGCCGAAGAGCGCCTCGACCTCGTCGAGGAGCGCCTCCGGGTCCAAGTCCCCGACGGCGATCAGGGCGGAGCCGGAGGCCGCGTAATGGGAGCGGTAGAAGCTTTCGATCTCGTCTTTGGTCAGGCTGGAGACGCTCGCCTCGTCGCCGAGGAGCGAGCTGGCATAGACGGTGCCGCGGTAGATCTCCCGGGTCAGCCGGTCGTCCGCCTGGCTCGACGGGTCGTAGGAGCGGCGCAGGATCTCGGCTAGGCGCTGGCGGCGCAGGCGCTCGATCTCCCGCTCGGGGAAAATGGGGGAGGTCAGCACCTCGGCGAGGAGCGACAGGCCCTGCCGGCGGTGCTGGGCAAGGAGGCCGGTCGCCAGATAGCCCTCGTCCCAGTCCGCGCCGGTCGTCAGGTAGCCGCCGAGCTCCTCGACGTAGGCCGCGATCTCCAGCGCGTTCTTCCCCTGGGTCCCCTCGTCGAGGAGCGAGGCGGTGAGGGTCCCGAGGCCGCCCCGTCCCGGCGGGTCGTGCTGGGCGCCGGCCGGGATGACCAGCTCCACGCTGACCAGGGGCACCCCGGGGAGGCGGGCGGTGTAGACCGTGAGGCCGTTGTCGAGCCGCCGTTTGAGGTAGGCCGGGAACCGGAAGGAATGGATCTCCCCCGGGACCGGCGGGACCAGGCGGTCGATGGGCGGCCGCAATGGCCGCGACGGTCGCGAAATCGAGGTGGGGGGCAGGGAGGGCATCAGGCGGCGCTCCTCGGCACGACCGAGATCCGCACCCGCTCGTCGGGGGCAAAGTAGGCCGCGGCGTAGTCGAGCACGTCGCGGCTCGTCAGCCCGCGGTAGATGTCGACCTCCCGCTCCAGGCCGCCGGGGTCGTTGAAGTAGGTCTGGAACTGCGAGAACAGGTCGGCCCGGGTGTCCAGCTTCTGGAGGGCGCTGTAGTAGTCGGTGAGCACCTTGTTGCGCGCCCGCTCGACGTCGGCCGCGGGGAGCGGCTGGGTGGCGATCCGGTCGACGTGCTCGAGGAGCGCCGCGCTCAGGGTCTCGGCGGTGACCCCCGGCCGGGCGGTGGCGATGACGCCGAAGGTGGCGACCGCCTCCGAGGGATCGACGTAGGCGCCGACGTCCTGGGCGATCTGGCGGTCGTAGACCAGGTCGCGGTAGAGCAGGCTCGACTTGCCGCCGGTCATCGCCGAGGCGAGGAGGTCGGCGGCGTACCACGTTGGGTGGCCGTAGGCGGGGGAGCGGAAGCCCAGGTAGACGCGGGGCATCCGGACGTCGTCCGTCAGCTCGTCGACGCGCTCGCCGCCGAGCGGTGGCAGGGCCGGCTGGACCTTCGGCAGCGGCGGTCCGCCGGGGATGTCGCCGAAGTAGTCCTCGATGCGCGCGAGGGCGAGGTCGGGATCGAAGTCGCCGGCTACCGTGAGCACCGCGTTGTTCGGCGTGTAGTAGGTGCGGAAGAAGCTGCGCACGTCCTCCAGTGTGGCGGCGGCGATGTCCTCCATGTAGCCGATCACCGGCCAGTGGTAGGGGTGGTCGGCCGGGTAGAGCAGCGCGTGCAACCGCTCGTTCGCCGCGCCATAGGGCTGGTTGTCCACCCGCTGCCGGCGTTCGTTCATCACCACGACGCGCTGGGTCTCCAGGTTCTCCGCGGTGATCGCCGGCAGGAGGAACCCCATGCGGTCCGACTCCAGCCACAGCCCGAGGTCCAGGTGGTGGGCGGGCAGGGTCTCGTAGTAGTTGGTGCGGTCGAACCAGGTCGAGCCGTTGGCCACCCCGCCGACCTGCTGGATGTAGTGGAAGTGCTGGTTGGTCTTGATGTGCTCGCTGCCCTGGAACAGCATGTGCTCGAAGAGGTGGGCGAAGCCGGTCCGCCCCGGCCGCTCGTTCTTCGAGCCGACGTGATACCAGAGGTTGACGGCGACCAGGGGGAGGCTGCGATCGAGGTGGAAGATGATGCGCAGGCCGTTGGCCAGAGAATGCTCGGAGAAGCGGAGGTCGGGGTTCGTGGGCATGATTCCCTAGGGATGCGAAGATTGAGCCGGGTCACCTGCCAGGCACCGGCCCAGCACCGGAAGGCTTGCCTTCGCAGTGTATGGAGCGCGCGCGCCGGGTGTCAACGCCGCGCCGGCCGCCATCTGGTAGCGTTAGCGAAATTCCTTGCGGACAGTTTACCATGGGTCCCTACCCGGCGACCCGGCGGTCCCGGCGGATGAAGGGGCAGACGGCGTCTGGGTCTCTGTGCTTTACTGGAGGGCCGTTGGGTGGCCGCCCAGAAAGGAGACCCATGGCACCTCCCGCCCCACCGCAGGTCGACTGTGAGCAGCACCACGCGAGCCTGTGCGTCGGCGACGTCCAGGCCGCCGTCGATTTCTACACGACCCAGCTCGGCTTCCGCCTGGGCTTCACCTGGGGCGACCAGCCCACGTTCGCGGGCGTGCTCCTCGGCCACGTTCAGATTTTCCTGGCGCCGGGAACGCCCTGCCCCGAAGGGTGCGCGGTCTTCTTCGACGTCGACAATGCCGACGAGCTCTACGATTTCCATCGCGCGAATGGCGTCGAGGTGGTGAATCCGCTGGGGGACCGGCCGTGGGGGATGCGCGACTACGCGGTCCGGGATCTCTACGGCTACCGGCTCACCTTCGGGTACCCTCTGCTCAACGCCGGGCCGTCGATCCCAATCGAGCGCGTCGACGTGCCCGTGCGGCTGGAGAAGCGTCTCGCCGCCCTGCTCCAGGATCTGGCCGAGCACAAACACATGAGCCTGAGCAGCTGCCTGGAGGAGACGTTGCTGCACACCTTCGAGCCGCTAGCCGACGGCGTCGCCAGCCCGCACACCCAGAGAACGCTCCGCTACATCCGGGAGCTCAAGGCCAAGCATGGCATCGACTACGATTGCCATGGGAGTTACCGCTTTGTCGAGGAGTAGCGGGGGGTGAGGGCTGCTACAGCCCAAGCTGTGGATGGCAGTCCTGGATTGCATCTCGCCCCTTATCTCTAAGCTTAGCCAAGAAAGGAGATGTCGATGATGAAACGGGCCGCTATCCTCGTTCTTTCCTCCGTATTCTTGGTCTCTCTCAGCTATGGAGCGGAGAGGGACGCAACCCCGCCAGGCCAGGTACTCCCTACTCTTGCTTCTGCTGCTCCAGCGGGTGGAGCGACTTTGTCGTTTGCAGTCGGTAAAGATTTGGCCTGCACGAACAAAGGGACGCCCTTCACCCAGCCGCGAGCTGGACTATGGCCGGGCGACTGTACCCAGGCTTGTACTCTCGATTCGGAGTGTCCCCAACAGAATGTCTGTCAGGTCGTGTGTGTCTCGGGCCCCAATGGGGGCTGTTGCTCGTGCCTTTTCTGAGGCGGTACAGGGATATCTCCAGGTCGAGGCCGAGACTCTTTATGCGGCCTCATCCACCAGCCGCACGGCCAAACTCTTGCCGAGAGACGACAAGGCCTTTTCGATCCTCGGTAGCTTGGAAGGGTGGCGCGGGTCAAGAAGCCGGCGCACTTCCTTCTCGTCGCATCCGAGCCGCGCCGCCAACTCGGACTTGCTGATCCCGGTCTCTCGAAGAGCCAGGTAGAGGGCGGCCTTGGCGGCGGTCAACGCGGGCACGGGGACCCGTAACTGACTGTCTGCCGTAATGGACGGCCGTGGGATCGGATCGCCCCGCCGGATTCGTCCGGCGATCGCCTCCTCCAGAGCATCGGCAGCTTCCTCCAGCGCGCCCGCGGTATCTTCTCCCTGGGTAATGGCCTCCGGGAGATCGGGAAAAGTCACGACAAAACCGCCTTCGATCTCGTCGGGAGTCAGCATCACCGGATATGCGAACTCGTGGATCATGGGCGGCCTCCTATCCTTCGATATCCTTGAGAGTCAGCCCGAGCTGCTTCAGCATGGCGTGCAGGGTTCCTGTCTTGAGCTCGTCCTTCAGGTCGCGGACCACGGTGAAGCGGGTCCCGAAATAGAGGGTCTCATGGCTCCCCTTGCCGCGTTCCGCTATAAGGAGAACCTCGAGGCCGCGCTTCCTACCAACCTTCCGCACCCGGCGGACGAACTCGCTCCCCTTCACAGGGGCCAGTATCGGACAAAAATGTCCGAAGCGCAACCCCCAGGCCTTGGAACGAGGGCAGTGGTGGAGGCGTCCAGCCACGGGTGTGCAGCCGCTCTTCCGCAGTGCTAGGATCTTCTGCAATCCTTGCGGACCTGTGCAGCGAGAAGGAGGGAGCGATGCCGAGCCCGATGGGCGAGGTTCTGAGCCTCAAGCCTAAAGAAAAGCGCAGTTTGGGTAAGTTCCTTGGCAAGATTAAGGGCATTGACGAGTTCTTGGCCGCGGCCTTCGAAGGGCTCAAGCACGTGGACTTCGTCCAAGCACTGGGTGATGCCCTACCCTGGGCAGGCGCTTTCACCGAGGCCCTGGGGGAGGCGGTCCCTCCGGTCAAGTTCTTGGTGAAGCTCTTCTCGAAGTTGACCGAGGAGAAGGACCCGAGCAGCCTTGCCTATCTCGCCTGTACGCTTTCCTACCAGCGGGCGGTCGAGCAGGCGGTCAAGGCACAGGGACCGCCGAAAGGTCCTCGGCGGGACCTTGCCAAGCAGGTCAAGGGGGACCTGTCCGCAGAGGAGGCGGCGGCGCAACTCGACTTCGAGCGGTTCTCTTTCGGAGATGCCTTGGAGCACCCGTTCGTTCGCCTGGCTGATTCGGTTCTGGAGGGCTACCTCGAAGCCGCCGGCTATACCGCAGAGCAGCAACGGACCTTGGTTGGAGATGTCCATCAGCGCTTCGTCCCTACTCTCAAGACCCTCCTTTCGCATGGCGATACGCGTGAACGCTTCTTGCCTCTCCTGGAGCGGATGCGGCTGGGCGCCCGGGAGAAGGCATCGTTCGAAGCCCTGATCGAGCACGCCGAGTATCAGCGCTGGCTTTTCGAGGAGAAGCTCGTGTTCGGCAAGGAGCCGTTCTCCCTCGCGCAGGTCTATGTCGATACGGAATGCGGCAAGCTCGCCTGGGAAGAAATCCGCGACGGTGGGTCGGAAGGGCAGGGCGAGGCCCAAGGCATGAGGGGAAAGGAGCGGGTCGATCCCTTCTCGGAGCGATGGGGAGGCCGGCAATCTCTCGGCGAAACCGTCCTCGGCCTTCTGGGCGATCCCTCCTTCCGGGACGCGATCGTCGTCCAGGGGCCGGCAGGGGCGGGCAAGTCGGCGTTCACTCTCTGGCTCTGCGCTGAATTGGTGCGCCAGGGCCTGCGCCCCATCCGGGTGCTTCTTCGAGATCTCCGGCTGGACCGCGCCCGCCCGATCTCCGAGGCTCTGGCCCAGGCGGTTCGCTTGACAGAGGAGGCGTATCTACCCGAAGGGTTGCCGTATCCACGCCCGGAAGATCTCTTCCAGCAAGGACAAATCTTCAGGGAACGCGTGCGCTTTGGTCAGGCCGTGATCTGCCCCTACGTCCTGATTCTCGACGGCTGGGATGAGATCAGCGTCTCCGTCTCCGAGGGGTTCAAGATACGGCTCGACAGGATGCTCGAGAACCTGCGGACGGAGTTCCTGCAGCAGACTCGCGACGTACCGGTACGTGTCATTCTGACCGGCAGGCCCTCGACCGCTGTCACCGACAGCTCCTTCCTCTTGAGGAGGACGCCGGTCCTCACCATCCGGTCTCTGAACCCGAGCCAGCTCCAGGATTTCGTCGGGAGGCTCTCGACGAGGCTCAAGACAACCCTCCGTTCCCTCCAGGGATCACAGTGGAAACGCTTCGAGGCTGCGAGGCTTGCACCGGCTCTCGCCCACTACAAGCAAGAGTTTGCAGCCGCTGCTCAAAAAGGACCTCAAGCTCGACCTCGCGGCAGCCTCGAAGTTCTGGGTCTACCGCTCCTCGCCCACCTCGCCGTGCGACTCCTCTCCGAGCCATCGGCCGACACGGAGCGCTTGGTCGCCAATCCCACCACTCTCTACCGGAGCCTCGTGGATCTGACCTGCGCCAAGTCTGGCAAGGCGGCGGACGCGCAGGACGAGATCGATCAGCAGTTCAGGATTTCCGGCGGCAGGTTGCGGGATCTCTTGCGCCGCACCGCCGGAGCCATGACCATCTCCGGCAAGGAAAGCATCTCCTACACGGAGCTGCGGCTGCGCCTCAACCTGCGCGGCGCAGACCTCGAAAAACGGGTGCAGGAGGAGACCGGCGACAGCGAGCTCAGCCAGCTCATGATCAGTTATTACTTCAAGGGGGGATATGCCGAGCTGGGTTGCGAGTTCCTACACAAGTCGTTCCGTGAGTATCTCTTCGCCGAGGGTGTGGTGGAGATCCTCAAGGCCTATGGTCGCAAGGTAAAGGCGCCTCTCCCAGAGCGCGAACTGTATTGGCGGGAGTTTGATCCATCCGACTTCCGTTACCACCTCTCCAGGGATCTCTCCTCCCTTCTGGCGCCGCAATGGATCAGTCAGGAGGTCAATGGGCATCTGGAAGAGCTGCTCCGGTGGGAGATCGGGCAAAGACAGCCTGGACAGCCTGATGTTAAACCACCCGGCCCCGGGCAGGCGACGGAACCGTTGAGGATCCAGGAGTGGGAACGGGTGCGGGACGGCCTCGCAGACCTCTGGGACTGGTGGGGAGAAGGCGTTCACCTGAGGCCACAACCGACCTACAACCGGCGGCAGGAGATTGAGTTTGGCAAGGCTTACGCCCAGGAGCTGGTCGAGTGGTCGATGCCGCTCGACCTCGAGCGGGGAGCCCCGCCTCCCGTCCCTCCCAGGCTCGTTGCGGCGGATGCTCACCTGGGAGACGCGCTTTTTCGGCTGGCTTCAGAAGTGCATTTCTCAGTCGCCGTCCGACAAGGTTGGGGCAAGGAGCAAGGGATCGAGAACCGCTGGGAAGGTAGGAGCAAGCCCGGACAGGGCCCGCGGAGATGCCAGACTCTCGTTCAACAGGCGGGAGGACGGTGGGCGCTTTTTTCCCCATCGAGTACGTCACCGATGTATTTTTTAAACTACATAGCGCGGATCAACGGCGCTGACTGGAGACCACAAGGTAGATTTCCATTGAGAACGTCGCTTCAGGGTAATGACCTCGGTGGCGTCGATCTAAACGGCGTCGATCTCACAGGGGCCAATCTGAGCTATTCTGATCTCAGCGCAGCGAATCTCTTTCAAGTATATCTCAGCGGCACGAACCTTCGCGGAGCGTATCTCCGCGGTGCACAGTGTACGCTCGCGTTTCTCAACGGTGCGGATCTCAGTGGTGCGGATCTCGAAGGCGCGGATTTCCGAGTCGCGGACCTCTCCGACGCTGAGATCCGCGCCGCGAAGAATCTCCTCGCCGCGAATTTCCGGCAGGCTCTGCTTCCCAAGGACATAGAAGCGCTCCTCGATGAAGAACGTGAGAAGGCTCCTGTTGAGAGAGACACTCCTTAGATAGAGAGAGCCCGGCTGACGCCGGGCTCTCTGATCTCCACCTTGGGCAACTCGCCCCTTACGCCCCCACCGCCACCTCCGCCTCCACCGGGTTCTCGATCTCGACCGTCATCTGGCCGCCCTTCAAGTCCACCTTCAAGACCGCCCCGTCGTGGACCTCGCCGGCGATGAGCGCGCGGCCGATCTTCGATTCCAGCTCGTGCTGGAGGTAGCGCTTGAGCGGCCTGGCGCCGTAGACCGGGTCGAAGCCCTGCCGGGCCACCAGCTCCTTCGCCGCCTCGGTCAGCTCGAGGTGGATGTGGCGGTCGGCGAGGCGCTTCCGCAGGTCCTCGGTCTGGAGGTCGACGATCTTCTTGATCTCTTCGAGCACCAGCGGCCGGAAGAGCACGATGTCGTCCACCCGGTTCAAGAACTCGGGGCGGAAGTGCCGCCTAAGCTCGCCCATCACGGCGTTTCTCGCCGGCTCGGTGATCTCGCCGTGCGCCGTCACCCCTTCCAGGAGGTACTGCGAGCCGATGTTCGAGGTCATGATGATGACCGTATTCTTGAAATCGACCGTCCGCCCCTGGGCGTCGGTCACCCGGCCGTCGTCGAGGATCTGGAGGAGCACGTTGAAGACGTCGCCGTGCGCCTTTTCGATCTCGTCGAAGAGGATCACCGAGTAGGGCTTCCGGCGCACCGCCTCGGTCAGCTGGCCGCCCTCCTCGTAGCCGATGTAGCCCGGGGGGGCGCCGATGAGGCGCGACACGTTGTGCCGCTCCATGTACTCGCTCATGTCGATCCGGATCAGGTTCTCCTCGGTGTCGAAGAGCGTCTGGGCGAGGGTTTTCGCCAGCTCGGTCTTGCCGACGCCGGTGGGACCCAGGAAGATGAACGAGCCGATGGGCCGCCGCGGGTCCTTGATCCCGGAACGGGCGCGGATCACCGCGTCGGTCACCAGGCGGACCGCTTCGTCCTGCCCCACCACCCGTTGGTGGAGGATCTCGTCGAGGCGCAGGAGCTTGTCGCGCTCGCCCTCGACCAGCCGGGTCACCGGGATGCCGGTCCAGCGGGAGACGATCTCCGCCACCTCGTCCTCGGTGACCTCCTCGCGCACCAGCTGGCCGCCCTCGCGGTGCTTCTCGGCGAGGCGCGCCTCGTGCTCTTTCAACTGCCGTTCGAGATCCGGGAGCTTGCCGTAGCTCAGCTCGGCTGCCTTGTCGAGGTCGCTATTGCGCTGGGCCACCTCGATGTCCTGGCGGGTTTTCTCGATCTGCTCGCGGAGCTTCCGCACTTCCTCGATGCTCTTCTTTTCGGCCTCCCACTGCGCCCGCATGGCGTCCGCCTGGGATTTCAAATCCGAGAGCTCTTTCCGGAGATCGTCCAACCGCTCGCGGCTCGCCTTGTCCTTCTCCTTTTTGAGCGCCGCCTCCTCGATCTCCAGGCGCATGACGCGGCGGGTCACCTCGTCGAGCTCCTGGGGCATCGAGTCGATCTCGGTGCGGATCATGGCGCACGCCTCGTCGATCAGATCGATCGCTTTATCCGGCAGGAATCGATCGCTGATGTAGCGGTTCGAAAGGACCGCGGCGGCGACCAGCGAGTTGTCCTGGATGCGCACCCCGTGGTGCACCTCGAAGCGCTCCTTCAGGCCGCGGAGGATCGAAACCGTATCCTCGACCGAGGGCGGATCGACCATCACCGGCTGGAATCGGCGCTCCAGGGCCGCGTCCTTTTCAATGTTCTTCCGGTACTCGTCGAGCGTCGTGGCGCCGATGCAGTGCAGCTCGCCGCGCGCCAGCATGGGCTTCAGGAGATTGCCGGCGTCCGGCGATCCCTCGGTTTTTCCCGCTCCCACGATCGTATGGATCTCGTCGATGAAGAGAAGGATGCGTCCCTCGCTCTGCTTGATCTCGTTCAATACCGCCTTCAGCCGCTCCTCGAACTCGCCGCGGTACTTGGCGCCGGCCAGGAGCGATCCCATGTCGAGCGAGAAGAGGGCGCGGTCTTTCAGCCACTCGGGCACGTCGCCGCGCACAATGCGCTGCGCCAGGCCCTCGACAATGGCGGTCTTCCCCACCCCGGGCTCGCCGATCAGGACCGGATTGTTCTTGGTCTTCCGCGACAGGATGCGCACCACCCGCCGGATCTCGGTGTCGCGGCCGATCACCGGGTCGAGCTTGTTGCGCCGCGCCTGGCCGACCAGATCGACGCCGTACTTCTCCAGCGCCTCGTAGGCCACTTCCGGCATGGCGCTCGTCACCCGCTGGTTGCCGCGCACCGCGGTCAGCGCGGAGAGGAAGGAGTCGCGGGTCACCCCCGCCTGGGCGAGGATGCGCCCGGTCGGGGCCTGGCGCCCCTCGTCGAGCAGGGCGAGCACCAGGTGCTCGACCGAGACGTACTCGTCCTTCAGGCGCTTGGCCTCGTCCTCGGCTTTGAGAAAGATCTGCTGCAGGCGCTGGGTGAGGTAGATCTTCCCCGCCTCGACGCCCGGCCCGGAGACCCGGGGGCGGCGCGACAGCTCCTGTTCGACCTCGGCCTTCAGGGTCTCGGGGGAGATCTCCATTCGGTTGAGGAGACGCGGCACCAGACCCTCCGGCTGCTCCAGGAGCGCGAGGAGCAGATGCTCGCCGTCCACCTCCTGGTGGCCGTAGCGCAGCGCCTTGGTCTGCGCCGCCTGGAGCGCCTCCTGCGATTTCTGGGTCAAACGGTTGGTATCCATGGCTTTCAATCCGCCTTTCGTGTTTTTTCTTCAGCGCGCTCTGAAATGAGAATCCTCCGCCAACTGTTCGAAGAGCTCGCGCTCGCGGGGAGTCAGCTGCTCGGGGACGACGATGCGGATCTCCGCGATCAGGTCGCCCCGCTCCGCGCTCCCCCCGTTCTTCTTCTGGGCGAGGCCCTTGCCCCGCAGCCGGATCTTGCGTCCGGAGGACGAGCCGGCGGGGATCCGCACCCGCACCGGGCCCTCCAGGGTCTCGACCTCCGCCTCGCCGCCCAGCGCCGCCTCCCAGGGGGTGACCGGGACGGTGCCGTGGAGGTCCGCCCCCTCGACCCGGAAACGGGGATCGGGGAGGACCTCGATCTTCAGGAAGAGGTCGCCGGCCGCGCCGCCGCGCCCCGGCTGCCCCTGCCCGGCGAGCCGTATCTTCTGGCCCGAGCGCACCCCGGGAGGGATGCGCACCGAGAGGGTCTTCCTCTCGCCCGTGGCGCCGTCGGTGAAGGTGATGTCGCGGCTGCCGCCGCGGAAGGCCTCCTCCAGGCTCAAGGGGAGCTCCGCCTCGGCGTTCGCTCCGCCGCCCCCAGGACCGCCCCCACCGAAACCGGGGAAGCCGCCGCCCCCGCCCCGCCGGCCGGCGCCCCCGCTGCCGAAGAGCATGTCGAAGAACGAGCTGAAGCCCTCGGCGCCGCCGCCCTCGAAGCCGCGCGCGCCGCCGAAGTCGAAGGGGATCCCCTCCCAGCCGGGCGGCGGCGACCCGCTCGCCCGGGCGCTGTTCCAGGCCGAGCCGTACTGGTCGTACCGCTTGCGCTTCTCGGGGTCTTTCAGGACCTCGTTGGCCTCGCCGATCTCCTTGAACCTGGCCTCCGACGCCGGATCCTTGTTCACGTCGGGGTGGTACTTGCGCGCCAGTTTCCGGTAGGCCTTCTGGATGTCCTCCTGCGAGGCATCCTTCTTGACCCCCAGAGTGGCGTAATAGTCCTTGAAGTCCAAAGGATCGTCCCTCCTGGCAGCTCCTGCGGCTCCGTGCCACCCTCCGTCCCCCGGTTCCTTCCCGAGAGCTTAGCCTCAGATTATCAGAAAAAGCCCCCTTCCGGACCAGGGATTGAGTGGCTGGCACTCAGGTTGGATAACGGCGAGGAAGGGGAGTCCATTCCCGGGGCGGGGCGGGAGAGGGGGGATAGGGGGGTGGGCAGGGGGGCGAAGGTGTAGGCCTCGACGGCTGCCTACCACCACGATTCTTCTTCTCTCCCCCCTCTCCCGGGGGCCAGGGGGGGCGGGCCGGGAGAGGGGGGGTAGGGGGGGTGAGGGCGGCCGTGGAAGGGAAGCCGGTCCAGCTCCGCCCTACTCCGGCGGTTTCATCCCGAACTGCTCGTAGTTCTTGGCGATGAACGCCTTCCACTTGAGCGGGACCGTCTCCAGGGTATAGATCGCCTCGACCGGGCAGGCGTCGATGCAGAGCCCGCAGTCGATACACTCCTCCGGTTGGATGTAGAGCATCTCCCAGTCCTCGTTCTTGCCGTAGATGCAATCGACCGGGCAGACGTCGACGCAGGCGGTGTCCTTCACGCCGACGCAGGGCTCCGTGATGATGTGGGTCATATCTTCAACTCTCCTCTAAGGCGCTGGCCGGGTATGATTATACCGGCCCGGAGGGAAACCGGGAGGGGGAGAACGCCAGCAGTCCGGGGCCGCCCTCTAGGACGAGGTCGGCGACCTGGCGGGCGGTCCAGGGGGCTAAGAGGATGCCGTTGCGGTAGTGGCCGGTGGCGGCGAGGACCCGCCGGCCGGGCCAGCCGGGGAGCGGTCCGAGGAGGGGGAGGCCGTCGGGAGTGGCGGGACGCAGGCCGGCCCAGAAGGTTTCCAGGCGGTGGTCCTTGACGCCGGGGAGCAGCCTGCGGACGGCGGTGAGCAGGCCCCCCACGCCGGCGACCGTCGAGTGCTTCCAGAAGCCCGCCTCCTCGACCGTCGCCCCGACCAGGAGACCGGTGGCGCCCCGGCGCACGGTGTAGACGCCGGGGCCGCGGACGATCCCGCTCCAGCGCCAGTCGATCCCGCCGAGGAGGAGCATCTGGCCGCGCACCGGCCGCACCGGGAGCGCCGGGAGGCCCGGAATGCCGCCGCTCCAGGCGCCGGCGGCGAGCACCAGGAGCCCGGCGCTCTTCTGCCAGCCCTTGCCCAAGACCTTCACCCCCTCGCCCTCGCGCTCGACCATCAGCACCTCGGCGCCATGGGTGATCGTCACGCCTCGCCGCACCGCGGCGGCGGCCAGGGCGACGCAGGCCTGGATGTTGTCGACCCGGTGCTCGCCGCGCAGCAGCAGGGCGCGGCGGACGCGGCGGGAGATGTCGGGCACCGAGCGCTGGAGCGCCGGGAGGTCGATCTCCTCGGCCGGCTCGCCGAGCGCCGCCGCGGCCCGCGAGTAGCGTTCGAGCTCGGCCTCCTCGGCTGCGTCGAGAGCGGCCAGCAGGGCGCCGCTGGCGTCGAATTCCACGGGGACGCCGCTCTCCTCCGCGATCTCGCCAGCCCAGGCCGACCACAGGTCGCGGGAGGCGCGGCAGGCCGCGAAGAAGGGACCGGGCACCGGCGCCTCGGCAAGCGGGGTGAGCATGCCGGCGGCGGCGGTCGACGCCTCGGCGCCGGCCGTCAGCCGCTCGAGGATCTCGACCTGGAGCCCGTGGCCGGCGAGCTCCCGGCCGCAGGCGAGGCCGATGATCCCGCCCCCCAGGACGAGGACGTCGGGGCGGCGGCTCAAGTCACCTCGGCGAAGGCGCGGTCGAAGGCTTCCAGGGTGGCCTCGATCTCCGCCGGCCCGTGGGCGGTCGAGAGGAAGCAGGCCTCGTAAGGAGAGGGCGGGAGATGGACGCCATGGGCGAGCAGCCGGTGGAAGACCCGGGCGAAGAGCGCCCGGTCGGTGGCGTGCACGTCCTCCAGGTTGACGAGCGGCCGGTTGGTGAAGAAGAGGCCGAACATGGAGCCCTGGCGCTCGACCCGGCAGAGGACGCCGTGGCGCTCGGCGGCGGCGAGGATGCCGGCCTGCAGTCGGGCGCCGGTCGCCTCCAGCTGCTCGTAGGGGCAGTCGGTGTCCTGGCCGAGGACGCCCAAGGCGGCGCGGCCGGCGGCCACGGCGAGCGGGTTGCCGGAGAGGGTCCCCGCCTGGTACACCGGCCCGGCCGGGGCCATCCGCTCCATCAGGTCGCGGCGGCCGCCATAGGCGCCGGTGGGGAGGCCGCCGCCGATCACCTTGCCCAGGGTGGTCAGGTCGGGGCGGATGCCGAAGAGGTTCTGGGCACCCCCCCAGGCGACCCGGAAGCCGGTCATCACCTCGTCGAAGATGAGGAGCGCGCCGTGGCGGTCGCAGAGGCCGCGCAGACCTTCGAGGAAGCCCGGCCGGGGCGGCACCAGGTTCATGTTGCCGGCGATGGGCTCGACGATGACCGCGGCGATGTCGGCGCCGACGGCTCCGGGGGAGGCGTCGAACAGCCGCTCGACCGCCGCCAGGTCGTTGTAGGGAGCCAGGAGGGTGTCGGCGGTCACCGCCGCGGGCACCCCGGGGGAGGAGGGCACGCCGATCGTCGCGGCGCCCGAGCCGGCGGCGACGAGGAAGGGGTCGGCGTGGCCGTGGTAGCAGCCCTCGAACTTGACGAAACGGTTGCGGCCGGTGGCGGCCCGGGCGAGGCGGAGGGCCGACATGGTGGCCTCGGTGCCCGAGGTGACCAGGCGGACCATCTCGACCGCCGGTAGGGCGGCGACGATCGCCTCCGCCAGCTCGACCTCGGCCAGGGTGGGGACGCCGAAGGCGGTGCCGCGGGAGAGCGCCTCCTCGACCGCCTGGACGATCGCCGGATGGCGGTGCCCCAGGATGTGCGGCCCGTAGCCGCCGATGTAGTCGATATAGCGCCGGCCGTCCTCGCCGATCAGCCAGGCCCCCTGGGCGGCGCGGACGAAGACCGGGTCGCCCCCTACCCCCTTGAAGGCCCGCACCGGCGAGTTGACCCCGCCGGGGATGACCTTCCGGGCGCGCTCCAGGAGGGCGGCGCTCGTCGGCTCGGCGCTCATTCCGTCCATGGTCATTCCGTCCACGTTCATTCCGTCCAACCTTTGGCGAGGAGCCGTGCGGCCTCGCGGGCGCAGTAGGTGAGGATCAAGTCGGCGCCGGCCCGGCGGATCGAGAGGAGCGACTCCATCATCACCCGGTCGTAGTCGATCCACCCGCGCTCGGCGGCCGCCTTGAGCATCGCGTACTCGCCCGAGACGTGGTAGGCGCCGAGCGGCAGGTCGAACTCGTAGCGCAGGGCGGAGATCACGTCCAGGTAGGGGAGGGCGGGCTTGACCATCAGCATGTCGGCCCCCTCGTCGACGTCGAGCGCCGCCTCGCGTACCGCCTCGCGGCCGTTGGCCGGGTCCATCTGATAGGAGCGACGGTCGCCGAAGGCCGGGGTGCTCTCGGCCGCCTCGCGGAAGGGGCCGTAGAAGCCGCTGGCGAACTTGGCGGCATAGGAGAGGATGGGGGTCTCCCCGAACCCCGCCTCGTCGAGCGCCTCGCGGACGGCGCCGATCCGGCCGTCCATCATGTCCGAAGGGGCGATGACGTCGGCCCCCGCCTCGGCGAGCGAGACCGACTGCTTGGCGAGTTTCACGAGGGTCGCGTCGTTGTCCACCTCATGGCCCTTCAGAACCCCGCAATGGCCGTGCGAGGTGTACTCGCAGAAGCAGACGTCGACGACGACCACCAGGTCGGGGAGGGCGGCCTTGAGCGCCCGCAC
>DASQPA010000523.1:0-17396 GCA_035644215.1 Thermoanaerobaculia bacterium
CCCTGCCCAGGACATAGGCCCGGGTGCCGGCAATCGGGCGGCCGATCGCCGGGGGGCGCGCCGCGCCGCGGGGCACCAGGGCCGAGGTCGAGTAGGTGGTGTCCTCCGAGGGGCCGTACAGGTTGAAGACCCGCTCGACGCCCAACTCGTGGACCTGGTCCACCAACCCCTGCGGCAGCGGCTCGCCGGCGAGATTGACCGTGCGTACCCCGGGGGGCACCGCGCGCAGCCGGACCAGCTCGGCCATGGCGGAGGGGACGGTGTTGACCAGGGTGACTTCCGTGTGAGCCGGGAGGTGCGGCAGGTCCAGGGCGTTGGCGGCCAGGATCACCGCGCCCCCCTTCGCCAGGGGGACGAACAGCTCGAAGACCGAGAGATCGAAGCAGAGCGAGGTCGCGGCGAGGACTCCCGCCAGCTCCGCGCGAGCGAAGACCCCATGCGCCCAGGCGACGAGAGCGACCGCGCCGGCGTGCCGGATCGCCACCCCCTTGGGGCGCCCCGTCGAACCCGAGGTGTACATCACGTACGCCAGATTCTCCGCCGCCGGTTGGGGGAGGAGCACGGCTAGCGCGCCCGCCGGTGCCGGCAGCTCGCGATCCAGGCAGACGATCCGCGTCGGCGCCGGGAGCGCCGGCAGCCGGGCGAGGAGCCGCTCCTCTGTGAGCAGCACCGCGGTTGCCTGATCCCGCTGCGCGTCCTCCAGCATGAAGGCCACCCGCTCGGGGGGATAGAGGGGATCGATCGGCACGTAGACCCCGCCGGCCGCGAGGATGCCGAGCAACCCGGCCACCATCTCGGGCGAACGCTCGGCACAGAGGCCCACCCGCACCTCCGGCCCCACCCCCAGGGCCACGAGGTGCCGCGCCAGCCGTTCGGACCGGTCCATCAGCGCCCCGTAGGTGAGGCGGACCTCTCCGCAGACCAGCGCCGTCGCCCCGGGCGTACGCTCGGCCTGCGCCGCCACCAGCTGGTGCAGGCAGGCCACGCGGGGGACCGGCGCGGCGGTGTCGTTCCACTGCCGGAGCACCTGCTCCCGCTCGGCCGGCGCGAGGAGCGGCAGGCCGTGGATCTCCCATCGCTGCTCCGCACGGTCGTCGGCAAGCCCGGCGACGAGCTGGACCCAATGCCCCAGCCAGCGCTCCATGGTGGTGGCGTCGAAGAGGTCGGCGTTGTATTGCAGGCTGGCGCCCAACCCCTCACCCATCGTCCCCACCACCAGCGTCAGGTCGAACTGCGACCGGCGTGGCGCGAAAGGCCAGGGCTCGACCACCAGCCCGCCGAGATTCATCGCGGGTCCTCCGCCCTCCCGCGGAGCGCCGAGCGCGCAGGCCACCAGGGGCTCCTCCTCCGGGCGTCGCGCCTGCTGCAGGGCGAAGAGCACCTGGAAGATCACCGGCCGGCTCGGGTCCCGCACCGGCTGCAACCGCTCGGCGAGGAGCGCCAGGGGCAGGTCGGCATGCGCCAGCGCCCCTTGAACCGCGCTCCGCGCCTGGGCCAGGAGGTCCTCGAAGGTGGCGACGGCGGAGAAATCGGCCCGCAGCGCCACCGGATTCACCAAGTAGCCCACCACCTCCTCGAGACCGGCGACGGTGCGCCCCGCCGTGGGAGAGCCGACGAGGAGGTCGGGCTGCCCGGTGTAGCGGTGGAGCAGCAGCTGGAAGGCGGCGAGCAAGGTGACGTTGAGGGTGCCCCCCCGCTCCCGGCTGATCCTCCGGAGCGCTGGCGCCACCCCGGGGTCGAGCCGCCCGGCGCGCGCACCGCCGCGGTAGGTCTGCAGGGGGGGACGCGGCCGATCGAGGGGGAGGTCGAGCTGCGGCAGCTCGCCGGCGAGCCGCTCCAGCCAGTAGACCCACAGGGGGTGCGCCTCCGGTCCCGCCAGCCGGGCTTCCTGCCAGGCCACATAGTCGCGGAAGTCGACCGCCAGCGGCGCGAGGACGGTCGGCTGGCCTGCTCTCTCCCCGGCGTAGAGCCGTCCCAGCTCCCGGGCCAGTACGGCGAGGGACGAGAAGTCGGCCACGATGTGATGAATGGCCAGCAGCAGCACCGCCTCGCCCTCCGGCCGGGTACCCTGCGGCAGGGGGGTGAAGAGGACGAGGCGCAGGAGCGGTCCGCCGGCCAGGTCGAAGGGGCGGTACGCCGCCTCGGCAAGGCTGGCGTCGAGCCGCTCGGCGCTCCAGCCGCCCGCATCCACCTCCAGGAGCTCATCGTCCAGCTGCTCGTGGACGCGGAGCACCGGCTCGCCCGCTGCTTCGGGGAAGGTGGTGCGCAGGGCGGCATGGCGCGCCACCAGCCCGGCGAAAGCCCGCCTTAGGGCAGGTGCGTCCAGCCCGGAGACGATCCGCAGCGCGGCCACGACGTGGTGGGCGGCGCTCTCCGGGGCCAGCCGGTCGAGGAACCAGAGAGCCCGCTGGCCGGCCGAGGGTCGGCTCTCCCCGCCGCGCCCGGAGACCACCGCCCGCGGGATCCGGCTCACCCCGCGACCGGCTGCGGAGGCACCAGGGTCGGCCAGCCGGGCGAGAACGGCGTCGGCCAGCTGCTGCAGGCTCACTCCCTCCAGCAGGTCGACCAGGGGCAGCGATACCTCCAGCGCGGCCTCGAGGCGGGTCTGGAGCTCGGTCGCCCCCAAAGAGTCGAGGCCGTACGCGGCGAGCGGCAGTCTCGGCTCGATCCGCGCCGGCGAGAGCCGGAGGACGCGGGCAGCCTCCTGGCGCAGGAACGGCAGGAGGGCCGCCGTGCGATCATCCCGCGGCAGCATGGCCAGCTCGGCCCAGGCTGGGCAGGTCTCGCTCGAGAGCGGCGGCGTCATCTGGCTTTCTCTATCCTGATCACGTTTCTTTTTCGTGTCGCTATTAAAAGATGAATAGAATTACACCGCACTGATGCTGATGTAGTGTAAGATAAGGATCGCCTCTTCTCGCGGCACTCTTTTTAGAATACCGGTTGTCCTTAGCCGGTCCTGAGGACCCTGGATGAATGTTAAGAACAGGTCTTTTACTTTTCACATTGACCGCATTGAGCAGCTACTTAAGATGCTAGCATACCCGTCGTGCTGAGGTGACCGCGTGCCGCGACGTTACGGAGAAGCTATGTCAAAGACCATCCTTGTTGTAGGGGCTACCGGCAACTATGGGCAACCCGTAAGTTGGCAGTTGAGCAAAGATGGTTTCGACGTGCGCGTTTACACCCGCCAGCGGGACAGGGCAGAGCAGAAGTTCGGAGAGGCCTTCCCCATCTATGAGGGAAATCTTGAAGATGATGCTTCTTTGAGCAGGGCTCTCGAAGGTTGCCATGGCGTTCATATCAACCTTCGTGGATGGTGGAAGCAGAGGAGCCACGACGCGATCGAGCACCGCGGAACGGCCAACGTGGTGCGGCTCGCCAAGGAGGCCGGCGTCCAGCGACTGACCTATCTCTCGGCCCTCTATGCCCGGGAGGAGTACTCCTTCCTTCCCCACCTCAAAGCGAAGCTCGACGCCGAGAAGGTCATCCGCGCCAGCGGCATTCCCTTCGCCATCTTTGCCTGCACCTTCTTCATGGAGAACGTGCATCATCTGGAGCCGGGAGACCGGATCCGCCTACCCCGGCTGAACCGCTCGTACCATTACCTGGCCGCCGAGGATTACTGCCGGATCGTCTCCCGTGTCTACCAGCTGCCGGAGGCGCCCAACAAACGCTTCGATCTCTACGGGCCCGAGGCGATTCCGGCCGACGAGGCCGCCCGCCGTTTCTGCTCGATCGTCCGTCCGCAGGCGAAAATCATCAACGTGCCGCGCTGGATTGCGGCGCTCTACATGCACCTGATCGGCCACGCCAACCGCCAGTACTCGATGCGGGCGAACAAGTTCTACCAGAAGGTCGGCGAGCCTGGCGACCCCTTAAAGGCTGACGATTCCCTCGGTCGTCCCGCCATCCGTTACCAGGAGTGGTGCGAGGCGCAGCGTCCCGCCGCCGGCTGATGGCTTCGAGGCCCTGAAGAATGTCGGATCTCTGGCAAGACCTCCGCTTCGGCTTCCGTCTGCTGCTCAAATATCCCCGGGTTGCGGTCTGGGCGATCCTCTCGCTCGCCCTCGGCGTGGGCGCCAACACTGCCATCTTCTCGCTGGTCGACGGCCTGCTCCTCCGGCCTCTGCCGGTGGCCGACCCGGGCCGGCTGGTCGCCGTGTATGGTACCGATCCGACCTCCGCCAACCTCGCCTTCTACCCGCTCTCCTACCCGAACTTTCTCGATCTCCGCGACGGGAGCGACGCCTTCTCCGGTATGTTCGCCTTCCGCCGGCACCGCCTGAGCTTCGCCGACGGCCAGGGGGAGCCGGAGCTGGTCACCGGCCAGATCGTCTCGACCAACTACTTCGAGGTCCTCGGGGTCCGTCCGGTCCTCGGGCGGACCTTCACCCCCGGCGCCGACCGCGCCATGGGGGGGGACGCGGTGGTCGTCCTCGGCCACGGCCTCTGGCAGCGGCGCTTCGACTCCGACCCGCGGATCGTCGGCCGTACCCTGTCGCTGAACCGCCAGGCGTTCAAGGTTGTGGGGGTCGCGCCGCCCGGTTTCCGCGGCACTCAGCTCATCGCGGCGGCCGAGTTCTGGGTGCCGATGACGCTCTTCAAGACCCTCGCCCCCCGCGGCAAGGTGATGGACCAGCGCGAGTGGCAGATGTTCAGCGCCATGGGGCGCCTGCGGCCGGGAGTGAGCCTCCCCCGGGCCCAGGCCAACCTCTCGGCCCTCGCCCGGCGGCTGCGGGAGAGCTGGCCCAAGGAGAACGCCGGGCTGGGCGTCGCGCTCCTCTCCCTGACCCAGAGCATGATCGACCCCAACCAGCGCCAGACCTTCACCCGCACGGCCGTCCTCCTCCTGGTCGCCGTGGGGCTGGTGTTGCTGATCGCCTGCGCCAACGTCGGCAACCTCCTCTTGGCCCGCGCCACCGGCCGGCGCCAGGAGATCGCCGTCCGGCTCGCGGTGGGAGCCGGTCGCGGTCGCCTGGTCCGCCAACTGCTCGCCGAGAGCGCCGCCCTGGCACTCTCAGGCACCGTCCTGGGGCTCCTCCTCGCTCTCTGGTCGAGCCGCCTGCTCTGGGCCCTGCGCCCGCCGCTCCTCGCCCCCGACGCCATCGAGCTCGGGCTCAACCTGCGGCTGCTCGCCTTCGCCCTGGCCCTGGCGCTCGCCACCACGCTGCTCTGCGGCCTGGCTCCCGCCCGCGAAGCCTTCCGCGCCGACCTCGCGAGCGTCTTGAAGAGCGGGACCCCGCTCGCCGAACGCCACCGGACGCTGAGCTTCCGGGATCTCCTGGTCGGCGCCCAGGTGGCCCTCGCCCTGGTCGCCCTGATCAGCGCCGGCCTCCTGATCGCCAGCCTGCGGCACACGGAGGGTATCGACCCCGGTTACCACAGCGACCAGATCCTGATGGTGACGGCGTACGTCGGGACGCAGGGCTACAAGGAGGCGCAGGGGCAGGACTTCTACCACCGCGCGCTCGAACGGCTCGCGGCGTTGCCGGGAGTCCGCTCGGTCGCCCTCTGCAGCCAGAAGCTGATGGGCATCGCCCCGGAGATGGACAAGGTCCTGCTGGCCGGCGAGTCCCAGGTTCCCGAGGAGAGGCTCACCATGATCGGCTACGTGAGCCCCGGCTATTTCGCGACTCTGGAGACCCCCCTGCTCCGCGGGCGAGACTTCAACGCCGCCGACCGCCGGGGCACGCCGGAGGTCGCCATCGTCAACGAGGCCCTGGCCCGCCGGATCTGGCCCGGCCGCGACCCCCTGGGCCAGCGCTTCCGGCTGGCGGCCCAGCCGGGCGAATGGACGGTCGTCGGGGTGGTCCGCGACAGCAAGTACCTGAGCCTGATCGAGCCGCCGCAGCCCTACATCTTCCGCCCCCTGGAGCAGCACTACCAGACGGTCATGATGTTCTACGTCCACGCCGCCGGCCGGGCAGACCGCCTCCTCGCGCCGGTCCGCAATGCGGTGCATGAGGTGGACCGCTCGCTCCCCCTGCTCGACGCCTCGACCCTTGAGGGCCTGATCGAAGGCTCGCTCTGGCCGCAGCGCATGCGCGCCGCCCTCCTCACCCTGCTCGGCGTCCTCGCCCTGGTCCTCGCCGCGGTGGGGATCCATGCCGTCGCGGCCTTCTCCGTGCGGCAGCGCCGTAAGGAGATGGCCCTGCGCATCGCCCTCGGGGCTCAGCGCAGGGACGTCGTGCAACTGATCGTGCGGCGGGGGATGCTGGTGGTGTCGGGCGGCGCGGTGCTGGGTCTGATCGCGGTGGTCGCCGCCACCCGCTACCTGGAAGCGGTGCTGGTCGGGATCCACACGACCGACCCCCTGATCCTCGGCGGCATCCTCCTCCTGCTCGCGGCGGTGGCCCTGGCGGCGAACGCCCTGCCCGCCTACCGGGCCACCCGCGAGAACCCCAGGACCGCGCTCCAGGAGGAATAGGGATCAATGGCCCTGGTCGTGCGGCACCGCCACGGTCACGGCCGCCGTCGACGAGCTCCCGGCGGTGTCGGTACAGGTGAGGGTGACCGTATAGGTCCGCCCGCT
This sequence comes from Thermoanaerobaculia bacterium, assembly GCA_035644215.1. Lineage (GTDB taxonomy): Bacteria > Acidobacteriota > Thermoanaerobaculia > Multivoradales > UBA5704 > DASQPA01. The sequence continues at coordinate 6,533 of DASQPA010000523.1, forward strand.
GCCGTTCCCCACTCGTTCGGCGCGCAGCTGAACGTGATGGTCGTCCACCACCGTCCAGTCCGCACCGTTGCCCTCGTTGCTCGCGACGTCGAGCGAGCAGCTCACCGGCGCGGCGGTGCCGCAGGAGCCGGTCGCGGTATAGTCGACCGTCACGTTCACCAGCTTGTGGTTGGGCGGCCAGAGCACGGACGGATCGGCCGCAACGCCGGCGAGGTCGATCGAGCAGGTCCGAAAGCCGAGACCGCCGAGGAAGGTCGGGCTGGTGTTGCCCAGCAGGGTGGCGGCGCCGGTCGCGGGGTCGAGGTTGAAGATCTCTCCCTCGTCGCCGTTGCCGCCGAAGAGGACCCCGTCGGTCGGCCGGACGGCCAGCGCGCCGTAGAAGTCCACCGTGGGGACGGAGGAGAGAACGGCGCCGGTGGCCGGGTTCAGGGTGTAGAGCGCCGGCGGGTGGGTGCGGAAAGCGGATTCGTAGAGCGTGCCGTCCGGCGCGAAGGCGAGGGTCGCGCGGCTGCTGCTCGGCGCCGTGTTGCCGACGAAGGTGGCGACAGCCGTGGCCTTGTCGATGGTGTAGAGCCTGCCCCCGCCGCCTTGCAGGTCGATCGGCGCCTTCACCGCGAACAGCCGGTCGGTCCCCGGCTGCACGGCGAGGTCGGCGATACTCATCGGCGGCCCGCCGGGGCCGTTGGTGATCGGGCCGACGACCGCGATCAGGGCTCCGGTATCCGGGTCGATACGGATCAGCGTGCTGGTGATGGGGGTCCCCCCGGTACCGCTCGTCGAGGCGTACAGCGCGCCCGTCGAGTCGAACGCCACTCCAGAGAGTCTGGTGCCCGGTATCGGGCTGCCGACGACGGTGAACGTGGCGTTGTGCTGGTCCACGATCACCAGAGCGCCGATGTTGTCGGAGTCGCCCGCATCGTGACCGCCCACGCCACCGTACAGGATCACGCCCGTAGCGGCCACGGCCGCGCCCGGCGTCACCAGCAAAAACCCGGACGCCAGCAGCATCGCACCTGCAATCCTGATTCTCATTTCTATCCCTCCTTGGTTTTCACATGACAAACATCGCAGACTTCACTTTGAAGTTTAGCACCTTTGGAGGACGGGCAGCGAGGGCGTCGACTGGGAGCGAGAAGCCTCCGGTCGATGCAGAAATCTTGAGGAAAAGCCTACGTCGCCGCGCGCCCCCGACAGCTGCTCGACGTGGAGGTCATCGACGATCCTGCGGCCGCGACCGTCGCCCTCGACCCGGTGCGCAGCCGCCTGCTGGCCGAACCGGCTTCGGCGGCGGCGCTGGCGGCGCGCCTGGGCATCGCCCGCCAGAAGGTCAGCTACCACCTGCGGGCGCTCGAAGCGCACCGGCTGGTCACGGTGGCGGGCGCGCGCCGCTGGGGCGGCCTCACCGAGCGCCTGCTGGTTGCTTCGGCCGAGTCCTACGTTGTGTCGCCGGACGCGCTGGGACCGGTCGCCGCCGGGCCAGGAGAACGAACCGACCGGCTCTCCGCCTCGTACCTCGTCGCCCTCGCGGCGCGCGCCATCCGCGAGGTGGGTACGCTGCTGCGCCGCGCCCGCGAGCTGGGCAAGCGCCTGCCGACCCTCTCGATCGATACCGAGATCCGCTTCCGCTCCGCGGCGGAGCGTGCCGCCTTCAGCGCCGAGCTGGCGCACGCCGTGGCCGGCCTGGCCGCGCGCTACCACGACGAGACCGCCGCGGAAGGCCGCTCCCATCGTCTGGTGGTCATGGTCCACCCGCTGCTCAGTCCGTCCGCCGGCCAGGATCCGTCGCCTCCGGAAGGAACGGAAGCAAACCGCCCGTCATCTTCCAATTCAAACGTCGCGATCGGCAACCACCGATCGTCAGATTCCAAGGAGCCATCATGAGCGTGAAGACAGATGCCAACGGCCGGCGCTGGATCTCCGTCGAGGTCGAGGTGCCCGGAACCCCTGAGCAGGTGTGGGAGGCCATCGCCACGGGTCCCGGGGTCTCGTCCTGGTTCGTGCCCACCCGGTTCCACACCCGCGAGGACGGCGTCGGGGTGGTCACCTCAAGCTTCGGTCCCGGCATGGAGTCCGTGGCAATCGGCACGGTCTGGGACCCGCCACGCCACTTCGCCAAAGAAAGCCCCGGCATGACCCCCGGTTCGCCGCCGCTGGCCACCGAATGGTTCGTCGAGGTGCTGTCCGGCAGCACCTGCCGGCCAGAGGTGGGAGAGGAAATAGGTGGCGGCGACGAGCGGCGCCACGCCGAGCCGGCGAACGGGGGGCACCGCGGAATCCTACTCCAGAGGTGGGGCCGAGATCTGCCGAGATTTTGCCGAAAAGTGACGCGAGCTTGCGGCCTCCGGCCGTCCACCGGGCGCACGACCTTGCGTATAGTCAGCGTTACCTGCATCGAAGGACTCGGACTGACTTGGAACGTCTCTCTTGAAGCCCGGTAGGTTGCCGCCTCCTCAGGATGCGGGGGAGCCGGCCGCAAGCTCGCAGGTGGAGATCGAGGCGCGGGTCGCCGGCTGGCTGCGTGCGGCGGTCGAGCGCATTCTGGGCGCGCCGGCCGCGGCGGTCGCGGCGGAGCGGTCGCTCGTGGCGCTCGGCCTCGATTCGCTCACCGCGGCCGAGCTGGCCGAGGCGATCGAGCGCGAGCTCGGGGTGGAGGTGCCCTTCGCGGCTCTCCTCGAAGGGCCGGCGGCGGGCGAGCTGGCGCGCACGATCGCCGAGCGGATGGCGGCGGGCGGCGGCAATGGGGGCGGTGCGGGCGGCGCGGCGAGCGGCCCGGGTGAGGAGGAGGAGGCTCCGGGCGGCCCGGGCGAGGCGGCGGCGGCTCCGGGCGGCGGTGGCGCGAGCGGCAGGTTTCCGCTCACCTGGGGGCAGCGGGCGCTGGGGCTGGTGGACCGGCTGGTGCACGGCGGCAATCCGGCCTATGTCCTGGGGGGCGCGGCGCGGGTGTGCGGGCCGCTCGATGCCGCGCGGCTCGAGCGGGCGCTCGGTGGCCTGGTGGCGCGCCACCCGGCGCTGCGCACGACCTTCGACCTCGCCGCGGCGGAGGGCGCGGCCGCCCAGGTGGTGCACGCGGCGGGGCGCTTCAGCTTCGCGGTCGAGGAGGCGGCGGCAGGCGCCGCGGAGTGGGGCGAGGCGGCGATCGTCGAGCGGCTGGCGGCAGAGGTCCACCGCCCGTTCGACCTGGGCGCCGGACCGCTCCTGCGGGTGAAGGTCTGGCGCGACGGCGCCGCCGGCACCTGGGTGAGCCTCGCGGTGCATCACATCGTGGCGGACTTCTGGTCGCTGGGGATCGTCCTCGGCGAGCTTGGCGCGCTCTACGACGGCCGCCCGCTGCCGCCGCCGCCGCGGCTCACCTGCGCCGAGATCGCGGCCGAGGAGGAGCGCCTGCTCGCCAGCTCGCGCTGCCGACCGACCGGCCGCGGCCGGCGGTGCCGCGCGACCCCGTTCATGACTCTCCTCACCGGGTACGCGGCGCTCCTCGGGCGCTGGACCGGCCAGCAGGGGGTGCGCGTCGGCACGCCGGCCTCGGGGCGCGGCGGCGGGGAGCGCGCGGGCGTCGTCGGCTACCTGGTCAATCCGGTGGCGATTGCCGCCGACCTCTCCGGCGAACCCGATCTGGCGGCGCTTCTCGGGCGGGTCCGCGCGGCGACGCTGGCCGCCTTCGCGCACCAGGATCTCCCCTTCGCCAGGGTGGCCGAGCTGGCGCCGGCCGAGAGCCGGGATGCGGCACGCTCGCCGGTCTTCCAGAGCGCGCTGGTGCTCTATCGCAAGCCGCCCGGGAGCGCCGCCGGCTTAGGCGCGCTGGCGCTCGCCGCGGGCGGCGCGGCGTTCGACCTGGGCGGCCTGCGGCTCCAGTCGGTGGCGCTGCCGCGGCGGGCGGCACCTTTCGATCTCACGCTCTACGCGGCGGAGACCGGCGCGGGCGGCGGGCTCACGGTGAGCCTGGTGTGGAACGCCGATCTGTTCGATGCGGCGACCGGGGCGCGCCTGCTCGGCGGGCTCGCGTCGCTGGTCGAGGCGATGGCGGCGGCGGCGCACGAGACGGACGCGGCGGACGACGCCCGGCGGCGGCGACCGGTGGGGATGCTGCCGCTCCTCTGCGCCGCCGAGCGGCAGCAGCTCCGCGAATGGAACGACAGCGCGGCAGCGTTCGCCGGGCGCGACGCCCTCCTCCACCAGCTGATCGAGGAGCAGGCCGCGCGCACGCCGGAGGCGGTCGCGGTGGTCGCGGCGGACGCGCACCTCTCCTATGCCGCGCTCGACGAGCGCGCGAGCCGCTGGGCCGGCCTCCTCTGTACGCTGGGCGTGGGGGCCGGAGGCGGTGGTCGCCGTGCGCGCCCAGCGCTCCCTGGCCCTCTCCATAGGGCTCCTCGCCGTCCTCAAGGCAGGCGCCGCCTACCTGCCGCTCGACCCCGAGCACCCGCGCGAGCGCCAGCGCCAGATGCTCGAGGACTCGGGCGCGGTGGCGCTCCTCGCCGGCGACGCCGCTTGCGACGAGGAGCACGGCGGGCGGTACGCGGTGGTCCGCCTCGACTCGCCGCCGCCAGGTGACGCGCCTGCGGCTGGCGGCGCCGTGCCGGAGAACCTGGCCTACGTGATCTACACGTCCGGTTCGACCGGGCGCCCCAAGGGCGCCATGAACACCCACCGCGGCATCGTCAACCGGCTGCTCTGGATGCAGCGCGAGTACCGGCTGAGGGCCGACGACCGCGTGATGCAGAAGACCCCGATCGGCTTCGACGTCTCGGTCTGGGAGCTCTTCTGGCCGCTCACCGCCGGCGCCTGCCTGGTCATGGCCCGCCCCGCCGCGCACCGCGACAGCGCCTACCTGCTCGACGCCTTCGACGAGCAGGGGATCACCACCGTGCACTTCGTGCCGCCGATGCTCGCCGCCTTCGTCGAGGCGCTGCGCGCCGCCGCCACCCGGCGCGAGAGGACGCCGCTCCGCCGCATCCTGGCAAGCGGCGAAGCGCTCCCCCACGAGCTGCAGCAGCAGCTCGACGAGCTGCTCGCGGTGCCGCTCCACAACCTCTACGGCCCGACCGAGGCGGCGGTCGACGTGACCTATTGGGCCTGCGACCCACAGAGCGGGCGGCACAAGGTGCCGATCGGCAGGCCGGTGGCCAACACGCGGATCCACCTGCTCGACCTTAACCGCGAGCCGGTGCCGATCGGCGTGCCGGCCGAGCTCTATATCGGCGGCGTGCAGCTTGCCCGCGGCTACCTCGGGCGCCCCGACCTGACCGCGGCCGCGTTCGTGCCCGACCCGGCCGGGCCTCGGGGCGGCAGCCGGCTCTACCGCACCGGCGACGTGGCGCGCCATCTCGCCGACGGCGCGATCGAGTTCCTCGGGCGCGCCGATTCCCAGGTGAAGATCCGTGGCTTCCGGATCGAGCTCGGTGAGATCGAGGCCGCTCTCGCGCGCCACCCGGCGGTGGCCGAGGCGGTGGTGTTGGCGGTCCCGGCGCCGACCGCGGGAGAGGGGGCGCGGCTCGCCGCCTACGTGGTGCCGGACGCCCGGCGGGCGGCGCCGCTCCTGCGGCGGCAGGCGCTCGCCGCGCCGGGCGGGCCGCTCGCCGGGCGCGAGCTGTACGAGCTGCCGAACGGCATGGCGGTGGCGCATCAGAACCGCGGCGAGACCGACTTCCTGTACGGCGAGATCTTCGTCCGCCGCGGCTATCTCAAGCACGGCGTGCGTCTCGCGCCGGGCGACTGCGTCTTCGACGTTGGCGCCAACATCGGGCTCTTTTCGCTCTTCGCCGCAGAGCTCTGCGGGACGGTGGACATCTATGCCTTCGAGCCGATCCCGGCGGTCTTCGCCTCGCTCGCCGCCAACGCCGCCCTCTACGGCCTCGCGGCGCGGCTCTTCGACTGCGCGGTGGGCGAGGCGGCGGGGAGCGCCGAGCTCGCCTACGCGACGATCCTCTCCGGCCGCTTCGGCGACGCGGCGGCGGAGCGCCAGGTGGTGCGCGGATTCCTCGGCGCGGAGCGGGGCGCGGAGGCGGCGGCGCTCGGCGAGGCGGAGATGGCGAGCCTCCTCGACGACCGCCTGCGGCGCGAGCGGGTGACGGCGCCGGTGCGCACGCTCGCCGCGGTCATTGCCGAGCACGCCGTCGAGCGCATCGACCTCCTCAAGATCGATGTCGAGAAGGCCGAGATCGAGGTGCTCTGCGGGCTCGGCGAAGGCGACTGGCCGCGGGTGCGGCAGGTGGTGGTCGAGGTGCACGACGTGGACGGGCGCCTCGCGGCGGTCACCGAGCTCCTGGAAGGGCATGGCTTTCGTGTCGCCGCCGACCGCGACCGCTCGCTCGGCGCGACAGGCCTCTGGAACCTCTACGCCCGGCGGCCGGAGCGGCGGCGGCGCGGCGCGGGCGAGCCGCCGCCGGCGTTGCCGGAACCCGCCGCGGCCGAGGTCTGGAGCAGCGCGGCGGCGCTCGCCGGCGACCTCCGCCGCCACCTGCGCGGCGTGCTCCCCGAGGCCATGGTACCGGCCGTCTTCACGGTGCTCACAGCCCTGCCGCTTTCACCCAACGGCAAGATGGACCGCAAGGCGCTGCCGCCGCCGGCGTGGGAAGCGGCCGCGGCGGGAGACGCGCGGCGGCCGCCGGCGAGCGCCACCGAAGTCCTCCTGGCGGGTCTCTGGGAGGAGCTTCTCGGGCGCGAGGCGGTGGCGCTCGACGACGACTTCTTCGCGCTCGGCGGCCACTCCCTGGTGGCGACCCGCCTGCTGTCGCGGATGCGCCAGACCTTGGGCGTCGAGCTCCAGCTCGGCCGCCTCCTGGCGCTGCCCACGCTCGCCGCCCAAGCCGCCGAGATCGCCGCCAGGGCCGCCGCCTCCGCCGTGGGCGTGGGCGCGCTCCCGCCGCCCGTGCACCGCCCCGGCGCGGGCGAGGACGGCGACTCCGCGGTCCTCGCCTACGCCCAGGAGCGCCTCTGGCTGCTCGCGCAGCTGGCGCCGGCGAGCGCCGCCTACAACCTCCCCGGCGCGCTCCGCCTGCGTGGGGCGCTCCCTCCCGCGAGCCGGCGGGCGCTTCGGCAGGCGCTCGGCGAGATCCTGCGCCGCCACGCGGTCCTGCGTTCCGCCTACCCGCCGGCAGCCGACGGCTCCGGCGAGCCGCGCCAGGTGGTCGTGCCGTTCGCCGCCGCGGCGCTGCCGCGGATCGACCTTACGGCGCTCGGCGCGGCGGCGCAGCGGACGGTGGTGGCAGTGGCGGGGGCGGTGGCGGCGGAGCTCGGGCGACGGCCGTTCCCGCTTGCCAGCGGGCCACTCTTCCGCTTCGCCCTGGTGCGCTCGGCGCCGGACGATCACCTGCTCGTCCTCGCCTTCCACCATATCGTGGCCGACGGCTGGTCGGTGGCGATCTTCCTGCGCGAGCTGGCCGCGCTCCACCTCGCGTTCTGCGCCGGCCGGCGCGCACCGCTGCCGGAACTGCCGGCGCTGCCCCTACAGTACGCGGACTTCGCACGCTGGCAGCGCCAGCATTTGGACGCCGCCGCGCTCGCCCCGCATCTCGCCTACTGGCGGCAGGCGTTGGCCGGCGCACCGAGCCGCATGGCGCTCCCCATCGACCGGCCGCGGCCGGCGGTGCAGAGCGCGCGCGGCGCACGCCTCGCGCTGCCGCTGCCGGCGGGGCTGGGCGAGGAGCTGCGCCGCGCCGCACGCCGCGCCGGAGCGACCCTCTTCATGGCGCTCCTCGCCGCCCTCGACCTGCTGCTCGCCCGCTTCACCGGCGAAGAGGATCTGGTCGTCGGGGCGCCGGTCGCCAACCGCGAACCGATCGAGACCGAAGGCCTGATCGGCTGCTTCGTCAACACCCTGCCACTGCGGCTCGACCTCGCCGGCGCCGCGACCTGGCACGAGCTCGTGCACCGGGTGCGGCGGACCAGCCTCGCCGCCCTCGCGCACCAGGCGATGCCGTTCGAGAAGCTCGTCGAAGCGCTGGCGAGCGCGACGCCGGCTCGACGCCGCTGTTCCAGGAGGCGCTCGCCAGGAGCGGGTGCAGCCGGAAGCGCTCGCGGCGCCCGACGCCGATGCCGATGCCGGCGCCGATGCCGGCGACGGCCTGACCGCCGAGCTTCAGGCGGTCGAGATCGGCACCGCCAAGTTCGACCTCACGCTCGCAGCCGAGGAGTCGCGCGAACGCCTCGTCCTCACCTGGGAGTACTGCCGCGACCTCTTCGACCGCGCGACCCTCCGGCGCCTGGCGGGCGCCTACCTCCTGGTGCTGGCCGAGGCGGCGAGCGCCGGCCCGGAGCGGCGCCTGGACGAGATGCAGCTCGTCACGCCCGCCGAGCGCCACCAGGCGCTCGTCGAATGGGGCGGGGGGCGCGGTGCGGTGCCCGAGCCGGCGACGGTCTATGGCAGCTTCGCCGCGGCGGTGCGGCACCGCCCGGATGCGGTGGCGCTCCTCGCCGGCGACGGCAATGCCGCCAACACCGCCAACACCGCCCTCTCCTACGGCGAGCTCGCCCGGCGCTCGCGGCGCCTGGCGCACCGGCTGCGGCGCCGCGGCGTCGGTCCCGAGGTATGCGTCGCGCTCTGGCTACCGCGGTCGCCCGAGCTGATCGTGGCCCTTCTCGCGGTGCTCGCGAGCGGCGGCGCCTATGTGCCGCTCGACGCGAGCTTCCCCGCCAAGCGCTGGCTGCGCATCCTGGCGGAGACCCGGGCTCCCCTGCTGTTGACCACGGCGGAGCGCCGCGGGCAGCTGCCGGAAGAGGTCGCGACGAGCGGCATCGCCATCCTCGGCGTCGACCTTGACGCGGGTGGGGCGGCGGAGACCGGTGGGGAGCCGGAGGTAGGGATCGATCCCGACAACCTGGCCTACGTCATGTACACCTCCGGCTCGACCGGCGAGCCCAAGGGGGTGGGAATCACCCATCGCGGCGTGACCCAGCTCGTGCGCGCCAATCACCTCGCCGGCTTCGGACCGGACGAGGTGTTCCTGCACCTCGCGCCGCTCGCCTTCGACGCCTCCACCCTGGAGATCTGGGGGACGCTCTTAAACGGCGGCACGCTCGCCCTCTTCCCGCCGCGGTTGCCCGACCTGGCCGGGCTCGCCGAACAGGCGAGTCGGTGCGGCGTCACCTCGATGTTCCTCACCACCGGCCTCTTCCATCAGCTGGCGCAGCTGGCGCAGCTGGCGGACAACGGCCTCGGCACGCTCGGACCGCTGCGTCAGCTGGTGACCGGCGGCGAGGCGCTGTCGGCGGCGCACGCCGGCCGCGCCCTCTGCGAGCTGCCCACGACCACCCTGATCAACGCCTACGGACCGACCGAGATCACCGTCACCGCCACCCGCGAGCGGCTCGGCCCCGGCGAGCCGGCGCTCGCCGGGGCGGGCAGCGGCATCGTCGCCATCGGGCGGCCGCTCGCCTACACCCGGGTGAGCCTCTACGACCGCGGCGGGCGGCCGGTACCGCTCGGCGCCCCGGGCGAGATCCTGATCGGCGGCCCGGGCCTGGCGCGCGGCTACCTCGGGCGCCCCGACCTCACCGCCGAGCGCTTCGTTCCCGACCCGCAGGCCAGCGCGAGTGAAGGCGGTCGCCTCTACAGGAGCGGCGACCTGGCGCGGTTCCGCGGCGACGGACGGCTCGACTTCCTCGGCCGCGTCGATCATCAGGTGAAGCTGCGCGGCTTCCGCATCGAGCCGCGCGAGATCGAGGCGGCGCTTGTACGGCAGCCGCATGTCGAGCGGGCGGTGGTGTTGCTGCGCGAGGCGGCGCCAGACGACCGCCGGCTCGTCGCCTGGTTGGTGCCGGCCGGCGGCGCGCCACCCGAGGAGGAGATGGCGGCGGCGCTCGCCCGCGGCCTCGCCGCCGAGCTCCCCGCCTTCATGGTGCCCGCCGCCTTCGTCTTCCTGCCCGCGCTGCCGCTCGGCCTCGCCGGCAAGCTCGATCAGCGGTCGCTGCCGCCGCCGGTCTGGGGGGGCGCCGCGGCCGGCGCCGCGTACGTCGCGCCGCAGACGCCGACCGAGGCGCTCCTGGCGGAAGTCTGGAGCGAGGCCCTGGCCGTCCCGCGGGTGGGCGCGAACGACGACTTCTTCGCCTTAGGCGGGCACTCTCTCCTCGCCGTCCGCGCCGTGGCGCGCCTGCGCGAGCGGCTCGGCATCGACCTGCCGCTCGCCCGCCTCTTCGAGCGCCGGCGCCTGGCGGACCTGGCGCGGGCCGTGGACGAAATCCTCGGCCAGGCGCGCACCGCGCCGCACGCGGACGCGATCCCGGCGCTTGTCGGCGCGCGGGGCGCGCGGGCCGAGCTCCCCCTCTCCTTCGCCCAGGAGCGCCTCTGGTTCCTCGACCGTCTGGCGCCGGGGAGCCCGGCCTACAACCTGCCGGCCGCCGTGCGGCTGACCGGCCGCCTCGACTGGGCGGCGCTCGCCGCCGCCCTCGCCGCGATCTGCCAGCGCCACGAAGCGCTGCGCACGCGGTTCGTGGAACGCGCCGGGGGCACCGTCGCGGTCGTGGCGGTCCTCGCCGCGGGTGCGCCGCTGCCGCTGGTCGATCTCCGAGCGCTGCCGCCGCCGCGACGCGCGGCGGCAGCGCTCGCCGCCGCCGAGGCCCGCCGTCCGTTCGACCTCGCGGCCGGGCCGCTCCTGCGGACGACGCTCCTCGATTTAGGCGGCATCGGCGGCAGCGGAGCCGGGCGCGAGCACCGGCTGCTCGTGACGCTCCATCACATCGTCGCCGACGGCTGGTCGCTCGACATCCTGGCGAACGAGCTCCACCACTTCTACAGCGCCGGCCTCGCCGCGACAGCCGCGACCCTAGCGCCGGCGGCCGCGACGACGGCGGCCCTGCCGCGGCTGCCCATCCAGTACGCCGACTTTGCCGCCTGGCAGCGGGGCTGGCTCAGCGAGGAGCGGCTGGCGGC
>DASQPA010000524.1:0-6779 GCA_035644215.1 Thermoanaerobaculia bacterium
ACCGGCGCGGTGTCTTCGTAGAGACGCCCAGCCGCTACCACAAAATCCCCCGGAACCACCGCTGCCAGGGCGTCTCCGCAGGCTGGAAACGCCTGGGTCCCGGCGGCGTTGGAGACGGCCTGGTGTTCGAGGTCACGGCAAGGGCTGGGGTAACGGCTGGCCGTCTCTACAACCCCTCCGATCGCAAAGTTAGCGCCTATGCCCCCCGTCCCCCCCCGCCGCCGTGCCGGTGATCTCGGCCCTCTGTTGCCGATTCGGTTGCACTCGTGCTGGGATAGGCAGCTCAGCTCCAGATATAGGGAACTCCACGACAGACATAGGAAGATCCGGAAACAATTAGAGTATTCCGGCGCAAAAATAGGGAGCTCGGGGCCAGGAATAGAGAGCTGGGAGCCCGGATAGGGGTATTCTGGCGCGGAATAGTCTATCCGGGCGCCGGATAGTCTATTCCGGCGGCCAGCTGGGTAAATGGAGCGCCGGATAGAGAGCTGGAAGCCAGGATAGGGGTATTCAGGAGCAGGGAGCCTCCTCCGAGCCCGAGACCGCCATCGGAGGGAGGCTTCACGAGCCTCCCTGCTGAGAACAGGATAGCACTACGGCTGCCCGGTCTTCCGCCACGCCGCCCAGAACAGCCCCGCGAACAGCAGGTCGATCGATCCGAACCCGACCAGCAGGGCCGGGGCGCGGCCGGCGAGGTGGAGGACGATCACGGCGACGCCGAAGGCGAGCTTCTCGAGGATCGCGGGGAGCATCATCGGCCGGTAGCGGACCGGGTCCTGGGCGAGGATCAGGAAGAGGACCTGCCAGGCGAGGGCGACCCCCAGAAAACCGTAGTAGAACTCCGGATGGGTGACGGGGGGCGGGAAGTCGCGGCCGGTCTTCGCCTCGGTGAAGAACTGCGGCAGGAGGCCGACGAAGCCGTAGATCGCCGCAATCTGGAACACCCGGCGGGCGAAGTGCATGACCGACCTCCTACCGGTTGCCCGGCGACGCGAACGACTGGTTGGGATAGGGGTTCCCGGCCGGCCGGACGACGACGTTGAAGCCGAAGTTGGTCGCCTGGTGGCAGGAGTTGCAGCCCGCTGTCAGGGCGTCGTAGGCGATGGTGAAGCGAGCGGGGTCCTTGGCGGTGATCGCGGCGTCCAGGTCCTTCAGCGGCTGCCCCACGATCTTCGGCACCAGCTGGTCGAGCGGCAGCGGCGCGTCCTTGTGCGTGGGGTGGAAATGGACGACGTCGTCGAAACCTTCGTGCAGCTCGTCGAGCTCGTAGGCGGCGAGCGGCCAGTTGCCGGCGCTCCCGGCCAGCCAGAGCTTGGCGTGGCGCATCTGCTGGAGCGACATGATCTCGCCCAGGCCTGGGATGTAGGCTCCCGGCTCGGCTTTCGCCTGGGGCGCCGGAGACGCCTGGGGAGCCGGCTGGCGGCAGTCGGCGAGGGCGACGAGAGCAGCCGTCAAGAACGGGGCGAATCGGCGTTTCGTCACGGGTCGCTGGCTCCGATCTCTCCTGGTGGACCAAGAAGAAAGGTGAGGGGAAGGTGGACCCGCTCGCGCCAGGCCCCCTCCGAGTGCTCCGCCCCCGGGAAGACCTGCGTCATCCAGTCTTTGCCTTCGACATAGCCGGCCGCCTGCATGACCTCGTCCACCCAGAGCTGGTAGGACCCGTACTCGGCGTCGATCCCCTCGGTCCCGTGATCGAAGTAGAGCCGGTGGCCTTCGGGAGAGGGCAGGGCCCCTTCCAGGTAGTCGATGATGATCCCCTCCCCCGCCGGCCAGTGGGGCGAGAGGCAGCCGGCGCCGCCGAAGATCCGCGGGTGCTCGGTCAGGGCGTAGAGCGAGATCAGGGCGCCCAGGCTGGCGCCCAGGATGAAGGTGTCGGCGCGGCCGGGGGCGGTGCGGTAGGCGGCGTCGATCACGGGTTTGAGCTCGGTGGTGAGGAAACGCAGGTAGGCGTCGGAGAGGAGCGGCTCGTCCTCGACCAGGTCACGCCGGATTTCGGCGGCGCGCGGCATGGCGAGCGGCCGCTCCGGCATGTACTCGCGATCGCGCAGCGGAGTGTTCCAGATGCCGACGACGATCGCCTCCCGCACCGCGCCCGCCGCGATCAGGCGGCTCATCGTCCCGCCGACGTCCCAGTCGACCCCGGCGAAGGAGGTGGCCGGATCGAAGAGGTTCTGGCCGTCGTGCATGTAGACGACGGGGAACCTGCCGCGGCCCGCGGCATAGCCGGGCGGGAGCCAGACGTCGACCTCCCGCGGTGCCACGTGTCGGGAGGGCAGGGCGTGGCGCTGCCGCATGCCGGTGTCCCGGGCCTCGTCGAGGATCATGCGGCGCCCCCCGCGGCTCCGCTCTGGAGGCAGAAGTCGGTGCCGTGGAGCCAGCAGGCCGGCCCCGGCTCGTGGGGGGCGCGGGAGAGGGTCGTGACGGTGCGGAAGGTGCCGCGCGCCAGCCCCTCGCGCAGCTTCAGGTTGAGCTCGGGATCGCGCGCCCCCTCGCAATGATAGATGCCGACCGGGCCGACGAAACGGGCGGCGTAAGGGGTCTCAGGAACCTCCCGGCGCTCGATCCGCAGCATGTAGCCCACCCCGGTGGCGGCGCCGGGGGCGGCGAAAGTCAGGGGAAGGAGGAGGCGGCCGCCGGAGCGGAGGCGGTCGAGCCAGAGCGGGCGCGGGTGGGTGGCCCCGGCGTTGACCAGGATGGCGTCGACCGGCCCGGAATCGACCTCACCGCCGTCTCCGGCCGTGACCTGGACGTTGTCGCGCTCGGCGAGGTTCTCCCGCGCCCGCGCCGCGAGCCCGAGGTCGACCTCGACCCCCACCACCCGCCCCGTGGGACCCACCGCCTCGGCGGCGATTGCCGTGTAGTAACCGACCCCGCAGCCGATGTGGAGGAAGCTCTCTCCGGGCTGCAGGCCCAGCTCGTCGAGCCAGGTGGCCAGGGCCGTGGGCTGGCCGTTGTTGAGCTGGCGGGCCGGGTCGATGGCCACCAGCACGTTGTGGTAGAGGTGGCGCGGGTCGGCGTCCGGGGTGGTCCAGTAGCTCACGCCCATCGTCTCGGCACCCGGGGCGAGGATCTGCCAGGGACCCGGTCCCAGGAAGCGCTCGCGCGGCACCCGGGCGAAGGCGGCGGCGAGCACCGCCGAGCGCAGGTGGGCGACGGCGCGGATCTCCTCGGCGTAGAACTGGCGGTAGAGGTCGAGGTCCATGGGAGGGCTCTCTTGTCAGGTCGTAGCTGCTGAATCGTATATCACGCCAGAGGCTCAACGCCGCCGCCAGAGGATCGACCGCACGGTCTGCCCGACGACGAGCGGCGCGAGGCTCATGGCGAGCACCACCGCCCAGCCGGCGAGGCCGGGGTCCCGGAGCTTCAAGAGCGCCGCGAACGGCGGGAAATAGACGGCGAGGACGAGGAGCCCGGCGCAGAGTGCCAGGGCGCCCCAGACGTAGGGATTGCGGGTGATCTCGTTGCGGAAGAGGGCCGAGCCGCGCTGGCGCTGGTTGAAGACGTGCCAGAGCTGGGCCGCGGCGAGGGTGAGGAAGGTGATGGTGACGGCCTGCTCCTCGCCCAGCCGGAGGTGGACGAGGGCCAGCCAGAGCGCCCCCCAGACCCCGGCCGCCAAGAGTGCGCCGTCGGCCACCACCCGCCGCCAGTGGCGGCCGGCGAGGAGTGGCTCTTTGGGATCGCGCGGCGGACGGGCCATGACGCCCAAGTCCCCCTCTCCCATCCCCAGGGCGAGGGCGGGAAAGACGTCGGTCACCAGGTTCAGGAAGAGGAGCTGGAGCGGCAGGATCGGCAGGGGCACCGCGATCACCCCGGCCGAGGCCACCACCAGCAGCTCTGAGAGGTTGCACCCCAGGAGGTAGAGCACGAAACGGCGGATGTTGTCGAAGATCACCCGCCCCTGGCGCACGGCGAAGACCAGGGTGGCGAAGGAGTCGTCCTTCAGCACCACGTCCGCCGCCTCGCGCGCCACCTGGCTCCCCCGCCGGCCCATGGCGATCCCGATGTCCGCTCGGCGGAGGGCCGGCGCGTCGTTCACTCCGTCGCCGGTCATGGCGACCACCCCGCCGGCCCCCTGGTGGAGAGCAATCAAGTCGAGCTTCTGCTCGGGCTCGACGCGGGCGAAGATCCGGGTGTCGAGGAGCCGTTGCCGCACGCGGGTGGCGTCCGGGTCCGCCAGGAGACTCCGGAGGTCGCGGCCGGAGACGGCCGGGGCGTCGGGCCGGTCGATCAACCCCACGGCCAGGGCCACCGCCCGCGCCGTCGCCTCCTGGTCGCCGGTCACCAGGACGGCCTCGATCCCCGCCGCCCGGCAGGAAGCGACCGCCGCGCCGATCCCCGGGCGGGGCGGGTCGGCGACCGCAGCCACGGCGAGGAGGGTGAGATTCTCGTAGGGCGGCTCGTCGGGGTTCGCCGCGTCCTTCCCCGCCAGGGCGAGCATCCGGTAGCCTTGCGCTCCAAGGCGCCGGTTCACCTCCTCCCAGCGCTGCCGGTCGGCCATGGTGAGCGGCCGGGGTCCCGCCTCCCCCAGGACCGTCGAGCAGACCGCCAGCACCTCCTCCGGTGCCCCCTTGACCGCCACCCGGAAGCTCTCCCCCCGCTCTCCCCGGCGATGGATCGTGGCCATCCGCTTGGTGGCGGAATCGAAGGCCTCCTCCCGCACCTCGGGGAAGTCGGCGAGGAGGGGACCGCGCTCCAGGCCCAGCCGCCGGCCGGCGGCGAGGAGCGCCAGCTCCAGCGGATCGCCGATCCCCTCCTCTTCGCCGTTTCCCGGCGGCGGCAGCTCGGCGTTGCTGCACAGGACCCCGACCTCCAGGACGGCCCGCGCCGCCCGCCCGCCAGGTGAGCCCGGCGCCGGCCCCGAGGCCAGATCGATCTCCTGGCCGTCGACGGCGAGCCGGGTGAGGGTCATCCGGTTCTCGGTCAGGGTGCCGGTCTTGTCGGTGCAGAGGACGGTGACCGCCCCCAGGGTCTCGACCGCGGCCAGGCGGTTGACCAGGGCGTTGTTCTTCGCCATCCGGTAGACCCCGCGCGCCAGGGCCAGGGTGGCGACGATCGGCAGCCCCTCGGGGATCGCCGCCACGGCGAGGGCGATCCCGGTCTCGATCATGAGGAAGACGCCGCGGCCGGCGAGAATGCCGGCCACCGCGGTGACCGCGGCGATCCCCAGGGCGACCCAGGCGAGGGTGCGGCCCAGGCGGTCGAGCCGGGCTTCGAGCGGCGTCTCCTCCTGGCCGACCGCCGCCACCAGGGAGGCGATCCGCCCCACCTCGGTGGCCATGCCGGTGGCGACCACCACCCCCTCGCCCGAGCAGCGCACCACCGCCGTGCCGCGGAAGAGGAGGTTGGCGCGTTCGGCGAGCGGCGCCTCTTCCGCCACCGCCTCGCTCGTCCCCATGAGGCGAGTCTACCCCTCAGGGCAGGAGCAGCACCTTGCCGATGCTCCCGCGGCTCTCCAGGTAGGCGTGGGCCTTGGCCCCCTCTGCGAGCGAGAAACGGGCCGCGATCCGCACTTCGAGCCCGCCCTCGCGTACCCACTCGAACAGCTCACCCGCCCGGCGGATCCGCTCCTCCCGGCTGGTGAGCACGTTCCAGAGATCGCCGCCGGTCAGCCGCTTCGAGGTGTCCATCAGCATGGCCGGGTCGACCGGCGCCGGCCGGCCGCCCGCCATGCCGAAGAAGACGACGTGCCCGCCGATGCGCGCGGCGGCAAAGCTTTCCGGCAGGGTCGTACCGACGGAATCGTAGACCACGTCCGCCCCCCGGTCGCCGGTCTCCCGGAGAACGTCCGCCGGCCAATCGTCGTCATAGAGGAAGACCGCGTCGGCACCGGCGGCGAAGGCGGCGGCGCGCTTGGTCTCGCTGGAGGTGAGGCCGAAGACCCGGGCTCCCAGGCGCTTCGCGATCTGCACCAGGAGGAGGCCCACGCCGCCCGCGGCGGCATGGACGACCGCGGTCTCCCCGGCGCGGAGCGGGTGGCTGTCGCGGGTCAGGTACTGCGCGGTCAGCCCCTGGAGGAGGAGGCTGGCGGCGGTCTCGAAATCGACGTCGGCCGGCAGGGGAATGAGGCGGTCCACGGGGACCTTCACCTTCAGGGCGTTGGCGAAGGGGCTGTCGGCGAACCCCACCCGGTCGCCCGGGGAGACACCTTCCCCCGGCCCGACCGATTCCACGACCCCCGCGGCCTCGTAGCCCAGGATGTAGGGCGGGGCTCCGGCGAGGTGATAGTCCCCCCGCCGCCGATAGATGTCGGCGAAGTTGAGGCCGATCGCCGCGGTGCGGACGATGGCATGCCCGGGTTCCGGCGCCGGGTCCGGGAGATCGCGCCAGGTGAGAACCTCGGGGCCACCGAAATGGTCGAAGCAGAGAGCTTTCATCGTCGGGCTCCTCGACTGCGAACCTTAGCGCGGTTCTCGCCCTTGCGGTACAGTCCCCCCATGGCGACGGAGCGGAAGCAGCGCATCGGCATCGCCCTGGGGGGTGGGTCGGCGCGGGGATGGGCACACGTGGGGGTGCTGCGCGGCCTCTTCGAGTTGGGGATCAGGCCGGAGGTCGTCGCCGGCACCTCGGCCGGGGCGCTGGTGGGCGCCGCCTACGTCTGCGGCAAGCTCGACGACTTCGAGCGCTGGATCTCCGGCCTGGTGTGGCAGGACGCGGCCGCCTATCTCGACTTCGGGCTGGTGGGCGGGCTGATCAAGGGCAAGAAGCTGTTCAAATTCTTCGCCAACTACCTCGACGACTGCCCGATCGAAGAGCTGCCGATGCCCTTCGGCGCCGTGGCC
>DASQPA010000525.1:0-2268 GCA_035644215.1 Thermoanaerobaculia bacterium
CTGGGCGGCGAGATCGTCGAGGGGAATCTTCCTGAGCCCGGATATGAATCGTTCGTGGGCGCCTTCCGTACCCCGGTCCGCCACGGTCTCACCTTGGGCGAGCTGGTGCGGCTCGAAGCGCGGCGGCGGCGCTGGACGGGACTTTGCGAGATCGTCGAGATGGCCGGCTGGCGCCGGACCATGCGCTGGGAAGAGACCGGCCTCCCCTTCGTCGCCCCTTCGCCCAACATGCCGACTGTCGCGACCGCGCACGTCTATCCCGGCGGCTGCCTGGTCGAGGCGACCGAGCTCTCGGAGGGGCGCGGCACCACCCGTCCCTTCCAGCTGACCGGCGCGCCGGGGCTCGACCCGGTGGCCCTCGCCGATCGGCTGAACGAGCGCGCTCTTCCTGGAGCCGTCTTCGTTCCCACCTATTTCCGGCCGCAGTTCCAGAAGCATGCCGGCAAGGTCTGCGGCGGGGTCGAGATCGTCGTCACCGACCCCGCCGCCTTCCGTTCCTATCGCGCCGGGGTCGAGCTACTCGCCGCCGTCCAAGAGATCGCGCCGGAGATCTTCGCCTGGCGCCAGGCGGCCTACGAGTTCGTCGCCGACGTCCCGGCGATCGATCTGCTGACCCGCACCGCGCGCTGCCGCGAGGCGATCGACCACGGGCGGCGGGACGACCTCCTCGCCTGGTTTGCCGGCTGGGAGGCGGACGAGGCCGCCTTCCGGGACGAGTGCGCGGAGATCCTCCTCTACCGATGAAAGCGCCGCATCTGCTTCGGGTGGAGGAGGGGCCGGAGCGTTTCGCTCCGCTCTTCGCCGCCGCGCGCGAGGCCGGCCTGCGGCTCGGCTGGCTCGATCTTGCGCCGCTATCTCAGCCAGCGGGGCTGCCGGCCGATCTGGAAGCGGCGGCGGGCCAAGGGGCGCTCCGCGCCGTGGCCGCCGGAGGCGGCAGGAGCCTCGCCGTCAAACCGCTGCGCGGCGAGCCGGTGCTCCAGGATCTTCTGCGCGAGCACTTCCGTGGCTGCGTGCTGGTGCTCGTGCGGAGCACGAGTACTGCGGAGATCCCGGCGGCGCCCCGCCTCCAGGTGGGCGGAGAGAGCTGGACGGTCGTCCCGCCTGGGGAGGCCGGCCGCACTTACTCGGTCAGCGATCTGGTCGCGGCCCTGCGCCGCCCCCGCCCCTGGAGCTGACAGTCGGCGCGAAACCGGGTAAGATTGCCGCAGCGCGGCGTACGAGAATTTCAACCAGACCGAGGGTCCGTCCCATGACCGAAACCATCCGCTTTTTCCTCCCCGGCCCGAGTTACGTCACCGAGGCCGTTCGCCAGGCCATGACCGCCCCCATGCAGGGGCACCGCTCGGCGCCGTTCAAGGCGCTCTATCTGAAGCTCGCCGATCGCCTGCAGAAGGTGCTCCGCACCTCGGGCGACGTGATGATCGCGACCGGCAGCTCGACGCTCATCATGGAGAGCGCCGTCCTCTCGACCGTGGCCGCGGACGTTCTGAACCTTACCTGCGGCGCCTTCTCCGAGCGCTGGCACTCGATCAGCCGCTCGCTCGGCAAGTCGGCCGACCAGGTCGCCGTCCCCTGGGGCCAGCCGATCGATCCCGACCTGGTGCGCACGGCCCTGCGCCGCAAGCGCTACGAGGCGGTCACCCTGGTCCACAACGAGACCTCGACCGGAGTGATGAGCCCGCTCGCAGAGATCGCCCGCGTCGTGCGCGAGGAGAGTGACGCCCTCTTGATCGTCGACACCGTCTCCTCGCTGGGCGGCGCGCCGGTCGAGTCCGAGGCCTGGGGGATCGACGTAGTTCTGGCCGGCACCCAGAAGGCGCTCGCGCTGCCTCCCGGGATCACCGTCTTCACCCTCTCCGAGCGCGCCGCGGAGCGTGCTGCCAAGATCCCGCATCGCGGCTTCTACACCGATCTCCTGCGCTACCGCGACAAGCACCGCGAGGGCGGCTTCATCACCACCCCGGCCATCCCCCTCCTCTACGCTCTGGACGTCCAGCTCGACAGCATGATGGCCGAGGGGATGGAGGAGCGCTGGGCGCGCCACGCCCGCCTCGCCGA
The DNA here is from genome assembly GCA_035644215.1 of Thermoanaerobaculia bacterium. Classification (GTDB taxonomy): domain Bacteria; phylum Acidobacteriota; class Thermoanaerobaculia; order Multivoradales; family UBA5704; genus DASQPA01. Next base: position 2,059 of record DASQPA010000525.1, read on the forward strand.
GCAGACCGCGGCCTGGGCGGCGGAGCGCGGCTGCGCCTACGCCTCGGCGGCGAACGCCCGCTCGGTGACGGTGAGCTGCCTGAAACCGCCCGCCGGGATCGATCCCCAGGCGATCGTCAAGGGCCTGGCGAGCCGCGGCTACACGATCGGCGGCGGCTACGGCGACTGGAAACCCTCCACCTTCCGCATCGGGCACATGGGCGAGGTCCG
>DASQPA010000526.1:0-2622 GCA_035644215.1 Thermoanaerobaculia bacterium
TCGATCGCCCTCCAGCGGGGAACGGTCGCCAGCGTGGCCAAGCGCTACCCGATCTTGAAGCTCCCCATCCTGCGCGGCGTGACCGTCCTCTTCCAGTCGCTCGCCATCGGCATCCGGGCGCTCAACTTCTCGGCTTTGAAGGCAGTGGAGACGGTGGCGGAGCCGGGGGCGGAAGGCGCTCCCGAGAGCGCCAAACCGGCGCCGGAGATTTCGAACCTGGCGATCGCCGGCTCGATGGCCATCGGCGTGGGGATGGGGGTGGTGGTCTTCCTCCTTCTCCCCCTCTGGCTCACCCAGCTCTCCGAGCGCTACGTCTTTGGGCCGCTCCCCAGCTTGACCTTCAACCTGGTGGACGGCCTCCTGCGCGCTCTCTTCTTCGTCGGCTACATTTTCGGCATCTCGCGCTTCAAGGACATCCACCGGGTCTTCATGTACCACGGCGCCGAGCACAAGGTGGTGTTCAACCACGAGTCGCGGCTCCCGCTCACGGTCGAGAACGCCCGTGTCCAGAGCCGGCTCCACCCGCGCTGCGGCACGAGCTTTCTCCTCTTCGTCCTCCTGGTCTCGATCCTGCTCTTCGCCTTCATCCCCAAGACCGCGCCCTTCCTGGTCAAGTTCGGTGGCCGGCTCCTCCTGGTGCCGGTGATCGCCGGGCTCTCCTACGAGGTGCTGCGGCTGACCGCCAAGAAGCGGGCGGCGCCGATCTTCGCCGCCCTGGTCTGGCCGGGGCTCATGCTGCAGCGGATCACCACCCAGGAGCCGACCGACGACATGCTGGAGGTGGCGATCGTCGCCCTGGAGGAGGCCCTGCGCGCCGACGGTCTCCTGCCCGAGGCGACCGAAGCCATCGCGCCGGAGGCCCCGAGCCTGCCGGTCGCCGCCGCGGCGGGGGCCTGAAGGCTATCGAGGACGAACGACCATGATCGAGAAACTGGCCGAGCTGGAAAAGACCCATGAGGAGCTGACCTCCCGCCTCGCCGACCCGGCGGTGATCGGCGACCGCAAGGCCTACACCGAGGCGAGCAAGGCGCTGGCCGAGATCGGCCCTACCGTCGCGCTCTACCGCCGGTGGAAGGGGGTCGAGCGGGAGCGGCAGGAGACCGAGGAGATGCTCTCCGGGCTCCCCAAGGACGACGACCTCTTCGCCATGGCGCAGGAGGAGCGGTCGCGGCTCGCCGCGCGGAGCGCCGAGATCGAGGCCGAGCTGCGGACCGAGATCGCGCCCAAGGACCCCAACGATGCGAGAAACGTCATCCTGGAGATCCGCGCCGGCACCGGCGGGGATGAGGCATCGCTCTTCGCCGCCGAGCTGTTTCGCATGTACACGCGCTACGCCGAGCAGCACGGCTGGAAGATCGAGGTGCTCGACCTCTCGGAGTCGTCCGCCGGGGGGATCAAGGAGGTCTCGGCGATCATCGAGGGCAGGGGCGTCTACAGCCGCCTGAAGTACGAGGGCGGCGTCCACCGCGTGCAGCGGGTGCCGCAGACCGAGGCGTCGGGGCGCATCCACACCTCGGCGGTGACCGTGGCGGTCCTCCCCGAGGCCGAGGACATCGAGGTCGAGGTCGACGAGAAGGACCTGCGGATCGATCGCTACTGCTCCTCCGGCCCCGGCGGCCAGGGGGTCAACACCACCTACTCGGCGGTCCGCCTGACCCACCTGCCGACCGGGATCGTCGTCTCCTGCCAGGACGAGAGGAGCCAGATCAAGAACAAGGCCAAGGCCCTGCGCGTCCTCAAAGCCCGCATCCTCGAGGTGGAGCGCGAGAAGGCCGAGTCGGCGGTGGTCGAGGAGCGGCGCAAGATGGTGGGGAGCGGCGACCGCTCGGAGAAGATCCGCACCTACAACTTCCCGCAGAGCCGGGTGACCGACCACCGGATCGGCCTCTCGCTGTACCAGCTGCCGGTGGTCCTCGAAGGCCATCTGGACCCGTTGATCGAGCCGCTCCTCGCCCACTTCCAGGCGGAGAAGATGGCCGAGCAGGCGCGCGGGCACTGAATCAGTTCTCCTTTCGTCCCCCATCCGCCCCGATTCGCCCCGATTCACCTCCCGCCATCAACTTTCCTCGTAGAGGCAGGCACGGCCGGCCGTAACGGCCGTGCCGCTGACCTGCCCTGGAAAGGGTAGGCTTCATGCATCGCAAGGCGTTTCGTTGCGGTATTCTGGCTCTCCTCCTGACGGCGACTCTGGTTCCCGCGCTTTCGGCGACCCCCGGCTCCCGGTCCCCCCGGCGGGAGGTCGAGAGAGGGTTCCTGGCCAGCGCCTGGGACCTCCTGGCCGGGTTGTTCGGGGGCGGCGGGATCGTCTCGAACGGCAGCCGCCTGACCCACCTGAGCAGCCCCAACCGTGGCGGGATCGACCCGAACGGCGAGCCCGCACCGACCAACACGGGCTCGACGGAGGATCCCACAGGGGGGGCCCGTATCGATCCCAACGGCTAAATCCGGGCGGAAGGGTTGTCGGCCGGGCGGCCTATTTTCCACTTTGCCTCCGGGCCCTGTCACCTTTTCGGCTTCTCCGGTAACTTGCTTCTGTAGAAGGTCGACACATCCTACGCCCCCTCGCGTGAGGCGTCAGGGGGCGTAGACTTCCCCGCGATGTCGCCTTCCAACGGCCCGACG
>DASQPA010000527.1:0-30586 GCA_035644215.1 Thermoanaerobaculia bacterium
GTGGACTGCGCCACGATCCGTTCCCGCGGCTCGCTGGGGTCCCTCCCCGGCCGCGAGGATGGCGAGCCGGGAGCGTTCGCCGGGATCTCGACCAGGCGGACCTCGCGCTCGAAGACCCGCGCCGGAGTGGCGAGGACCAGCCGCGCCGCGGGGAGCGACGGATAGGGAAACTCGACGGAATACCGCGAGAGGGCCGGCGGATCGCCCTTCTCCGGCTTGCGCGCCAGGGCGGCCAGGGGCAGCGACAGCGGCTCGTCGCGCCGTTCGAGGAGATAGGGGACCTGGCGGCCCTGGGCGTCGGCGAGCCGCAGGTCGGCGAGGCCGGGGCTCCGGGAGAGCACCTCGGCGTCGAGGAGGAGCGAGGTGAGGCCCGCTGAAACCGCCGAAGCGGCGGGCACCTGGCGCCGGTAGCGAAATTTGGTGCTGTCGACCGGCGCCCCGAGGATCGGGATGGGGCTCGCTGCGGCCACCGTCTCCCTGGGCTCGCGATCCCGCACCTCCCCCCAGCGCGCCATCGTCGTGGGGGCACGGCCCACCTGGTCGCGCAGGGCCTCCAGATCGTACCGCGGGGGACTCGCATCGCGGTCGCCGAAGCGGGCGGTCAAGGGGGCGGTGCCGGGGGCCTCGAAGTAGATCCAGGGCAGCGGGGCAAGCTCCGCGGTCACCCCGGAGAGGGCGAGCGGCGGGTTGCTGCCGTCGTCGACCGTCAGCTCCAGGTCCGGCCCGGCCGGGAGGGCCAGGGGGATGCGCAGGTCGGCGGCCACGAGGCCGGCGCGCACCGTCCGCCGCAGGGTCGCCTCCCCCAGCCGCACCGGGGTGATCTCCGTGCTGTCGCCCCCGCTCGCCAGGCGCCCCTCGGTCACCACCGCCGGCCGCAGCAGCGGTCCGCCGGGGACCGCGAGGTCCAGGGCCACCAGCGGCAGCCGCGCCGCCGGCAGGCGCAGGTGGAAGCGGCTCTTCCCCGGCTCGCTCGGCCGGCGCTCGAAGGCGACCGGCAGCCGCGGCGGCGGGCCGGGATCGACCGGCCGGACGAGCCGCGCCGCCACCCCTTCCGGCAGCGGCAGGCGGCCGCTCGACGCGTCGTTCCAGGTCAGGCGCAGGTAGCGGTATTCGCCGACCGCGCCGGCCGGGAAGGGGACGTCGAGCAGGCGCAGCCGCTCGTCCGGCAGGTCGAAGAGGGTGCCCTCGGCAACCAGCAGGGTCCAGCGGCTGCGGTCCCCTCCCCCCTCCAACCGGAAACGCTTGAGGAACGGCGCCGGCAGGCCGGTGAGCCGCAGCCGGTCGACCGTCCGCGCGCTCCCCTTCTCCCCCTCCCCCAAATCGATCTCGAAGCCGCTCTCGATCTCGACGCCGCTCGCGGTCTTCGTCGCGGCGATCGGCAGGAGGCGCCCCGGTCGCCACTCCGGCGCGCGGCTCTGCGGCGCCACCAGGAGGTAGGGGACCTCGCGGCCGGCGGCGTCGAAGAAGCGCAGGTCGCCGAGGCCGCCGCGGAAGGCGCCGAGCCCGCCGGCCCCGGCCCCCGGCTCGTAGTCGAGCGGGAGGGCGCCGGAGAGGAGGGAGACGTCGGGCTCCAGGCGGTTGGGACCGGCGGCCCCGGGGACGACCGGCCGCTCGAAGCGGAAGCGGAGCTCTCTCCCCTCCCCGGCGGCAGCCAGCGCGACCGCCGCCACGAAGACGGCGAGCCCACCCCGGAGGAGACCGGCGCGGCGCCCCGTCCCTGCGCCGCTCAGGACGCCTCCCGCTTCGGCAGGACGTACTTCTGGATGAGGACCGCCATCAGCGCCAGGCAGACGGCGAGGCCGGCGAGCGAGCCGACCCGGTAGAGGCCGCCGAGCTGCGCCAGGTCGTGCCAGAACCCCTTGAGCACCGCCACCAGGAGGAGGACGATGGCGACGATCCGCGCCGGCCGGTTGGACCCGACGATGCCGGCGACCAGGAGGGCGATGGCGAAGAGCGCCCAGGCCAGGGTGTAGGTGAGGTCCTCCGCCAGGGTCGCCTGCCCGGTGAGGAAGCTGAAGGTGAGGCTGGTGCCAGTCGAGAAGAAGTCGGCGATCTCGATGTTGACGAGGAGGAAGGTGAGCACCACGGCGCCGCTCACCGCGAAGCTCGACAGCCGCGGGAAGGGGGGATCGGCGAGCCGGTCGTCCCCCTTGGCGAGGAGCCAGGCGGCGAGGAAGAAGGCGAGGGCGGGCACGAGATAGGTATACAGATACCAGTTCCAGATCGCCAGGCCACCGCGCGGATGATAGGCGAGGACCGCCGGGTTGAACGCCAGCCGGACGAAGACGGCGGCGAGCAGCCCGGCCGTCCAGTAGAGGAGCCCGCGGTGCGGGATGCGCAGGTAGAGGGCGGCGAGTGCCGCGGCGAGGAGCGCCCAGCCGAGGGTGATCCACTCGCGGTCGAGCTGGAGGGGGATGGCCGCGGTGACGAAGGCGAGGACCGCCCCGGCGAGGAGGGCGAGACGCCCCGGATCGCGCTCGCGCTCACGATCGGCGGCGGGGCCGGTCCGTTCGAACCGCACCAGCCGGGCGAGGAGGACGGTGAGGGCGAGAGCCTGCGCCACCGGCAGGGCGCCGATCACCCCTTTGAAGCCGCCGTGGACCAGGGCTTCCTGGGCGAAGAGGAAGAAGGGGACGCTGGCGAGGACCGCCGCGAGGTAGGGCGGGCGCAGGCGCCGCGCCCGCTCTCCCAGGACCAGGGGGAAGGCCAGGTAGGGAAGATAGAGCACCGCGGCGAAGGCCAGCTCGTGCCACCAGGGGGCACCGTCTCCCTGCCCCAGCCGCCAGACGGCCACCGCGACGGTGGTGAAGACGACCGAGAACGGCGCCAGCCAGGCCCAGCCGATCCGCACCGAGAGGGCGAGGAGCGCGACGAGGAACGCCAGGTGCGCCCCGGCGGTGAAGGCCAGGGGGGGCGCCCCCGACACCATGGAGGCCACGGTGGCCACGGCGTGGCCGAGGAGGAGGCTGGGGACGGCTCCCTGGGCGAGAGTCTCCGGCAGCTCGCCCGGTTTCTCCGGCATCCCCGGCGTCCCCGGCCGGCCGGCCCGCCGCGTCACCCGCTTCCCCAGGGCGATCCAGAGCAGACCGAGAGCGGAGAACCCCAGGGCCGAGCCCACGGCGACCGCCGGCCAGGGGGCGTCCCGCGCCGTCGCCACCCAGGCAAGGAGGACGAGGTCCGAGGCGGCGAGGGCGGCAATCCACAGGGAGGCCTTGCGCAGCCAGAGGGCGGCGACGCCGGCCGCCAGGTCGAGAACGACGAGGACGCCGAGGAACGGCCAGGGGGGGATCGAGAGCCGCGGCTGGGCGGCGACGACGAGCAGGAAGGCGTGGCCGACCAGCGCCAGGTAAGGTCCGCCGGCGAGCGGATCGCCCGCGGTCCCCCCCTCCGCTCCTCCCGTCCCTCCCCCTCGCCGTTGCATCCAGAGGTTGCCGGCGAGGCCCAAGACGGCGAAGCCGGCGACCAGGAAGAGCGCCGGGACGAGGCTCGCCGCGAGCGGCACCGTCACCCACCAGACGGCGATCAGGAGCCAGGAGAGGAGCGTCCCGGCGAGGGCGAGAAGCGGCCGGCGCAGGGTCCCGGCCTCCAGGAAGAGCCCGGCGTTCAAAATCACCAGGAGGAGCGCCAGACCCCAGAGGGCGGCCTGGGCGAGCGGCCCGGCGGCGAGGAAGAAGAGGAGGCCGAGCGAGAGGAGGAGGAGGAACGCCCCGCTCCCCGCAGGCGGCAGGCGCCGGTCGAGCCGCCGGGCGAGCAGCGGCACCCCCAGGTAGAAGAGGCCGAAAATGGCGTAGATCGCGATCCCGGCGAGGAGCCGCTCGGGGGTGAGCGATTGGGCCGACCAGACGGCCTCGGCGGCGATGGCGAAGAAGGCGGCGATCGAATGGAGGAGGCCGTCCTCTTCGAGGAGGGCGAAGGCGGCGGTCGCCGCGAGGAGGGCGAAGAGCACCGCGAACGGCAGCCCCGGGGCGGCGGCCGCCGGCTCCTGGAGGAAGAGCACCGGGAAGGTGAAGAGGAGGAGAGGCCCGGCGAGGGAACCCAGCCGGCCCTCCTCGTCGAGCGGCTGGCCCAGGCGACGGGCGAGCCAGGGAGCCGCGAGGTCGAAGAGGACGAAGAGGGCGACGAAGCCGAGGACCGCCGGCCAGGCCTCGCCCCGCGGGTACGACGTCCCGAACCAGAGGACGTAGGCGAGGAGCGTCGCCCCGGCGGCGGCGGGGTGGAGCGCCCGGGGGCCGCGGACGGCCGCCACCGCGGCGAGCCCGACCTGGAGGACGAAGAGGAAGCCGAAGAGGAGGCCGAAGCGCGCGCCGTAGGCCGGGACGGCGGCGAGGAAGAGGGCGAAGCCGAGCGGCAGCAGGGCGCCCACCCTCGCCGTCCGGGCGAAAGCGTTCCTTCCCTCCTCGCTCCCCGCGGCCTCTTTGCCCTGGGCCGGAGCGAGGGCCGGAGCGAGAAAGGCGAGGAGGGGGAAGATCAGGAAGATCCCCAACGCCAGAGGCATCTTCTCGGCGTTCAGGAACTTGAACACCCAGCCCCACTGGTAGAGGGTGGTGAAGGCGAGGCAGAGGATCGAGAGCACCGGCCACGACTTGCGGAGAGCCACCCAGGCAAGGCCGGCGTTCAGCAGCAGCAGGTAGCCGAAGAGGCCGAACGGATGGTCCTGGCCGGTCGAGAGGAGGACCGGGGTGGCGAAACCGCCCACGAGACCTAAGAGGGCGATGAACAGGGCGTCGTGGCGGATCGAGAGGACGACCGCCACGGCGGTGACCAGCACCATGCCGCCGAAGGTGGGTGCCGGTCCCAGCAGATGCCAGAGGGTGTGGGCGGCGAAGAAGGTGGAGAAGAGGGTGACGATCCCCGCCGCGCCCAGGGCGTTGGCGGTGATCGCGTAGCGGCGCGCCACCCGCAGCTCGCAGAAGAGGAGCAGCCCGGCGCCCAGCACGAGGCCCATGGCCATGCGGATGGGCGGCTTCATCCAGCCGTGGTCGATGGTGTAGCGGAGGAACTGGATGGCCGCGAGGGCGAGGAGGATGCCGGCGATCCAGGAGAACAGCTTGACCCCCACCAGGCTCTCCCAGTCGAAGGGCGGGCGCGGCGGCTTGGGTGGCGGAGCGACCCGGGGCGGCGGCGCCGGCCGGGGCGGCAGGGGAGGAGAGGACGCTAACGTACCGGTGCTCGCGTCCCGGGGCGGGGGTTCCTCCCCCCTGGGCGGGGGTGGTTGGGAAAGGGGGGAGGCCAGGAGGGGGGTGGCTGCGACCTCCTCGGAACGCCCCCCTCCTAGCCTCCCCCCTGATCCAACCGCCGCCCTCCCAGGGGGGAGGGACCCACCTCCCGCCCCCTCGGCGCCAAAGTTAGCGTCTATGGGGGGAGGGGGTGGGGCCGGAAGGGGGGAGTGAGCACCAGCCGGCACCGGCGCCGGCTGGGCCGCGACCGGTGCCGTGGCGGTCGGTGCGGCGGCGGCCTGGACCTGGCCCCTCTCCAGGGCGGAGACCCGGCGCAGGAGGTCCATGGCGCTCTCGCCCTGGGCGCGGAGCAGCGTCTCCAGCTCCTTCAGCCGGCGGCGGCCCTCGTCCTGCGCCTGGACCAGCTCCTCCAGGTCCTTCAGCCGGCGACGGGTCAGCCAGGCGTTGCCGATGAGGACGCAGAGGACCAGGAAGCCAAGCTCTGCCATCCGCTCCCTCCTTCCCTGGCGCGCCTTGCGGCGCGGGACTCCCTTTGACCTGAGGGGGTCAGCCTATCATGCGGGCTCGGCAGCCCACCTTTCAGCGGAGGGGGCCGAAGGCGTAGTGGGGGACGCCGTCGGACGGGCGGGACTCGTCCTGGAGGGCTTCGCGCCAGGCGACGACGCGGGCGAGATGGTCCACCTCGTTGGCCTTGCGGTAGCGGGCGGCCGCCTGCCGCAGGGGGGCGATGGCATCGCCCGGGCGGCCCTGGGCGCAGCGGACGGCGGCCTCGAATTCGAGCAGCCGGGCGTCGACCAGGAGGTCGCCGGTGCCGTGGCCCAGGCAGGTGGCGGCGGTGCGCAGGGCCGTCTCGGCGCCGGCGAGGTCGGCGGTCGCCAGGCAGGCCTCGCCCACCCGCGCCCAGGCGCGGGCACGGAGGTCCTCGACCAACGGGGCGGGGTGCCGGTCGCCCAGATGGTCGGCGGCGGCGAGGACCAGTCGGGCGCGACGGTCGGTTTCGGCGAAATCGGCGGGGCTGGGGATCTCCAGGAGGAGCTCGCAGAGGCCCCAGGTCTGGAACCGGGGGTCGTGGGTGACCCGGTCGAGCTGTCGGGCGGGCTCTGCGGCCAGCAGCTCGGTCAGCAGGGCGGGCGCCCCGGACCGCTCGCGTTCCAGGATCTCCCGGGTGCGGGCCAGCCGTTCAAAGAGCGCACCTCCCCCTGTCTCCCCAACGTCATCACCCATCGAAAACCTCCAAAACAGGGGCCGTGCCGGGGCACGGCGATGACTCCCACTCGATCTGTGGCCGTTCAAATCAAGAGTGTCGTCAAAGGACGAGAAGCGGGACGGACGCTTCTGGCCGTAAAATCCCCCCGGATGAGCAAGCCGCCGATCGGGAGTCTGCGCGCTGCCGGCTCCGGCGGCTGGCTGCTGCCGCCGTTCGCCCTCGGCACACTGCTGCGCCTGTGGAACGTCCGGGCGCAGATCCTCGCCGGGGACGAGATGCACGCCGTGCGGGTGGCCCTGGTCTCGCCCCTCTCGCACATCCTCACCACCTACGAGCTGCGCGACAACTGCATCCCGCTGACCGCCTTCTACCGCGTCCTCCTGGAGCAGGGGGTCGCCCTCTCGGAGCTGTTGGTGCGGCTCCCCATGCTCGTCTTGAGCCTCCTCGCCCTTCTCGTCTTCCCCGGCATCGTGGCGGCGCGCCTGGACCGCCGGGTCGGTCATCTCTACGCCTGGCTCCTCGCCCTCTCCCCCCTCCTCGTCCTCTACAGCCGGATCGCCCGCCCCTACCTGCCGATCGTCTTCTTCGGCTTCGTCGCCACCGCCGCCTTCGAGGCCTGGTGGCGGACCGGCCGGCGGGGGCTGGCCGTCCTCTATGTACTAGGCGCCGCGCTCTCCGTTTGGTTCCACCTGGGGAGCGCTCCCTTCGTCCTCGCGCCATTCCTCTTCGCCCTCGGCACCCTGGCGGTCGAGCGGCGCTGGCGGCCGACCGAGGACCGGCCGGGCCTCCTTGCCCTCATCGCGGTGGGGGCGGCCACGGCGGCGGGGCTCCTCGCCTTCCTCCTCCCCGCCGGCGCCTCGCTCCTCGCCCTGGTGGCGGCGAAGCACGAGAACCTGGCCCTGACCGGCGAGACGCTCGCCGGCATCCTCCGCCTGCAGTCGGGGGCGGTTTACCTCCTCGCCGTGGGTCTCTTCTGGGTCGCGGCGATCTACGGCCTCGCCGTCCTCTTCCGGCGCGGGTGGCGAGGCGGCCGGGAACGCCAACTGGCCGCCTACACCCTGACCCTGGCGGCGAGCCAGGTGGCGGGGCTCGTCGTCCTCTCCCCGGAGATGCTCGGCCATCCCCTGGTCTTCGACCGCTACCTCCTGCCGGTCCTCCCCTGGCTCCTCCTCTGGGTGGCGGTGGGGCTCGCCGCCCCCTGGTGGCCGCGCCAGAGGCGGGTCGGCTCGCTCAACCAGAGCGCCGCCGCCTTCGCCCTGGTCGGCGCCCTCTTCCTCTCCGGCCCGCTCGCCAACCGCGACTTCCTCGCCAGCTCGTTCACCGGCCACAACGACTTCGTGGGCTTCTTCTGCCCCCGCGCCACTCTCCGTCCCCCGGCGGCGGTCCCCGGCTTCTACCGCCAGGTCGTAAGGCGGGAGCGCGGGGCGCCGGTCCTCGAATACCCCTGGATCCCCCTCTGGAGCTACAACCGGGTCTTCTACCTCTACCAGGAGGTCCACCACCGGGACGTCCTGGTGGCGATGGTCGAGCCGCTCCGCGGGGCCCGGCGCCTCGACTTCCGCAACATGCCCTTCACCTCACCCGAGGGTTTCCTCGCCAGCCGGGCCCGCTACCTGGTGATCCACACCGACGTGCTCGCCGAGGAGGAGAAGGTCGAGGGGCACTGCTGGCCGATGATTTCCGAGATGAAGCCTCGCCACCGGCGGGTCCTCGAAAGGGCGGGGGTGAAGATGGCCGAGTCGCTGACCGCGATCTGGGGGGAGCCGGACTATAAAGAGGACGGGCTCCAGGTCTGGGACCTCGGCAGGCTGCGCCGGGCGGGAGCGCAGGCGGGTGGCGGTCATTGAAGGCGTGTAGGCGATGACTGGCCCAAGTGCCTACCGACCTCACCCATGTTGACCCATCGTCCCGGAAGCTGAGCCGTATCTGCTTACGCTGACCCATTGTCCCGGGAGCTGGGCCATATCTGCTTACGCTGGCCCATTGTCCCGGGAGACGGGCCGTATCTGCTTACGCTGGCCCATTGTCCCGGGAGCTGGGCCATATCTGCTTACGCTGGCCCATTGTCTCGGGAGCTGAGCCGTATCTGCTTACGCTGGGCCATTGTCCCGGGGGCTGGGCCGTATCTGCTTACGCTGGCCCATTATCCCGGGAGCTGAGCCGTATCTGCTTACGCTGGCCCATTGTCTCGGGAGCTGAGCCGTATCTGTTTACGCTGGCCCATTGTCCCGGGAGCTGGGCTAGCGGTGGAGGAAAAACCTTCAGGAGCGGCTGGCCTTGTCGCCGTTCCAGGATCGCTACACCGCTACCTGCAGCAGCTCCGCCGTCGGCCCGTGGACGATCCTCCCCTCGTGGGTCAGGAGGGTTCCGGCCACCACCTCGTCCTTGGTGTCGATCTCGATCACGCCTTTCTTGGTGAGGGAGAGGAGGAGGGCGAGGACGTTTCTCGCGTAGAGGGTGCTCGCGTCGTGGGGGAGGGTGGCGGCGAGGTTGGTGGGGGCCACGATGCGGACCCCGCCTTCGACCACCTCGCGGTCGGCCTGGGAGAGCTCGCAGTTGCCGCCCTGCTCGGCGGCCAGGTCGACGATCACCGAGCCGGGGCGCATCGAGCGGACCATCTCGGCGGTGACCAGGCGGGGGGCCGGCTTGCCCGGGATGAGGGCGGTGGTGATCACCGCGTCGGCCGCCGCCACCCGCTGGGCGACGATCTCGCGCTGGCGGCGCAGGAAGTCCTCGCCCATCTGCTTGGCGTAGCCGCCCGTCCCCTCGGCGCTCTCCATCTGCGGCAGGTCGATGAAGCGGCCGCCCAGCGACTCGACCTGCTCCTTGACCGCCGGCCGCACGTCCGAGACCTCGACCACCGCCCCCAGCCGGCGGGCGGTGGCGATCGCCTGGAGGCCGGCCACCCCGGCGCCCATCACCACCAGGCGGGCCGGCTTGATGGTGCCGGCCGCGGTCATCAGGAGCGGCATGTAGCGCGGCAGGTGAACGGCGGCCAACAGCACCGCCTTGTAGCCGGCAATCGAGGCCTGGGAGGAGAGGGCGTCCATGTTCTGCGCCCGGGTGATGCGCGGGATGAGCTCCATGGCGAAGGCGGTGAGGTTCCCGTCGGCGAGGAGACGGACGGCCGGGAGGTTCCGGTGCGGAGCGAGGAAGGAGATCAGGACGGCCCCGGGGTGGAGCTGCTTCCACTCCGCCGGCTCCGTGATATCGCCGGGTCCGGGGGCCGCCACCTGGAGGACCACGTCGGCCTGCTTCCAGTCGGGAGTCCCGGCCATCTCAGCGCCGGCCGCCACGTACTCGGCGTCCGGGAAGTAGGCGGCGGCGCCGGCCCCCGCCTCGACGGTGACGTGGAATCCTTCCTTGACCATCCGCTTGACGGTCTCGGGGGTGGCCGCAACCCGGGTCTCTCCGGGACGGCGCTCGCGGGGAACCAGAACTTTGGGCATATCTCTATCAACCTCTAGTGCCTGAAGCCGCCGCATTGTAGCCGAAGACTTACCTCTCCCGCTCCACCACCCCACCCACCCCCGGCCCCCGCGGGTCGGAGACGGCTTCCATCCGGCCGTCGGGAAGGAGGCGGACGGCGTGGACCTTGGCGGAGACCGTCGAGACCTTGATCTTGTGGCCGCGGCGCTCCAGCTCGGCCACGGCCGCCGGGGTCAGGGTGTCGGGCTCGGCCTCCAGCTGGTCGGGGAGCCACTGGTGGTGGAGGCGCGGCCGGCGGACCGCCTCCGCCAGAGAGTCGCCGTCCACCAGGAGGTTCAGCAGCACGTCGATGACGTGCGTGGGGATGCGCGAGCCCCCCCGCGCTCCCAGGGCCACCGCCTCTTTGCCCTTCCAGGCGATCGTCGGCGCCATCGAGGAGAGCATCCGCTTGCCGGCGCCCACGGCGTTCGCCTCGCCCTGGACGAGCTCGAAGACGTTGGGCTTCCCCGGCGCCGCGGCGAAGTCGTCCATTTCGTTGTTGAGGAAGAAACCGGCCCCCGGCACGTAGAGCCCGCAGCCGAAGAGCTCGTTCAAGGTGGTGGTCAGGGCCACCAGGTTGCCCTGGGCGTCGACCACCGAGAGATGGGTGGTCTCGGTCCCCTCCCTGCCGGCCGGGTGTGCCGCCGCTCCCTGGGCCGACCAGGGGTGCACGTCGGCGGAGAGGCGGGCGTGCTGGGGGTCGATGGCCGCGGCGCGCTGGGCGATCCAGGCCGGGGCGAGGAGATCGGCGGCGGCGGCCTGGGTGGTCGACGGGTCTCCTAAGAGGAAGCGGTCGGCGTAGGCGCCGCGGAAGGTCTCGGCCAGCAGGTGGTCGCGGTCGACCCCGAAGCGCGGCAGCTTCCCCCAGCCCAGGCGCTCGAGCACCCCCAGGGTCTGCCCGACGATAATGCCGCCCGAGGAGGGGAGCGGCATCGAGGCGAATTTCCAGCCTAAAGCCTCGAAGGTCAGCGGTTGGCGCCACACCGGCTTGTAGGCCGCCAGGTCCTCGGCGGTGAGAATGCCGCCGTGACGGCGGGAGACCGCCTCGATCGCCCCGGCGATCGGACCGGTGGTCACCGCCTCGGGACCGCGGTGGGCGTAGGCGTCCAGGGTGGCGGCGAGCGAGGGGAGGCGCAGAGTGGTGCCCTCCTTGAGCGGCTCGCCGTCGGGGAGCCAGAGCGCGGCCGACTCGGGGAAGTGGCCGAGGAGCTTCCTCGTCTCCTTGGCGTCCAGGAGACGGTGCAGGTGGCCGTCGACGACGAAGCCCTCCGCGGCGAGCCTTCGGGCCGGCTCGACCACCTTCGCCCAGGGGAGCTTGCCGAGCTTCTTATGCAGCTCGTAGAGGCCGGCGGGCGAGCCGGGGACCCCGGCGGCGAGCGGCCCCACCAGCGACGCCTGGGGGTCGACCTTGCCGGTCTTGTCGAGATACATGTCGTGCCGGGCGGCGGCGGGGGCCACCTCGCGGAAGTCGAGGGTCTGGATCTCGCCATCCACCCGCACCACGGCGAAGCCGCCCCCTCCCAGGTTCCCGGCCTCGGGGAAGACGACGGCGAGGGCGAGGGCGGTGGCGACCGCGGCGTCCACCGCGTTGCCGCCGGCGCGCAGGATGCTGAGGCCCGCCTCGACCGCGGCCGGATCGGCGGCGGCGACCGCGCCGCCTTTGCCGCGCACCGCGGTGTTGGCGGGGGTGGCGGGACTAGCTGGGGTGGTCTTGGCCGCCGGGGCGGCGACGACACCGGTCAGGAAGGGGACGGCGAGGAGGGTCAGGCAGACGACGGCGAGCGAGATGCGCGTTCGCATGGCGATCAGGCCTCCGGGGAGGAAAGGTCGTCCCCGGGCTCGTCCGGGACGGGACCGGGCCGAGGGAAGAGGATCGAGGCGGCGACCGAGAGGGCGAGGACGGTGAGGACGACGGCGAGCGACCACTCCGTCCGAATCGGCAGCCAGGGGTGGAGCACCATCTTGGCGCCGACGAAGGCGAGGACCACCCCCAGGCCGTAGCCCAGGTAGTGGAACTGCACCATCAGGCCGGCGAGCAGGAAGTAGAGGGCGCGCAGGCCGAGGATGGCGAAGATGTTCGAGGTGAAGACGATGAAGGAATCGCGGGTGACCCCGAAGACGGCGGGGATCGAATCGACGGCGAAGAGGACGTCGGTCGTCTCGACCACCGCGACGACGAGGAGGAGCGGGGTGGCGAGCAGGCGCCCCTCCCGGCGCAGCAGGAAGCGCCGGCCCTGATAGTCGGCGGTCATCGGGACGAACCGCCGGAAGAAGCGCAGGACCGGGTTCCGCTCCGGCTCGACCCGGGTCTCCCCGCCACGGAACACCTTGACGCCGGTGTAGACGAGGAAGACGCCGAGCACCCCGAGGAGCCAGTCGAAGCGGGAGAGCAGGGCGGCCCCCAGGGCGATGAAGACGCCGCGCGCCACGAGCGCCCCGAGGATTCCCCAGAAGAGCACCCGGTGGTGGAGCCAGTCGGGGACGGAGAAGTAGTGGAAGAGGACGACGAAGACGAAGATGTTGTCGAACGAGAGCGAACGCTCGATGACGTACCCGGCGAGGAACTCGACTCCCGCCTGGCGGCCGAACCGCAGGGCGAGCCAGAGGTTGAAACCGAGGGCGGCGACGGTCCAGACGAGGCTCCAGACGATCGCCTCGCGGATGCCGATCGAGCGCTGCCGACGGTGGATCACCCCCAGGTCGAGGGCGAGGAGGACCAGGACGAGGGCGAGGAAGAGGCCCCAGAGGAGGGGTGAACCGATGGTGGGCATGGCGGCGTGGCGACGGCGGGGCGCCCGAGGCGCCCCGCGAGCGCAGTCTACCCGATGCACGGTGCGGCCGGCCGGAGCTCGGCCGGCCGGCCACCCTGATCAGCGCGATGGGCGCGCAGCCGCTGGTGAAAGCTGACGAGCGGAGGCCCGCAGGGACGCCCTACTTCAGATGACCGTTGACCAGCTTGGTCATCTCGAACATGCTGACCTCGGCCTTGCCGCCGAAGACGGCCTTCAGCTTGTCGTCGGCCTTGATCATCCGCTTGTTGTTGGGGTCCTGGAGCTGGTGGGCCTTGATGTAGTCCCAGATCTTCTTCGTGATCTCGGTCCGGGGTTGCGGGGTCGACCCAACCACGGCGGCGAGGGCGGCGTCCGGCTGGACCGGCTTCATGAAACTCGAATTGGCTTGACCACCCTTGGCTTTCTTCTCGGGCATATCTTCCTCCAATAGACAATGACGTTGGTCTTGACGCGTATACTTTGAATCCCCCGCCCGAGGGCATGCAATTCTCCGGCCGTACCGGAATCCCCCCTCGCGGGCTCGAGAAGCAACGGACCGCTGCCCGTGATCCTCGCCTGGGAACGGTGCCATGTCAAATGGGGGGGCCACTGGGGGGGTAGTCGCCGTGCTATCGTCCCCCCTCGAATGACCGGCCAGCTCATCACGTTCGAGGGGGTGGACGGCAGCGGCAAGACCACCCAGCTCCAGCGGGCGGCCGAGTGGCTGGCCGCCCGGGGCGTCCCCTGCCAGGTGACCAAGGAGCCCGGCGGCACCCTCCTGGGGGAGGCCCTGCGCGGCATCTTCCTCGATCCGCGGTGGGGCCAGATCGACGGCACGGTCGAGCTCCTCCTCATCTTCGCCAGCCGGCGCCAGCACCTGCTGGAGGTCATCGAGCCGGCCCTGGCCGCCGGGCGCACGGTGCTCTGCGACCGCTTCACCGACTCGACTCGCGCCTACCAGGGCTACGGCCGGGGGGTCCCGCTGCCGGTCATCGAGCAGGTGGATCTCCTGGCGACCGGCGGCCGCGTCCCGGACCATACCCTGCTCTTCGACCTGCCGCCCGAGCAGGCGCGGCAACGCGGGGCGGCGCCGCGGCGCAAGGAAAGCCATGCCGCCGGCACCGTCGGTCCCGCCGACCGCCTGGACGCCGAGGACCTCGCCTTCTACCGCCGGGTGCGGGAGGGGTTCCTGGCTCTGGCCGCCGCGTCGCCCCAGCGTTTCCACCTCATCGACTCCTCGGGCGCGCCGGGCGCCACCTTCGCCCAGGTCCAGCGCGTCCTCCAGGTCCTCCTCGGCCAGGAGGTGCCGGCGTGAACCTCGAAGGGGCGATCGCCACCGCCCACCGCGGCCGGCTCTACCCGTCGGTGATCCTCCACGGCGCCGACGCCGCGGCGCGGCAGGCGGCGGCGGTCGAGCTCGCCCGTCTGCTGCTCTGCGCGGCGCCCGAGGAGGAGCGCCCCTGCCACGTCTGCAAGCACTGCCGGCGGATCGCCTGGCCGGAGGAGGGGGGGCCGTTCCACCCCGACTTCCACGTCCTGGTGCGCGATCTGAAGGCCTCGACCTCGGTCGACGCCACCCGCGGCCTGCTGCGCGGCGCCCAGGTCTCCCCCTTCGAGGCGCGTGGCCAGGTCTTCGTCGTGGCGAGCGCCGAGAGCCTCACCCCGGAGGCCGCCAACGCCCTCCTGAAGGCGCTCGAAGAGCCGCACCTGACCGCGCCGCGCAACTTCTTCCTCCTCGCCCCGGCGAGCCTCGACCTCCTGCCCACTCTGCGCAGCCGCTCGCTCGCCGTCTACCTGGGACCGGCCGACGCAGTCGACGGCGAGGCGGTGGCGCCGCTCGCCAGGGCCTTCGGCACCGCGGTGGCCGAGTACACGCGGACGGGCTCGTCCGTATACGTCCTCACGGCGGCCGAGGCGCTGGGGTCGGCGGGCGGCTTCGAGGACCCGCGCTCCGGCAGGCCCTGGGGGATCGCCGCGGCGGCGGTGCTCGCGGTTGTGCTCGCTTCGGGCCGCGAGAGCACCTTGGAAGAGAAGGCACGGCGCGCGCTCCTCGCCCTCGCCGAGGAGCTGCTGGGCGGTCCGGCCCTTCGCCTGCGCGGGATTCCTCCCGAGAGGATCCTCGAAGGCCTGGTGGCGAGACATCTCGCCTGAGCCCGTGCTAAAATGTGTCCCGCTTTTTCGGCGCGGTCCCTGTAAGCCATTAAGAAGCTTCAAGTTACGGCAAAAGGAGTCAACCATGAGCTCAACTCTCTCCCCGCGGACCCGCTCCCAGGGCCTCCTCTTCGGAGTCCTGGCGCTCGTCCTCGCCCTCTGCGTCTGGCTGCCGGCCTGTTCGGCCCAGACCAAGTCGGGCAAGGACAGCAAGATGGAGTCCGATCCCAACAAGGTCCTGGCCAAGGTCAACGGCAAGACCATCACCGAGGGCGACCTCGAGAAGGCGGCCGCCGCCGAGTTCCAGCAGCTCGAGCGGGAGTGCTCGAACAACCGGCACAACCTGGTCGAGAACAAGCTGAAGCAGATGGTGCAGGACACCATGGTAGAGGCGGAGGCCAAGGCCAAGGGCGTCAGCAAGGATCAGCTGATCGCCGACGCCACCAAGGCCGCCCCGGTGACCGACGCGGACGCCGACAAGTTCTACGACGAGAACAAGGCGCAGATTCCGCCCAACGTCACCAAAGAGCAGGTGATGCCGCGCATCAAGCAGTACCTCGAGCAGCAGCGCCAGAACGAGGCGCGTCAGGCCTTCTACGCCTCGCTCGACGCCAAGTACAAGGCCGACTACATGCTGGAGCCGGTCCGCGTCCCGGTCGAGGCGGCCGCCTATGCGGCCCCGGTCCAGGGGCCGACCACGGCCCCGGTGACGATCGTCGAGTTCTCCGACTTCCAGTGCCCGTTCTGCTCGCGCCTGAAGCCCACCCTGGATCAGGTCAAGCAGAAGTACGGTGACAAGGTGCGGATCGTCTTCCGCCAGTATCCGCTGCCGATCCACAACAACGCGCCCAAGGCTGCCGAGGCCGCGCTCTGCGCCAACGACCAGGGCAAGTTCTGGGAGATGCACGACGCGATGTTCGCCGACCAGGGCGGGCTCGCTCCGGACAGCCTGAAGGCCAAGGCCACCAAGATCGGCTTGAAAGCCGACCAGTTCGCCGCCTGCCTCGACGCCGACAAGCACGCCGACGAGATCAAGAAGGACATGGCCGCCGGCACGGCCGCCGGTGTCAACGGCACCCCGGCGATGTTCGTCAACGGCCGCTTCATCAACGGCGCGGTGCCCATCGACGACATCACCAAGGTGATCGACGACGAGCTCAAGCGCGGCGAGAAGTCCGCGAAGTCATAAAAGCAAAAGCAGGACGCGGACCGACACGGACAGACATGGACGGACACGGACGAACACCCGCGCGCTCGCGGCTCGTCCGTGTCTGTCTGTGGAGCGTCCGTGTTCGTCCCTGAGTCCGTGTCCGTCCACCCGCCCGACCCGACCTTACCCAGACACCTCCCCCATGCCCGGCGATCTCCCCCCTGACGAGTTCCGGCGCGCCATGCACCGCGTCGCCGACCTGGTGGCCGACTACCTGGAGCAGGTGGGCGACTACCCGGTGCTGCCGCGCATCGCCCCCGGCGACGTCGCCGCCGCCCTGCCCGCCGCACCGCCGCTCGAGGCCGAGCCGCTCGACCGGGTGCTCGACGACTACCAGCGGCTGATCGAGCCCAACGTCACGCACTGGAACCATCCCGGCTTCCTCGCCTACTTCGCGATCACCGGCTCCGGCCCCGGCATCCTGGGCGAGGCGCTCGCCGCGGGTCTCAACGTCAACGCCATGCTCTGGCGCACCGGGCCGGCCCCCACCGAGCTCGAAGAGCGGACCTGCGACTGGCTGCGCCAGATGATGGACCTGCCGGAGGGGTTCTCCGGCCACATCAACGACACCGCCTCGATCAGCAGCCTCCTCGCCCTCGCCGTGGCCCGCCACCGACTGCCCGGCGTGGACGTCCGCGGCAAGGGGCTCGCCGGCCGGCCGGAGGTGCCGCCGCTCACCGTCTACGCCAGCGACCAGGCCCACTCCTCGATCGACAAGGGGGCGATCCTTTTGGGGATCGGCCACGAGAACGTCCGCCGGATCGAGAGCGACGCGGCCTTCCGGATGTCGGTCCCGGCGCTCGCCGCGGCCATCGCCCGCGACCGCGCGGCAGGACGGCTGCCGATGGCGGTGGTGGCGACCGCCGGCACCACCTCGACGACCAGCGTCGATCCGCTGCCGGAGATCGCCGACCTCTGCGAGCAAGAGGGGCTCTTCCTCCACGTCGACGCCGCCTATGCCGGGAGCGCCGCCATCTGCCCCGAGCACCGGGCCCTGATGGCAGGCATGGAGCGGGCCGACTCGATCGTCGTCAACCCCCACAAGTGGATGTTCACGCCGGTCGACTGCTCAGTCCTCTTCGTGCGCGACCCGGCGCTCCTGCGCTCCGCCTTCTCGCTCGTCCCCGAGTACCTGCGGACCGACGAGGCGGGGGTGACCAACCTCATGGACTTAGGGATCCAGCTCGGCCGCCGCTTCCGCTCGCTCAAGCTGTGGATGGTGATCCGCACCTTCGGGGTGGAGGGCTTGCGGGAGCGCATCCGCGAGCACTGCGCCCTGGCCCGCTGGCTCGCCGGAGCGATCGAGGCGGCCGCCGGCTTCGAGGTCGCCGCCCCGGTCCCTTTCTCGGTCGTCTGCTTCCGCGCCAAGGTCGAAGGCGGTGCCGAGGCAGAGGACCGTTTCAACGAGCGGCTCCTCGCGGCGATCAACGCGGCCGGCCCCTTCTTTCTCTCCCACACCGTGCTTCAGGGGCGCTACACCCTGCGGGTCGCGATCGGCAACCTGCGCACCACCCGGGCCGACGTCGAGGAGCTGTGGGACCTGGTCCGCGGGAGCGCCGCCCGGCTGCGGGCCGAAATGGGGAACTGATTCTCCGACGACGCGTTTCGGTTGCAAGGAGAATTGAACATGAGATCTGACTGGTCCCTGCGTCCCCGCACTTCGCTCTTCGTCCCTCTGGCGGTTGCCCTCGCCCTGGCCGGCGGAACCGGCCTCTCGGCCACGGCCCCGACAGCGGAGCCCGATCCCCACCAGGTTCTGGCCCGGGTCGACGGCAAGCCGATCACCCAGGGCGACTTCGAGAAGGCGGCGAGCGCCGAGCTCCTTCAGCTCGAGCGGGAGTACACCCAGGCCCGCCGCACTCTGGTCGAGGCCAAGCTGAAGCAGATGGCGCGGGACGCCATGGTCGCAACCGAGGCGAAGGCGAAGGGGGTGAACCCCGAGCAGCTGATCGCCGACGCCGCCAAGATCGCCCCGGTGACCGACGCCGAGGTCGAGAAGTTCTACGAGGAGAAGAAGACGCAGATCCCGCCCAACGTCACCAAGGAGCAGGTGGTGCCGCAGATCCGGCAGTATCTGGAGCAGCAGCGCCAGACCGCGGCGCGGCAGTCCTTCTACACCGCTCTCGAATCCCGGCACAAGGCCGACTACCTGCTGGAGCCGATCCGCGTCCCGATCGAGGCGGCCGCTTACAAGGCACCGGCCAAGGGTCCGGAGAGCGCCCCGGTGACGATCGTCGAGTTCTCCGACTTCCAGTGCCCGTTCTGCTCGCGCCTGGCGCCCGTCCTGGCGCAGGTCGAGCAGAAGTATGGCGACAAGGTGCGGGTCGTCTTCCGCCAGTACCCGCTCGCCTCCATTCATCCCAACGCGACCAAGGCCGCCGAGGCCGCCCTCTGCGCCAATGACCAGGGGAAGTTCTGGGAGATGCACGACGCGATGTTCGCCGACCAGGCGGGCCTCGCTGTCGAGGGCCTGCGGGCGAAGGCGACGAAAGTGGGCCTGCAGGCCGATCCGTTCAATGCCTGTCTCGACTCCGGCAAGCATGTCGAAGAGGTGAAGCAGGACCTGGTGGCCGGCTCGGCCGCCGGCGTCGGCGGTACTCCGGCGATGTTCGTCAACGGCCGCTTCCTCGCGGAAGAGATGACGTTCGAGACGATCAGCAAGATGATCGACGACGAGTACCAGCGCCGCGAGAAGGCCGGCACGAAGTCGTAACCGCTTCCCCGTGCCCCCCAATCCTTCCTTCCTCCCCTACCGACCCGAGCGCCTGCCGCCCGCAGAGATGCGGGCGCGGGCTACGGCGTTTCACGCCGAGATGGACCGCCGGAGGAGCGTCCGCCACTTCGCCCCCGATCCGGTGCCCCGCGAGCTGATCGAGCTCGCCATCCGCACCGCCTCGACCGCCCCCTCCGGCGCCCACCGCCAGCCCTGGACGTTCGTTGCGATCTCCGATCCGCGCATGAAGCGGGAGATCCGCATCGCCGCCGAGGCCGAGGAGTACCGGAGCTACGTCGGCGGGCGGATGCCGCCCGAGTGGCGGGAGGCCCTGGCGCCCCTGGGCACTTCCTGGGAGAAGCCGTACCTGGAGATCGTCCCCTGGATCGTCGTCGTCTTCGAGCACGCCTATGGAGTGCGGCCGAACGGGGAGCGCTACAAGAACTACTATCCCATCGAGAGCGTCGGCATCGCCTGCGGCCTCTTCGTCACCGCCCTCCACCACATGGGCCTCGCCACCTTGACCCACACCCCGAGCCCCATGGGCTTCCTGTCGAGTCTCCTCAAACGCCCCACGAACGAGCGGCCGTTCATCCTCTTTCCCATCGGCTACCCGGCGCCGGATGCCGAGGTGCCGGATCTCCGGCGCAAAGGGTTGGAGGAGGTGGCGGTGTGGGTGGAGTCAGAAGAGGTATAAAAGGATGCCTGAACAAATAGTCGATTTGAGTCAGGAAATCTTTTCAGGGATGCCGGTGTTTCCCGGCCTTCCAGAAGTGGAAATCACCCTCCACGCCTCGCATGAGCAGTGGGATGGCATTACCGGGAGTGACGTCGTGTCGCCCGCGGTGCAGCGGCTGGAATTGGGCGAGCATACGGGTACGCACGTCGATGCTCTCAACCACATGGGCCGACAGTATCGGGGACAGTCTATCGACACGATGCCCCTCACGATGTTCTATACCGAGGGTATCTGTTTAGACCTGTCTCACAAAGGTTTGCTGGAGTTGATTGAGCCCGCCGAGCTGGAACGCGCCCGGTCCAAGGCCGGAGTCGAAATCAAGCCGGGGGATACGGTCTTACTGTATACAGATCATTATCGACGTGCCTATGGGACGGAGGATTGGTACAAGGGACCCGGGGTCAGCGTTGACAGCGCGCGCTGGCTGGGTGAGCAGGCGATCGCGGCGTTTGGCGTCGAAACGGTGGCACCAGGGGTGATCGACGTTTCGAACAAGGAAGTGCATCGGATTTGTGGGGCGTTGGGCTTTACGCATTACGAGAACATGATCAACTTGCACCAACTCGTCGGCCGGGGGCGATTTCGCTTCATTGGTCTGCCACTCAAGATCCGTGGAGGCACCGGCTCGCCGGTGCGGGCCATCGCCGTCTTACACCCACCCAGCAGCCACGACGGACCGCCGGAAGAACGCTAGGTGACAGCCGATGGATTCAGGTAAGCTGAGCCCATGGTCACCCTGGAAACCGAACGCCTGATCCTGCGCATGTTCCGCCAGGAGGATTTTGAGCAGCATGCGCAGATCTGCGCCGACCCGGAGGTGATGCGCTACCTGGGGGAGGGCAAGGCGCTTGAACGCTGGGAGGCCTGGCGACACATGGCCATGATCCTCGGACATTGGCAGCTGCGCGGCTATGGCGTCTGGGCCGTGGAAGAGCGCGAGACCGGCCATCTGGTGGGTCGAATCGGGTTGTTCAACCCCGAAGGGTGGCCGGGCCTGGAGGTGGGATGGATACTGGGTAGGAGCTACTGGGGAAAAGGCTATGCGACGGAAGGAGCGAAGAGAGCGCTCGGCTATGCATTCCAGGAGCTCAACCTGCCGCACGTGATCAGCGTGATTCACCCGGAGAATCATCCCTCGATTCGAGTGGCGGAACGGATCGGCGAGACGCTCGAAGGGAAAACGCAACTCTTCGGGCGGGATGTATTGATCTATGGGATGGATCGGCCAGGTTGACACCTACGCCTCATCTCCCTTGTACAGCCCCGCCACCTGCGGCCCATACCCATTGTAGAGCTGCGTCGCCCGGCGCTCGCCGGTGCCCAGGTCCTCTTCGATCTCCTGACTCCAGCGGGGATGGGGCTTCTTCGGATTGACGTTTGAGTAGAAGCCGTACTCGGCCGGCTGGAGGGCGTGCCAGAAGGTGGGTGGGGCGTCCGCGACGAGCTCGATCTTGACGATCGACTTCGGGCTCTTGTAGCCGTACTTCCAGGGGCAGTGAATCCGCAACGGCGCGCCGTGTTGCATGGGGAGAGGGTGGCCGTAGCTTCCCAGGACCACGAAGGCGAGGTCGTGCCTCGCCTCGTCGAACCGCAGGCCCTCGTGGTAGGGCCAGGGGTAGTAGGAAACCGTCTCCTTCATCCCGGGAAGGTGCTCGGGGTCGGAGAAGGAGACGAAGCGGACGTACTTCGCGGTCGAGAGCGGCTGGGCCGCGTCGAGGAGCCGCCGCAGGGGGAAACCGGTCCAGGGTACCTGCATGGCCCAGCGCTCGACGCAGCGGTGGCGGTAGAGCCGCTCTTCCAGGGGGAAGCGGAAGAGGTCGTCCAGGTCGTAGGTGCGGGGCTTCCCCACCAGACCGGCCACCTCAACCTTCCAGGCGGTCACCGGGTAGCCCGCGGCCAGGGGCCAGACCTCGTTCTTGGTCGGGGTGAACTCGTAGAAGTTGTTGTAGCGCGCGGCCTTCTCCTCCGGGGTGAGCGGCCGGCCGCCGAAACGGTAGGCGGGATTGCGCTTCGCCGGGAAACGATCGCGGAAGCGCGACCCCACCGCCGGCTGGAGCATCTTCGCGGGGTCGCCCTTGGGCGCGACCGGAGCGGCGCCAGCGATCTGAACGGGGAGGCCGAGGGACACGGCGCCCAGGCCGAGAGCGGCGAGGAGCTGGCGGCGGTTCAGGAAGACCGCCTCGGGGGTGGCCTGCCACTCGGGGATCTCCCAGGGGCGCGGGATGCGGAGGTGAGCCATGGCTGCGAGGCGACCCGGATCAGTAGTAGTCCGCGCAGGAGAGGTAGAAGCCGCAACGGGGGTCGGGGCAGAAGAGCTTGCACTTGCGCTCGGCCAGCCGGGAGCCGCAGTTCGGGCAGGTGCGGATCAGGTCCTCCGCCAGGGAGGGGGCGGAGAGCTGCGGTGCCTGTTCGGGCTCGTCGTCGATCGCGGTCGGGTTCGTCATACCGATCGAGGGTAGGCGCTTGCGCCCGGCGCCGTCAAGAGAATTCCGCCCGGTTACCGAGGAGATCCCTCCCGGTGTTGAAGCAACCCCCCTTCCTGGGGTAAGGTCGCGGCCGCTTCATCGGAGGGGGAACCTCTGACCGCGGTCCTCGAGCTGCGATCGGTCGGCAAATCTTGGTGTACCTAAATCGGCTCTCCGCTGCACTCTTTGTGATGGCACGCTACGAAAACCAAAAGAAAGGGGTCCCGGACATCCTGTGGAACAGCCGGGCCTGAAGGAGACCTGGATCATGAGACGCTTCTGCTCCGCCGCCGTCCTGCTGCTCCTCTCCGCTCTCGGCCTGGCGGCCCAGACGGCTCCGCCAGCCTCGCCGCAGGGCAAGACGGACCCGGCGCTCACCGCCGTCCGCGCCTACCGGCAGGCCAACGGCGCCCGCATCCTGGGCGAATTCTCCCAGCTGCTCGCCATTCCCAACGTGGCGAGCGACACCAAGAACATCGCGAAGAACGTCGCCTTCCTCCGCGACACCCTCACCCGGCGGGGGATCAAGGTCGAGATCTGGGAGCTGCCGGGGGCCTCGCCGGTCGTCTACGGCCAGCTCGACGTCCCCGGCGCCAAGCGGACGCTCGGCATCTATGCCCACTACGACGGCCAGCCGATCGACCCCAAGCAGTGGGCCACCCCCCCCTTCTCGCCCACTCTGTTCACCGCGGCGACCGAGAGCGGCGGCGTCAAGCGGCCGTTCCCCAAACCCGGCGAGGCGATCGACCCGGAGTGGC
The DNA here is from genome assembly GCA_035644215.1 of Thermoanaerobaculia bacterium. Classification (GTDB taxonomy): domain Bacteria; phylum Acidobacteriota; class Thermoanaerobaculia; order Multivoradales; family UBA5704; genus DASQPA01. The sequence continues at coordinate 22,660 of DASQPA010000527.1, forward strand.
GGATCTATGCCCGCTCGGCGGGGGACGACAAGGCGCCGGCCATCACCGCCCTGACCGCCCTGGACGCCCTGCGGCAGGCGAAGATCCCCCTGACCTCGAACCTCCGCTTCCTCTTCGAGGGGGAGGAGGAGGCGGGCTCGGGTAATCTGGAGGCCTATCTCACCTCGCACCGCGACCGGCTGAACGTCATCGACGCCTGGCTCTTCTGTGACGGTCCGGTCCACACCAGCCGCCGGGCGCAGCTGGTCTTCGGCGTGCGCGGCGTGATCGACATGGACTTGACCGTCTACGGCGCCGTCCGCTACCTGCACAGCGGTCACTACGGCAACTGGGCGCCCAACCCGGCCTTCACCCTGGCCCACCTCCTGGCCAGCATGAAGGACGACCAGGGGCACGTCCTGGTCGACCACTTCTACGACAGCGTCGAGCCGCTGGGACCCGCCGAGCGGGCGGCTCTCGACGCCGTGCCCGACGACGACGCGGCGCTCAGGAAGGAGCTCGGCCTGGTCGAGACCGAGGACAACAACGCCCGGATCGAGGAGCGGCTGCTGCTCCCCAGCCTCAACATCCGCGGCATGGCGAGCGGCGGCATCGGCGAAACGGCCGGCAACATCATTCCCTCCACCGCTTCGGTCTCCCTGGAGGTGCGCCTGGTCAAGGGCAACGAACCGACCCACATGCTCGACCTCGTCGAGGCCCACATCAAGAAGCAGGGCTTCTTCATCGTCGACAAGGACCCGGACATGGCGACCCGCCTCGCCCATCCGAAGATCGCCAAGCTGGCCCGCTCCCCGGGCTACCCCGCGGCGCGGACCTCGATGGACGTCGACATCGTCTTCCAGATCATCCAGGCCACCTCGCGGGCGGCGGGGGAAAACGTCATCCTCCTGCCGACCCTGGGCGGATCGCTCCCCCTCTACCTGTTCAACGACATCCTGGCCAAGCCGGCGGTCATCGTCCCGATCGCCAACCACGACGACAAGCAGCACGGTCCGGACGAGAACCTGCGTCTGGCGAACCTCTGGTACGGGATCGACCTGATGGGGGAGCTGCTGACGATGCCGGTGGAGAAGTAGGAAGGGCGGGCTGGGAGAGGGGGGGGTGAGGGCTGGCCCGCCTTTTGCTGTCCTCCCGGGGGAGGCCTCCGGCCTCCAACCCAGACTCCCAGGAGGCAGCTATGTCCTCTTCGTTCGGCGCCTATCTGATCGGCTACATCATCCTCGTCATCGGGCTCGCCTTCGCGGCCCACCTCGCCCACGTGCCGTCCGCCTGGATCGCGGCGGGCGTCATCGTCCTCATCGGCCTGGGCGTCTTGAAAGGCGTGACCAAGACGACGAGCAAGACGCCGCCCAAACCCTAGCGCCTAGAGCACGGTCTCGCGGGCGACCTCCTCGATCGTCGTCAGGCCGTCGCGGATCTTCTGCAGACCGCTGCCGCGCAGCGTCATCATGCCGTTCTGGATGGCCTTCTGGCGCAGCTCGAAGGCGCTGGCGCCGGAGAGGATCAGCTCGCGCAGGTCCTCGTCGACCTCCATCACTTCGTAGAGGCCCAACCGGCCCTTGTAGCCGGTCGTGCTGCAGCGCTCGCAGCCGCGGCCGCGGAAGAGCTTCAGGCTCTTCGACTCCGCCTCGGAGAAGCCGACGTTGACCAGCGCCGCGACCGGCGTCTCCACCGGCTCCTTGCAGAAGGTGCAGACGCGGCGCACCAGCCGCTGGGCGACGATCAGGTGGATCGAGGTGGCGACGAGGAACGGCTCGATGCCCATGTTCATCAGGCGGTTGATGGAGGACGGGGCGTCGTTGGTGTGGAGGGTCGAGAGCACCAGGTGGCCGGTCATGGCGGCCTTGATCGCCACCTCGGCGGTCTCGAAGTCGCGGATCTCGCCGACGAGGATGATGTTGGGGTCCTGGCGGAGGAAGGAGCGCAGGGCGGCGGCGAAGTTCAGGCCGATCTGCTCCTTCATCTGCACCTGGTTGATGCCCACCAGGTTGAACTCGACCGGGTCCTCCGCGGTCAGGATGTTGACCTCGGGGGTGTTGATCCGCTGGAGAGCCGAGTAGAGGGTGTTGGTCTTACCGGAACCGGTGGGGCCGGTGACCAGCACCATGCCGTAGGGCTTCAGGATCGCCTGCTCGAAACGGCGGAGCGGCTCGGCCTCGAAGCCGAGCTTCGCCATGTCGAGCATGAGCTTGTCCTTGTCGAGGAGACGCATGACGATCTTTTCGCCGAAGATCGTGGGCAGGACCGAGACGCGGAAGTCGAGGTCCTTCGCGCGGCCCGAGATCTTGGTCTTGATCTTGATGCGGCCGTCCTGCGGCATCCGCTTCTCGGCGATGTCCAGCTTCGCCATGATCTTGATGCGGCTGGTGATCGCCTCCTTGAGCTTCAAGGGCGGGTGCATCATCTCGTAGAGAATGCCGTCGATCCGGTAGCGGACCCGGTACTCCTTCTCGTAGGGCTCGATGTGGATGTCGGAGGCGCCGCGCTTGATGGCGTCGGTCAAGACGATGTTGACCAGCTTGACGACCGGCGCCTGCTCGGATTCCTCCTCCAGGGCCGCGAGGTCTAAATCCTCTTCCTCGTCGAGGACCTCGAGGTCGCCGGCGGGCTCCTCGGAGAGGTCCTCCATCACCTTTTTCAGCTCGATCGCGTGGGTCGACCCGTAGTAGCGGTCGATGGCGGTGCGGATGCTGGTCTCCGAGGCGACGACCGGCTCGACCTTGTACCCGGTCATGAACTTGACGTCGTCCATGGCGAAGACGTTGGTGGGGTCGATCATCGCCACGGTGACCGTGGCCCCGGCCTTGTTGACCGGCAGGATCGTGTACTTGCGCGCGATGTCCGGCGGGATGATCTTGATCACCGCCTCGTCGATCTCCATGCCCTTCAGATCGACCGAGGGGACCTTGAAGTGCTGGGAGAGCGACTCGACGAGCTGCCGGTCGGTCAGGTGGCCGAGCTTGACCAGGTTGGTGCCCAGCCGGCCGCCCTGGTCCTTCTGGAGAGCCAGGGCCTCCTGAAGCTGCGCCTGGTTGATCTTCCCGGTCTTGACGAGGAGCTCGCCGAACCTTCCCGAGCCGGCCGCCGACGACGGCCTCCGCACGACGCTGTCGACTTGTGCCATACCCCACCTTGGGAGCGCGAAAAGCTCCCCTGAACGCTCTTCCGGAAAATGGACGACTCTGCTTCTAAGCGGAACAGTCTACCAGCCGTCGTTCAACAGGGCAACGCAAACGTCTATCGCTATGATCCTATTTTACCAGCAGCTCGCCCGCCCGCGCCACCACCCGGGCCGGGGTCATCTCCAGCAGGCAGGCCTTGGTGTCGGCGAAGCGGCGGTGGCAGAAGCTGCAGGGGAGCTGGTGCCAGAGGACGCGCTCGGGGGCGCCGTAGGGGCCGTTCGTCGCCGGGTCGGTGGGTCCCAGGAGCATCAGCACCGGGGCGCCCAGGGCGTGGGCGAGGTGGAGGGGGCCGGAGTCGCCGCCGAGGACCAGCCGGGCGCCGCGGCAGAGGGCGGCCAGCGAGGCGAGGTCGGGGGCGGGGACCGCCACCGCCGCTCCGGCGGCGGCCGCCACCACCGCGCCGGCCAGCTCCTCTTCCCCCGGGGCGACCCCCACCCAGGTCGCGAGGCCCTGGCTCCGGAGCCGCCCGGCCACCTCGCCCCAGCCGGCGGGCGGATAGCGCTTGTTCCCCCAGCCGGCGCCCGGATGGACGAGGACGTAGGGCTCCGGGTGGCGGGCGAGCTGCTCGCGCACCGCCTCCGGCATCTTAGGGAGGAGGACGTCGCCCCCGAAGTCGGCCGGCCCGGGGGGGATCTCCAGGGCGTCCAAGAGGGAGAGGGCGCGGTCGACGGCGTGCACCCCGCGCGGCGGTACCGTCTCGCTCAGCCAAAGGGCGGAGGAGGGCTCGCGGCGGGAGCGGCGGGCGGCGCCGATCCGGCGGTCGGCGAGGGTCAGGGCGGCGAGCACCCCGGCCTTGTGGTTGCCCATCAGGTCGAGCACCAGGTCGGGGGCGAAGCGGTCGAGGGCGGCGAGGAAGGCCCCCACCTCGGCGAGGGTGGCGGGGGCGAACGGCCGGCGCCGCCAGGCGCGGAGGCGGACCACCAGCAGCTCGTCGAGATCGGGATGGCCGGCGAGGAAGGGGGCGATAGGCGCCTCGACCACCCAGCCGATCCGCGCCTGGGGCCGGGCGCGCCGCAGGGCGCGGAGCACCGGCAGGCAGTGGACGACGTCCCCCAGGGCGCTGGTGCGCAGGAGGAGGATCCGCTCGCTCACCCCGCCAGATCTTCCATCTTGCGGATGCGGTCCACCAGGTCGCTCTTGCGGATGCGGGTGATGAGATCGCTCGTCGCGTGGTCCTTGGGGTCGCCGACGAGGACGGTGCGGCCGCCGTAGGCGCGGACGACCTCGTACTCGGGCACCCGCTCGGGGGAGCCGTAGTCGGTCCCCTTGCAGTGGACGTCCGGCCGGATCTCGGCGAGGAGCGGGGCGGGGGAGTCGCCGTCGAAGACCACCACCAGGTCGACGGGGAGGAGGGCCGCCAGGAGCTCGGCCCGCTCGGCGGCCGGCACGAACGGCCGCTCGGGGCCTTTCAGGCGGCGCATGGAGTCGTCTGCATTGATCCCCACGACCAGCACGTCCCCCTCCTGCTTCGCCGCCGTGAGATAGCGCAGGTGGCCGACGTGCAGGATGTCGAAGTGGCCGTTGGCGAAGGCGATCCGCCGGCCGGCGGCCCGGTGGCGGGCGACCTCTTCGCGCAGCTCGGGGAGGGTTACGACCTGGCCCATTGCAGCTCCTCCAAAGGACGCGGATCGCTCTCCACCGCCCGCGCCAGCTCCGCGGGGGAGAGGGTGGCGGTCCCCATCTTCATCACCACCACCCCGCCGGCATAGTTGGCGAGGAGGGCCGCCTCGAGCGGTGTCGCCCCGGCGGCGAGCCCGAGGGCGAAGGTGCCGATCACCGTATCGCCGGCGCCGGTGACGTCCGCCACCTGGTCGGTGCCGTGGACCGGTAGGTGCGCCGCCCCGGCATCTTCCGTACCGGCTTCGGCAAACAGGCTCATCCCGCGGCTGCCCCGGGTGATGAGCAGGAAGCGGGCGCCCAACCGGGCGAGGAGGCTTCGCCCTCCGGCCTCCAGCCGGCCGGGGTCGTCCTCGATCGTCCGGCCGAGGAGCGCCTCGGCCTCCTCCTCGTTGGGGGTGGCGCCGTCGAGACCCGCCAGCTCCCCCAGCCGATAGCGGCTGTCGCCGACCAGAATTGCCGCGGACCCCAAGGCGGCGCGGACCTCCGGCAGAAAGGCCGGCTCGACCGCCCCGTAGCCGTAGTCGGAGAGGATGGCGACCCGCGGCGGCATCGCCGGCGCCGCCTCCCCCGCCCAGCCGGCGAGCTGCCGGGCGAAGCGTCGGCGGTCGTCGGCGGTCAGGGTGAGGTGGTCCTCGATGTCGTAGCGGACGATCTGCTGCTTGATCGAGTGCCGGCCGCCGCCCAGGATGCGAACCTTGGTCGGGGTACGGTAGCCCGGCCGGGTGAGGATACCGCCGGTCTCGACCCCCAGACCGGCGAGGGCGGCGACCAGCTCGCGGCCGCTGGGGTCGTCCCCCACCACCCCCAGGGGGAGCGGCCGGCCGCCGAGCGCCGCCACGTTGGCCACCGCGTTGGCCCCGCCGCCGGGGGCCAGCACCTCCCCCTGATAGGAGAGGATGAGCACCGGCGCCTCCCGGCTGATCCGTTTCGGGATGCCGGTGATGAACCGGTCCGCCACCAGGTCGACCAGCAGGACGACCGGCTGCCCCGCCATGCCGCGGATCAGCGCGAGCAGGCGCTCGGTGGTGGGAAGTGTCTCGTGGGCGGTCATTTACGGCCGGGGATTGTAGCAGGTGGGGGGGACCCCGGCCGGTATTGCGGATCAGCGGATGGCGCGAACGATGACTCCCAGGTCGAGGCTCCCCCAGGCGCCGTCCGTCGTCAGGACCGGCCGACCGAGCTGCAGACCGAGCGCGAGACAGGCGCGGTCGCCGAAGGACAACCCGAGCTGACGCGTGGCGGTGCGCAGCGCTCCGGCACGATGTGCCGCCTCGGCGTCGAAGGGGTGGACGGCGAGGTCGAGGTCTTCGAGAACGGCTCGCACCACCTCCGCCGGCATGCTCCGCTCGACCAGCTTGGCCACCACCTCGGAGAGGTTCACGGCGCTGATCGCGACGCCGGGGAAGGCAGCGGCGACCGCGTCGCTCCCCGGCTCGCTGTTCAAGAGCGCGAGGAGCGCCGAGGCGTCGAGGACCACCTCACTCCGCACGCGCCTCCCTCCGGCGATCCGCGATCAGCTCGTCCGCCAGGCTGCTCCCCTCCGGGATGTAGGCGCGGACCGCCGACTGGGCGCGGCGGATGGCCTGTTGCGGCGTCAACATGCGGATCGCTCCCTCCTCGAGGAGCAGGATGACCATATCGCCCACCTCCATCTCTAACGCCTTCCGATACTCCGCGGGGATCACGACTCTGCCACCTTCTCCAATCTTTGTCATGACCTTCGCCATATGTCACCTCATGAGAATCATACCATTGTAGCAGGTGGGGGGAGTCGTGCTAGGCTTCTGCCTTCCACCATGGAACCCGAGTCGATCGATCCTTCTTCAGGGAAGAGTCCTGCCGTACCCGCGGATCGCGGCCCCGCCGGCCCACGTCCCCCCTATGCCCGGGCGTCGTTCGCGCAATCGGCCCCGGCGGGCTCCCGGCTCCTCCCCTGGCTCGGCGGGGTGGCGGCTTTCTTCGCCGCGGTCTTGGCCTACCGGGTGGTCTACCAGGTCTTCAAGTGGGTCTTTGCCTACTCCGTTTCCGGAGTCCTCGGGTGGCTGGGGGTCCTCGTCCTGCTCCTCGGCGCTCTCTTCCTCGCCAACCGGCTCTGGCTCCGCTGGCGGCTCGTCTTCTCTCTCACGCTTGCCTTCTTCTCCCTCTGGACCGTGGGGGTGAGCCTCCCCCGGCTGCACGCCGCCGTCTCGCAGCCGCAGTGGGGCGGGACCTTCGAGCGCTTCGAGTTCATTCAGATCCAGGCCACGAAGGCGACCGCGATCATCCTGCTCGTCATCGCGGTGGTCCTGTTGTTCGGCGATGTCCTCCTGGCCTGGTTCCGAGCCCGGTCGACGCGCTAGCCCGACAATGGCCCCAGCGTAAGCGGAGACGGCCCAGCTCCAGAGACAACGGGCCAGCGTAAGCGGAGACGGCCCAGCTCCGGAGACAACGGCCCAGCGTAAGCAGATACGGCCCAGCTCCAGGGACAATGGTCCAGCGTAAGCGGAGACGGCTCAGCTCCGGAGACAATGGGCCAGCATAAGCAGAGACGGCCCAGCTCCGGGGACAATGGCCCAGCGTAAGCAGAGACGGCTCAGCTCCGGAGACAATGGCCCAGCGTAAGCAGAGACGGCCCAGCTCCAGAGACAATGGCCCAGCGTAAGCAGAGGCGGCTCAGCTCCAGAGACAATGGCCCAGCGTAAGCGGAGACGGCTCAGCTCCGGAGACAATGGCCCAACGTAAGCAGAGACGGCCTAGCTCCGGGGACAATGGCCCAGCGTAAGCGGAGACGGCCCAGCTCCCGGGACAACGGGTCAGGGTAGGGGGGCCAGGATCATTGGGCTGTGATTTTCGGCGCCCGGGGGCGAATCATAGGGGCGAAGGGAGAGCGCCCGATGTCCAAGTCCCAACCGCAGGACCGCTTCCTGGCCCTGCTCGACGAGCACAAGAAGATCCTCTACAAGGTCGCCGGCTCCTACTGCCGCAATCCCGCCGACCGCGAGGACCTGGTGCAGGAGATGGTCGTCCAGCTCTGGCGGTCGTTCGACCGCTACGACGAGAGCTACCGGTTCTCCACCTGGATGTACCGGATCGCTTTGAACGTCGCCATCTCCTTCTATCGCAGCGAGTCCCGGCGGTCGCGCCAC
>DASQPA010000528.1:0-9368 GCA_035644215.1 Thermoanaerobaculia bacterium
GGGCTGGAGACGTCCCCGCCTCACGCCTCGCCGGTGGGGTGGAGAGCGTAGCCGATCCCCGAGGCGGTCACCAGGTACCGGGGCGCTCCGGCGTCGGCCTCGATCTTCTGGCGCAGGCGATGGACGAGCTGCTTCAGGAGCTGGCGGTCGCCCGCGGCGCGGTTCCCCCAGACGTGGGAGAGGAGCCGCTCGGCCGGCAGGGTGTGGCCGGCGTTGGCGACCAGCAGGTGGAGGAGGCGGAACTCCAGATGCGTCAGGCGGACCGGCGCGCCGCCCTGCACGGCGACCGCCTGGATCTCCAGGTCGAGCGCCAGGTCCCCCGCCACCAGCGGCGCCGGCTTCTCCACCCCGCCGCGGCGCAGGAGGGCGCGCACCCTGGCGAGCAGCGTGCGCGGCGAGAACGGCTTGGTCAGGTAGTCGTCGGCCCCGAGGTCCAGGCCCTGGACGACGTCCTCCTCGCTCGCCCGCACGGTGAGCATCATGACCGGGGTCGTCGATCCCCGCGATCCCGGCACCCCCGTCGAGCCGCCGCGGATCGCCTGGCACACCTCGAAGCCCGAGAGGCGCGGCAGGTTGACGTCGAGGATCACCAGGGCCGGCTGCTCGCTCGTGAAGGCGGTGAGCCCGGCCGGGCCGTCGGCCGCCTCGATCACCAGGTAGCCCGCCTGGCGCAGGGCGAAGGCGATCAGGCCGCGCAGGTCGGCGTCGTCGTCGACGACCAGGATCTTCATGCCACCTCCCTCGCCGCCCTCGCCTCGATATCGCCCGGCGCCCGCGGCAGGACGACCCGCATCCGGGTGCCCGGCCGATCCCGCCGCGACTCGGCCTCGACCCTCCCGCCGTGGCGCTCGACGATCGATTTGACGATCCACAGGCCGAGGCCCATGCCGCTCTCCGCCGGTTCCTCGCCGGCCGAGCGGACGAAGCGCTCGAAGAGCGCTCCCCCGGCGGTCGGCAGGCCAGGCCCCTCGTCCTCCACCTCCAGGGCGACCCCCTCCGGCCGGGCGGCGCCGCGGAGGGCGATGGTCGAGCCCTCCGGCGCGAACTTGTTGGCGTTGGCGAGCAGGTTGACGAAAACCTGGGTGAGGCGGGGGGCGTCGCCCAGGATCGCCGGCAGGGGGTAGGGCAGGTCGACCGTAAGGCGCTGGCCGCGCTGGCCCAGGAGCGGGCTCATCAGCTCGACCGCCTGCTCGACCACCTCGTCGAGCGCCACCGGCCGGCGACGGATGCCGGTCTCCCCCGCCTCGATACGGACGCTCTCCAGGAGGTTGTCGATGAGCTGGGTGAGGCGCAGGGTGCCGCGCTCCAGCGAGCCGACCAGCTCCGCGGCTCCCCCCGCCTCCCCGGCGGCTCCCGACTCCAGCTCGGGCAGCCGGTCGCGCAGCAGCTCGATCGAGGCGAGCTGGGCGGCGAGCGGGGTCTTGAACTCGTGGGAGATGTTGGCGAGGACGGTGTCGCGCAGGCGCCGGGTGGCCTCGGTCTCGGTCTCGTCGCGCAAGACCTGAAACTGGCGGTCCTCCGTCGGCTGGGAGCTGGTGATGACCACCGTCCGCCGGGTCTCTCCGGCCGCCGTCGTCACGGTCAGGTGCTCGGTGGCGCGGGCGATACCGCGGAAACGGGCGTGGACGATCGGACAGCGCTCGTCGCAGGGACGTTCCCCCTCGGGCCCCACCCCCTCCGGGCGCAGGACGTCGCCACAGAAGCGGCCGAGCGCCGACTCCACCGGAATCCCGAGGAGAGCCGCCGCCTGGGGGTTGAGATACCGCACCCGGCGGTCGCGGTCGACCGCGAAGACCCCGAAGGCGATGCCGGAGAGGATGGTTTCCGCCTCGGCCTGCCGCCGGCGCAGCTCGCCGGTGAGGCCGAACAGGCGGCGGCGCATCTCCTCCATGGTGGCGGCCAGGGTCGCCACCTCGGCCCCCGCCCCCTCGGGCACCCGCGGCATTGGGGTCTCCAGGTCGCCGCGGCCGATCCGCGCCGCCGCCGTGGTCAGCGCCCGGACCGGTCCGGCCAGCTGCCGGGCGAGGAGCACGCCGAAGAGCAGGGCGAAGGCCGCGACCCCCAGGGCGAGGACGAGGTGGTGGGCCTCGGCGGCGCCGAGGGCGGCGACGGCCAGGAGCACGAGGGCGGCGTTGATCATCAGGAGCAGGGTACGGAGGCGGAGGCGGCGCATGCGGGGAGCCGGCCGCTAGCGGGCGGACCGCCACTCGATGAAGCTCTTCAAGAGGAGCGTCACCAGGGCGAGCAGGGTGAGGAGCGAGGCGACGGCGAAGGCGGCGTTGAACTGGTACTCGTTGTAGAGGATCTCGACGTGGAGGGGGAGGGTGTTGGTCAACCCCCGGATGTGGCCGGAGACGACCGACACCGCGCCGAACTCCCCCATCGCCCGGGCGTTGCAGAGGACGATGCCGTAGAGCAGGCCCCAGCGGATCTTCGGCAGGCTGATGCGGCGGAAGGTCTGCCAGCCCGAGGCCCCCAGGGTCACCGCCGCCTCCTCTTCCTCGTTGCCCTGCGCCTGCATCAAAGGGATGAGCTCGCGGGCGACGAGCGGCGAGGTGATGAAGATCGTCGCCAGGACGATCCCCGGCAGAGCGAAGATGACTTTCAGGTCGTGACTCTGCAGCCAGGGTCCGAACAGGCCATGGGCGCCGAAGAGGAGGACGAAGATCATCCCGGCGATGACCGGCGACACCGCGAAGGGCAGGTCGATCAGGGTGAGGAGGAGGTTCTTGCCGGCGAAGCGGAACTTGGCGATGGCCCAGGCCGCGGCGAGGCCGAAGAGGAGGTTGACCGGCACCGCGCAGGCGGCGGCGAGGAGGGTGAGGCGGACGGCGGAGAGCGCCGCCGGCTCGCGCACCGCGTCCAGGTAGACCTTAAAACCGTCGGCGAAGGCCTTGACGAAGACGAGGGCCAGCGGGATGACGAGGAAGAAGCCGAGGAACGCCAGGGCGAGGCCGATGAGCAGGAAGCGGACCAGGCGCGGCTCGGTGAGCGGCCCCGAGCGCTCGGCGCCCGCAACCGTGCTCGTGCCCAACCGGCCGCCGCCCCCGTGCACTAGTCGTTCTCCTGCGGCCGCAGAAAGCGGCTGCGCCGCCAGGCGAGGAGGTTGACGAGGAGGAGGAGCCCGAAGGAGAGGGTCAGGAAGACGAGGGCGATCGCCGTCGCTCCCGGGTAGTCGTACTGCTCCAGCTTGATCATGAGGAGGAGCGGGGTGATCTCCGAGCGCATCGGCATGTTGCCGGCAATGAAGATGACCGACCCGTACTCGCCCAGGCCACGGGCGAAGGCAAGGACGAAACCGGTGGCGGCGGCGGGGACGAGCTCGGGGAAGATGATGCGCCGGAAGGTCGTGGCGCGGGTCGCTCCCAGGCTCGCCGCCGCCTCCTCGACCTCGGTGTCCAGGTCGGCGAGCACCGGCTGCACGGTGCGGACGACGAAGGGCAGGCCGATGAAGGTGAGGGCCACCACCACCCCGAGCGGGGTGTAGGCGACGTGGATCCCCAGCGGCTCCAGCCACTGCCCCAGCCAGCCGTTCGGCGAGTAGATCGAGGCGAGGGCGATGCCGGCGACCGCCGTGGGCAGGGCGAAGGGGAGGTCGACCAGGGCGTCGACGAGGCGCCGGCCCGGGAAGCGGTAGCGTTCGAGCACCCAGGCGACGACGATGCCGAAGACGACGTTGAGCACCGCCGCCCCGAGGGCGGCGAGGAGGCTCAGGCGGTAGGCGGCGAGGGTGCGCGGCGCCGTGACGGTGGCCCAGAAGGCGCTCCAGGTGAGGGTGAGGCTCTTGAGCAGCACCGTCGAGAGCGGGAGGAGGACGATGAGCGAGAGGTAGAGGAGGGTGAAGCCCATGGCGAGGCCGAACCCGGGCAGCACGTGGTTGCCCCGGCGCCTCCCCCGCCCGCGCGCCAGGGGCAGGGGGAGCCGGAGCTCGGGCTGGATCGGTTGAACCGGCGGGATCGGCGGCATTGCCTCCACGCTCTCCATACTACTTGGCCTGGTAGATCTGGTCGAAAATCCCGCCGTCGGCGAAGTGGGTCTTCTGCGCCTTCGTCCAGCCGCCCAAGACGTCGATGGTGAACAGCTTCACCTGCGGGAACTGCGCCGCGTGCTTCGCCGCCACCGCCGGGTTGCGCGGGCGGTAGAAGCTCCGGGCGGCGATCTCCTGCCCTTCGGGGGTGTAGAGGAAGTCGAGGTAGGCTTTCGCCAGCGCCTGGGTGCCGTGTTTCTTGGCGACCTTGTCGACCACCGCGACCGGTGGCTCGGCGAGGATGCTGACCGAGGGGGCGACGATCTCGAACTTCCCCTTGCCCAGCTTCTCGACCGAGTAGATCGCCTCGTTCTCCCAGGCGACGAGGACGTCGCCGATGCCGCGCTCGACGAAGGTGACGGTGGCGCCGCGCGCCCCGGTGTCCAAGACCGGCACGTTCTTGTAGAGCGCGCTCACGAACGCCCGGGCCTTGGCCTCGTTGCCGCCGTTGGCCTTGAGCGCGTAGCCCCAGGCGGCGAGATAGTTCCAGCGCGCCCCACCCGAGGTCTTGGGGTTGGGCGAGATCACCGCGACGCCGGGACGGGCGAGGTCCGGCCAGTCCTTGATCTTCTTGGGGTTGCCCTTCCTCACCAGGAAGACGATGGTCGAGGTGTAGGGCGAGCTGTTGAACGGCAGGAGGGTCTGCCAGTTCCTGGCCAGGAGCCCGGAGCCGGCGACGGCGTCGACGTCGTAGGCCAGAGCCAGGGTTACGACGTCGGCCTCCAGGCCCTCGATCACCGAGCGCGCCTGCTTGCCCGAGCCGCCGTGCGACTGCTGGATCGTCACCTCCTGGCCGGTCTTCGCCTTCCAGGCCTTGGCGAAGGCGGCGTTCTCCGCCTGGTAGAGCTCGCGGGTCGGGTCGTAGGAGACGTTTAAGAGCGTCGCCGGCTTGGGCGCCGCGGCGGCCAGGGCGCTCCCGGCGGTCCCGGCGATCAGGAGCAGGAGAAGGGCGGAGAGCGGCTTCCAGCGTGGAATCTTCATGTCGGGGTTCTCCAGAGAGTCAGACCGCGACCTCGTGGGCGCGGACGATGAGCACGGGCCGGTTCGCCTCCTCCAGCACCCGGCGGACCATGCCGGCGAGCGGCACCCGGCCGTGGCGGCCTCGCCGGCCGTCCCGGCCGGAGAGCGGCGCCCCGAGCACCAGGAGGTCGTGGCCGCCCTCTTGCAGCTCGGCGAGGATCTCGGTCGCCACGGCGCCGCGCCGGAGGCGGGTCTGGGCGGGGACGCCGAGCCGTCCGAGGGTGCGGGCACCGGCGGCGAGGAAGCGCTCGGAGAGGGCGCGGTCCTTCGCGTTGTCCTCCGCCTCGGTGAGCACCTTGAGGACGGTGGCCTGGGCTCCCACGTGGCGCACCAGGCGGCCGGCGAAAAGGACGTCCTCCTTGCCCGGCTCGCCCACCGCGACGCAGATGAGGACCCGCGAGGGGATCGGCCCCTCGCCGGGGACCAGGAGCAGGTGGGAGTCGCTCGCCAGGAGCATGCGCTCGGCGAGCTCGACGCCGTTCTTCCGGGGGAAGCCGAGGACCACGAGGTCGTGCTCGCGGCGGTCCGCCTCCTCTGCCACCGCCTGGTCCGGGGTGCCCGCCGCGGCCCGGGCGTCGAGCGAGGCGAGGCCGCTCCCCAGCCGCTCCTTGGCCTCCTGGAGGGTGCCCGCGATCCCCTCTCCCGCCGGGCCACGGCCCGGTCCACTCGCAAGCCCGAGGACGGTCACCCGGGCATGGGCCAGGCGAGCGATCTGCCCGGCGAGGTCGACCGCCGCCTTGGCGTGCGGCGAGCCGTCGGTCGTGAGGAGGAGCGAGAGGCCGGGGTGGACGAGAGCGTGGACGCGGCTCACCCCCACCCAGGCGCGATCGCCGGCGGCGAGCGGGAAACGCCGCGACTGATCCTGCGAGCGGCTCGCCTCGACGAGGAGGAAGTCGCCGCCGAAGGGGGCGGCCGGAGCGATGGTGCGGGTGCCGGGGAGGGCCGGCAGGCGCAGGCGGAGGCGCTCGACCGAGCCCAGGAAGCTGCTCTGCTCGACCACCCCCTCGCCCAGGATGGGAAAGGCGACGTCGGCGGCGGCGTCGCGAAGAGCCACGTCCTCGGGGCGGAAGAGGACCTGCACCCGCCGCGGATCGGCGGGCTCCGGCGTCGCGGGCCCGCCGGGGCTCATGGGGAATTCGAGCGGCCCGACCTTCACCCCCTTGGCCGTGCACTCCCCCACCACCAGGTTGGCGGTGCCCAGGAAGGTGGCCACGAACTCGGTCTGCGGCCGCAGGTAGAGCTCCTCCGGGGGGCCGAACTCCAGCAGGCGTCCGAAGTTGAGCACCGCCAGGCGGTCGGCGAGCTCGAAGGCTTCCTCCTGGTCGTGGGTGACGAAGATGGTCGTCACCTTGAGCTCGCGCTGGATCTCGCGGATGGTGCGCCGCAGCTCCATGCGGATGCGGGCGTCGAGAGCGCCGAAGGGCTCGTCGAGGAGGAGGACCTGGGGGCTGTGGGCGAGGGCGCGGGCGAGGGCGACCCGCTGCTGCTGGCCGCCCGAGAGCTGGCGCGGGGTGCGCCCGCCGAGACCCGCCAAGCCCACCAGCTCGAGCAGCTCGTCGCGGCGGCGGCGGCGCTCGGCCCTGGGCACCCGGCGGATGGAGAGACCGAACTCGACGTTCTCGGCGACCGTCATGCTGCGGAAGAGCGCATAGTGCTGAAAGACGAAGCCGACCTCCCGCCGCCGCGGCGGCAGCGGGGTGACGTCGCGATCGTGGAGCAGCACCCGCCCGGCATCGACCCCGGTGAGGCCGGCGATCATCCGCAGCACCGTGCTCTTGCCGCTCCCCGAGGGTCCCAGGAGGACGACGAGCTCCCCGTCGGCGATCTCCAGCGAGATGTTGTTGACCACCGCGTGGTCCTGGTAGCGCTTGGTGAGCTGCTCCAAAACGATCGACATGAGGGGCTCCCGACCGGCCACGGGAGGGTCCCGCGGCGCTTCCAAGGGGGAGCCTAGAGGCCGGCGGTCTCGCTGTCAGTCGAAAGGCGGTGACAAAAGGAGGGTCTTTTGTCACCGCTCCCGATAGACTCCGCCCCCAATGCGCCGATATTGCCGTTTGAAGCCCTTCGCCCAAGTCCGCCGCGAGCTGCCCGCGGAGCGCTTCCTGGAGGTCGGCTGGCCGGGGGGCCGGCCCGGGGGCCGGCTCGTCCATGTGCTCCAGGCGGGGCAAGGGGAGCCGGTCCTCCTCCTCCACGGCTTCGGCGCCTCGACCTACTGCTGGCGCCACATCCTCCCCGCCCTCGCCCGGACCCACCGGGTGATCGCGCTCGATTTCCACGGCTTCGGCGCCACCGAACGGCCGCGCGATCTGGCGAGCTACACTCGGGACGGCCAGGCCGCGCTGGTGCTCGCGGTGCTCGACGCCCTGGGGATCGGGCGTGCCCACCTGGTCGGGCACTCCTACGGCGGCGCGATCTCCCTCTGGCTCGCCTCCCGCCACCCGGAGCGCCTGGCCTCGCTCAGCCTGGTCGACACCGCCGCCCCCACCTTCCCCAACGACCGGCGGAGCCGGCTCGCCGCGACCCGGCCGTTCGCCTGGCTCTTCCTGCATGGGGTGGCCCTCACCTCCTGGTCCGTCCGCAAGGCGCTTGAAGCCTCGATCCGTGACCGCCGCCAGGTCACCCCGGAGCTGGTCGACGGCTACCTCACCCCCCTGCGGGTCGAGGGGGTGGATGCCGCCTATCGTGGCCTGACGAGGCCGCTCCGGGGGAGGCTCGCCGAGGAGGGGCCGGAGGTCGACTTCGCCCGCCTCGACCTGCCGACCCTGGTGGTCTGGGGCACCGAGGACCGGCTGGTGGCGGTCGAGGACGGCCGGCGGGAGACGGCGCGACTCCCCCACTGCACCTTCGTCGAGCTCGATGGCATCGGCCACATGCCCATGGAGGAGTGCCCGGAGGAGTTGGTGCGCATCCTCTCGTCCTTCCTCCGTCTCCAGACGGGCCGGGCGGTCGGCTAGACTCTCGCCATGCCTCTTTCTCCCCTGCACCTCGTCGCCACCTGCGGCCTCGGCCTGGAGGAGATCCTGGACGCCGAGCTGGCGGCACTCGGCGTGGCCGAGCGCGAGACCCAGCGCGGCGCGGTGACGTTTCAGGGGAGCTGGGAGGACTGCTGGCGCGCCAACTGGCGCCTACGGACCGCCAACCGGGTGCTGGCCGAGCTGGGGAGCTTTCCGGCGGTGGACGGACCGAGCCTGGCGGCGGGGGCACGGGCTCTGGTGTCCGGCCGAAGCGGCCGGGGTGGCCAGCCCTCACCCTCCCGCGGCGGGCTCGAACCCGGCACCCTCCTCCATCCGGATCGCAGTTTCGCCATCCGGGCCACGGTCGGCGACTCGGCGGTACGCGATGCGCGCTGGGCGGCCCTCTCGGTCAAGGACGGCCTGGTCGACGGCCAGCGCGACCGCTGGGGCCGGCGCTCGAACGTCGACCGCGACGACCCCGATCTCCACTTGCGCCTGCGGCTCCAGGGCGGCCAGGCGACGCTCCTCGTCGACACCTCGGGAGAGCCGCTCGACCATCGGGGATACCGCGAGATGAGCACCGCGGCGCCGGTGCGCGAGCCGCTGGCGGCGGCCTGCGTCCTGGCTTCGGGGTGGGACGGCCAGGGGCCGGTCGTCGACCCCATGTGCGGCTCGGGGACGCTGCTCGTCGAGGCCGCCTGGGTCGCCATCGGCCGGGCGCCCGGGAGCCTGCGCCAGCGCTGGGCCTTCGAGCGCCTGCCGGGCTTCGATTCCGCGGCGTTCGACCGCCTGCGCCGTGAGCCGCTGCCGCCTCCGGGAAGGAGCGTCCACCTCTACGGCAACGACCTGGCACCGGCCGCCCTGCGGGGGGCACACGCCAACCTGGACCGGGCCGGTCTTTCCGGACGAGCCACCCTGACCCGCGGCGATTTCCGCGCGCAGAAGGCGCCGGCCGGAGGGCCGGGATTGGTGCTGGTCAACCCGCCCTATGGCGAGCGGGTGCAGGAGGAAGAGGACCAGTGGCGGGCTCTCGGGGACCTGCTCAAGCAGCAGTTCAAAGGCTGGCGTGCCGCCGTGCTGGCAGGCGGAGCGAGCCGCGGCAAAGGCATCGGCCTTCGGCCGCGGCGGCGGATTCCGGTCTGGAACGGGCCGATCGAGGCCCGGATCCTCCTCTTCGATCTCTTCTAGAAGCGCTTCGCCTAAAGGCTACGCTTTTTGGCCCGCAGACCGCGGCGGCTGCCGCCGTCCTTGCGCGGCTTGGGAGGCGGGCCGCCGAAGCCGCCACCGCCACCACCGTAGCCGCCACCACCACCGCCACCGCCGCCGAAGCCACCACCACCGCCGCCGAAGTCGCCGCCGCCGTAGCC
>DASQPA010000529.1:0-2026 GCA_035644215.1 Thermoanaerobaculia bacterium
CCTGGTGCGCTGGCCGGAGGCGTTCGTGCGCGCCGCGGCAGGGCTCGCCCAGGCGCGCGGGGCGACCCTCTTCATGGCGCTCCTCGCGGGTTTCGTGGCGCTCCTCCATCGTTATACCGGGCAGGAGGACTTCGCCCTCGGCTCGCCGATCGCCAACCGCACCCGCCCCGAGCTCTTCGACCTGATCGGGTTCTTCGTCAACACCCTGGTCCTGCGCGGCGATATTACCGGCGATGCCGGCGATCCGGCCTTCACCGACCTCCTGGCGCGGCTGCGGCAGACGGCGCTCTCCGCCTACGCCCACCAGGACCTGCCGTTCGAGCGCCTGGTCGAGGAGCTGGCCCCGGAGCGGAGCCTCGGCCAGGCGCCGCTCTTCCAGGTGATGTTCGCCCTGATGAACCGGGGCGCGGAGCCGCTCGCGCTGCCGGGGCTCACCCTGGAGGCGGTGCCGGTCGAGACCGGCCGGGCGAAGTTCGACCTCATGGTCACCCTGGCCGAGACGGCGGCAGGGGTGAGCGCGAGCTGGGAGCACGACGTCGACCTCTTCGATCGCGCCACGATCGAGCGGATGGCGACGGCCTACGAGCGGCTGCTCGCCGCGGCGGTCGAACGGTCGGCGGCGCGGCTGTCGGAGCTGCCGCTCCTGTCGGACGAGGAGCGGCGCCAGCTCCTCGTCCAGTGGAGCGTCCCGGCGGTGTCGGCGGCATCCGTCGCGCCCTACCCGCTCGGGCGGACGATCCACTCCCTCTTCCTGGAGCAGGCGGCGCGGACGCCGCAGGCCGAGGCGCTGGTCCTGGGCGAGGCGTCCATGACCTACGGCGAGCTGGCCCGGCGAGCCGGGCAGGTCGCCCGCTTTCTGGCGGGGGAGGGGATCGGCGCGGGCGACCGGGTGGCGATCTTCCTCGAACACTCGTTCGCGATGGTCGAGGCGGTGCTCGGCGCCCTCCTGTCCGGCGCGGCCTACGTGCCGCTCGATCCGGAGCACCCGAAGGGGCGGCTGGAGCTCCTGCTCGCCGATTCCGGCGCCCGGCTGGCGCTCACCACCGCGGCCCTGGTGGACCGGCTGCCGGAGGGGACGCGGAGCGTGCGGCTCGACGCCGACCGGGAGACGATCGAGCGGGCGGCGGCGGCGCTTCCCGAGACCGATCCTCAGGGCTCGCAGGCCGTGGCCTACGTCCTCTACACCTCCGGGTCGACCGGCCGACCGAAGGGGGTGAAGGTCCGCCACCGCTCGCTGGTCAACTACATCTCCTGGGCGCGCGAGGTCTACCTCCAGGGCGAGCCGCTCTCCTTCGCCCTCTACACCTCGCTCGCCTTCGACCTGACGGTGACCTCGCTGTTCACGCCGCTCCTGAGCGGCAGCCGCCTGTTCCTCTACCCGCGGCGGGAGGGGGAGTATCCGCTCCTCGACATCCTGGCCGACGACCGCGCGGAGGTGCTGAAGCTGACCCCCTCGCATCTGGAGCTGATCAAGGAGCGCGACAACCGGAAGAGCCGGGTCCGGCGGCTGATCGTCGGCGGCGAGGCGCTCTCCGCCGCCCTGGCGGGGCAGATTGAAAAAAGCTTCGATGACCAGGTTGAGATCTACAACGAGTATGGGCCGACCGAGGCGACGGTGGGCTGCATGCTCCACCGCTTCGGTCCGGACGACCGCCGGCGCGCCTTCGTGCCCATCGGCGGACCGGCGGCGAACGTGCGGCTCTACGTCCTGGATGCGTCGCTGCAGCCGGTCGCCGAGGGTCTTCCCGGCGAGCTCTACGTCGGCGGTGAGTGTCTGGCCGAAGGGTATCTCGGCCTGGACGCCCTGACCGCGGAGCGTTTCCTCGCCGAACCGTTCGTGCCCGGGGAGCGGGTGTACCGGACGGGCGACCGGGTCCGCCGTCTGCCCGGCGGCCTCTTCGACTTCCTGGGCCGGTCGGACGAGCAGGTCAAGATCCGCGGGCACAGGATCGAGCTGGGCGAGATCCGGGTCGCCCTCAACCGCCACGCTGGAGTGCGCGACAGCGTCGTGCGGGTGGCCGAGGAG
>DASQPA010000530.1:0-9330 GCA_035644215.1 Thermoanaerobaculia bacterium
CCTGCGCGGCGATGATTGCATCCCGGCCAGCGGGGGTCCGATAGGGTGCGGTCCAGTCGCCGTAGGGGAAATCGCCATCATCGCCGGAGTGCTGGATCACGCCGTCCAGCGTGATGTGTTCGATGATTTTGAGCTTTCTCATTGGAGTCTCCGTGTTCAGGGTGTCAACATTCAGGTATCGACATCAAGTGATGTGTGTCGTCTGCCCAACGTCGCTGCCGAAGCCGGCCGGCCGAGTGCAGGGGCCCGGGTTGGACGCGGGTTCATCGCTGTCTCCACTTGCGCGGCTTCGCCACGACAGATTCCAAGCCCTGGTGCCCGACGAGCACCACGTTGTCCGGCGCAGGCGCCTCTGGCCAGAAGGGATCGTGTACGCGCCTGAGGTGTACCGGTACGTCAGCTGTGTCGTCCGCGGCCAGGTGACTCCATTGGGTTAAGGGAACGGTGTCTTCGTACGGTATGGGTCTATCGAAGACCGCGAACCCAAGTGGGAAGAACTTGAGGATAGCGAAGCGACAGAAATTATCGAAACGGCCCCGCCGAACGGGCATTAGAAGCTCTCGGAAGGCGACGATGTGCGGGAACGGATGAACCCAACACGATACGCCAATCCGCGGGTCGACTGCCGCGCCGAGATCATACAGCAGGCTATAAGCGAGCTCGTCGAAGCCGCCAGGACTATCCGAAGTGTTGGCTGCTGCGAGATGGCCAAGTACGGCGCGGATGATGGCGGTGGGTCGCAAGCGGAAGTGCAGAGTCTCGGGGAGTACCAAGGTGGTTGTCAGGCAACGACCAACCGAAAGGGCAAAATCCTGGAGCGCTGGATCGCAATGAGTGCCAAGCTCCGAGTTGCAGCGGCCACAAAGCGTGCGAAACTTCAGTCCATTCTGCGACAAGGCGGGCTTTGCCTCAGCCAAGCCGGACACGAAAACGCCGGCCAACCTGTCGATCTCAACTGGCTCGATTTCGACAGCACCTTGCGGAGGCACATGGTCCCAGCTGAGCCGACCCGATTTGCCGCAAAGGCGGCACTGGCCGTGCCTCTTCCCATGACCGACGTACTCAAGCCTCATTGAACGTTCACCTGCGTCCAACGGTTCTGCTGTTCAGAGGCCAGGAAGCGAAGCTTTCTGGTCCGCTGGGGTTGGGCGGCCAGTCGAATATGCCGCGCTTACTTCTCGAATCTGACGCGGCCCCATGCCATGTCATCGCACCTGACATCGTGGTCGGTGGTGGACCCAATGAGCTTGATCTCCTTCGCGTTGCGGCTAAGGTCGATAACCGGGCTGCTGAGCTGATTTACGCTACCGGAAGCCTTGAACTGATCATCGACGTAGACGAACCAATTCAAACCAATTCATAGGCGTCTGATCCCCACAGGCTACGCCGGACGTGTAATTCCCTACGGTGAACGCAAGTTTGCCCGCAGAAGGAGGAATCTTGAAACGTGCCACAGCGCTCCTTGTCGGGAGAAAGCGTTTGGGTGTAAATGACTCCATGTGTAAGTCGCTCGACCGCCGGGGTTGGGCGCTTTCGCCACGGACCCGAGCGGATGCCTTATCTTACTCGTGCTCCACGTAAAACCACTCGAGTAAATCAATGATCAAATCCGACGGATCTTCACCCCTTTCTTTGATGTTGAGCATCTCCCGCAAGTGCTCCTTTGTCAGAAACAGAATCACGTTACCATCCTCACTGTATACTGTATTCCTCTTGGTGTGAGCGGCACCACAAGGCGCCTTGTTACAGCACAGAAAGCCTAGGCGCCCCATCGGCTTTCGCATGTACTCACGGGCCTGAATGACTTCTTCCTTGCCGATTTCTTGAGAGTCATAATTCTTGAACTCAAAAAGAATCATTCTGGCGCCAAGCTCTTGGTACAAGCGATCCCAATTCCCGTTTCCGCCCAGATTGCGATTAGGATATACCGCATCACGAATGTCAATTCCCGATAGAGTGCGACATTGAACCTTCGGAGGCGATAAAGGCGGAACGAAGAGATAGTTCAGAACCTCGATGCACGCATCCTCCCATTTCTTCCACCCTGGGTGCCCACATGGACAACCGTCCAGCAATGACACGAGGGAGGAGGCACTACTACTCATGGCCAGAGGCTCCCCTGCCGAAGTGCTTTTTCACAAGATCAGGGAATTTGATGAGTACGCTCCGCAGTTCCGAACCATCAACAACCCGCAAGTCAGCGCGGCGCCCCTTGGGCTCCGAGAGCCAGCTACGCGTGGCAGAGGTAAGCTGGCCGTTGGTGACAAGGAGAGCACGACAAGGCTCCGGAATCTCCGAGAGGTAACAGGCCAAGCGATGGATGGAAGCCAAGTCAGCACGCTCGTGGCGATAGAACTTTGTCTCGATGTACCACGTTTCCTCATGCTGCGCTCCGAACGGATCACGCGCGAGGAACTTGGCCTTGATATCTACCTGGCCCTTGTCGGCCGGCTCAGTCGCCTTCTCAACCGCATAGAAGTTAAGCTTCACGAGAACATCTGCGACAAGGTCTTCAAAAGATGGTGGCGTGAGGAGTGAGAAATCTATTTGTGGTGCAGACAAGAGGCATCGGCCGAGATTCGATAACTCTGCGTTGCGGTGCGTTCTGCAATCGAACGTTTGCCATTTCATGAGTTCACGCGGCAACTCGCAGTCCTCTAGCAGCACTGGGATTACGGTGACTTTCTTCTGCTCAAGTTCACCGCTGGACGAGCATAGTTCGTCTGCCAACCACTTGGATGAGACCACATTAGGCGTTAGAAAAACCACGACGTAGTCACTGGATGCGATCTCGTGGTCCAACTTTTCGCGCCACCTCTCACCGGGGCTTATCTCTGTCGCGTCACACCAGTAGGATGCTGGCCTTTGTTCAAGGCGGCGCTGGACCCAGTCTGCCGCGTCTCTGTCGCCGCGAGAGTGGCCGATGAAGAAGTGAATGCGTGGGTTTTTCTCGTCCATCCGTTACCTCTGCATGCTAATCGCTACTCGGTGCCTCGCAGGGAGTTTCCGACGCAACGGTGCGCTGTTGGTTCGCCCCGGTCTGCCCAACCTTAGGTGTCACCGGAAAGCGCCCACTGCTCGACTGTCTGCCTATCGTCATCTATTTGGTGGCCGGAAACGTTTGCCCACTGCGGCTTGCATCGAGCTATCTACCTCTGCACGTTTGACTTGCCGGCACTCTACCCGAATTCAGGATCAGCGTCAACGTTGGAGAGAGTGGCGTTCAAGCGGCCAGTCGTGAGACATGTGGGCAGACGCTTACCCGACACAGAAGCTACGTGCTTAGTGGAATCGCTAGAGAGTCAACGCCCGGAGCACCGCGCTCCGCGGGCGATCCCGGCTTCCATCTCCTCCAAGCTGCGGGATGGGCCCGTGTAACCGGCGCAACCGACGAGGTCCTCCATGGTCGCAGGCAGATCTTCGGCCCGGCGCAGCACGACCGAGCTCCCATGGTCCTCGACGATCAGCTCCATCCCTGCGGTCCAGCCGTGACGCTCACAAATCTCTTTCGGGATGATGAGCTGTCCCTTGGAGGAGAGATGGATTACCTCGGTCCGAGCTGCAGGTCTTGACATGACATCATCCTCTAGCCCTCGTGTTGAGTAAGACGAGAGTAAGGCATTCTTTGCCTTCCAGGTCTCCGTGTCAAACCCCGGCGGGCTGGCGGCACGGGGCCTCGTCAAAGTTGTGCCCCGAAGGGGCGCAGGCGTATAGCCTGGGGCGCAAGCCCCAGGAAGAAGATATCCCCAAAATCACAGCCCCGAAGGGGCGGCGGTCCCTCCCGACCCGTACCGTCGCCCCTTCGGGGCTTTTATTTCTTAGGGTTGCCCCAACCTGGGGCTTGCGCCCCAGGCTTTACGCCGATGCCCCTTCGGGGCAGATCCCGCCGGCGCGGGTGTTGCTATCAACGACGTCGTTCAGGCACCCAGTCCCGCGAAATCGAGCTCGGCCCGGTCGGAACGAGGCTGCGCCGCCGGGAAATTCAGGCGAGGTCGCTCCAAATTCAATCCGAGCGACTCGGAATGCATTGGGAGAGCCTGGAAATGCATTTGGACTGGCCCGAAACGCATTTGGAGCAACCCGAAATGCATTTGGAGAGCCTCGAAATGCATTTGGCGCGGCTCGAAATCGATTTCGAGCGGCCCGAAATGCATTTGGCGGGCCGCGGAAGGCATTTGGAGAGACTCGGAAGGCATTTGGCGGTGCTCTTCGGGCGTTCCGAGAGAGGCGAATCGGGCTAAAAGCTGGCAGGACTGGGCTTAGAATAAGATTCGTCTTCCTTCTAGGCGCCATCATGGAATCTTTTCGCATTCCCCCTTGACTTCTCTCCAAACCTGAATACCATAGTCGCCACTGGAACGAACTTTCCGGGTCCTCGAAAGACCTGGACTTCGCGGGCAGAGAGCCCGGGAGAGCGACCGTTCCCGAGGAGGACGGATGCAGGAGCGGTATGCGCGGCGAGGACCGCGCGCTGTTGCGAGAGACGTCAGAGGCGTGGGAATGTGGAGGAGAGCTCCCGGATCAGGAGAGCCCTCCTCCGAAACTTCCCAACAACGGTAGTACCCGTAACCGACTACGGAGAGCGCCCGGTGTTCTCATGCGGAGGAACCGGTCGCGTCCAAGAGGGACAGCTCCGTAGCTTACCCCAAAAGCGAAGGAGATCCAAATGAGCACCCAGACGAATCCACCGGCCCAGCCGGCGAAGGGCAGCCTGCGCGGCCAGACAACCCTAGCCGCCAAGATCGACCGCTGGGAGAACATGAGCGACAACGTGAAGGTGGAGCTCGATGCGTTTCCCCAGTTGAAGGACTTCCAGGCCCAGTTCCAACAGGTCATCGACGAGGCGAAGGCGCTTCGCACGCAGCTGAAGAATATCGAGGCGGACGGCCTGAGCGTGACGACCCGGCGTGATGAGCTTTTCAGCACCGGCGACGCGCTCTTCTCCCGGCTGAGCCACGGCCTCAAGTCCGCGCTCGGACCGCATAGCGAAGGCCTCGTCCAGTACGGCGTGAAGCGCGGGAAGGCCGGACGAAAGCCCAAGACGGGAGAGCCCGTAGGTAGCCCGTAGCACCGGCAGCAGGTCCTCCCCCGGGGTTACCCGAGGGAGGACCGTTTCCGCCCCCGGTTGTGTCGTCCGAATCCGCGCAGGTCTATACTCACACGGCAGAAAAGGAATCTGGTCTCGCCCAGTTGCTGCACGATGTCCACATTGACTCCCCTGTCCGCCGGCCAGAAGGCCCTCTGGTTCCTGCATGCCCTCGCCCCGGAGAGCGGGGCCTACAACATCTTCGGGGTGGTGCGGATCCTGCGGCCGCTGGATGCCGCCGCGATCGAGCGCACCTTCCGCGCCCTGGTGCGGCGGCACGCGGCGCTGCGCTCGACCTTCCAGGCGGCGGACGGCGACCCCCGGCAGCAGGAGGTCGAGGGAACGCCCCTGGACTTCGCGGCGGAGGACGCTTCGGCGTGGAGCGCGGAGGCGCTCGCCTCCCGCCTGCGGGAGGGCGCCTATGCCCCGTTCGACCTGGCGCGCGGGCCGCTCCTCCGGGTGCGGGCCTTCGGCACCGGAGACACGACGGTCCTTTTGATCGTGATGCACCACATCGTCGGCGACGCCTGGTCGATGGGGATTCTGCTGCGGGAGCTGGGGGCCGGCTACCCCACGCCGGAGGGCGTGGCAGCGGGGCTGCCGGCCCTCTCCCGCTCCTACGCCGACTGGGTGGCGAAAGAGGCCGAGACGGTCGCCGGTCCGCGCGGGGAGGCGCTCTGGGAGTACTGGCGGGAGCGCCTGCGCGGCGCGCTGCCGGTCCTCGAGCTGCCGGTCGACCGCCCCCGTCCGACCGCCCAGACCTACGCCGGGGCCAACCGCGCCCGGGGGCTCGACGCCGAGCGGTTCGGCGCCCTGCGCGCCCTCGGCCGGGCCCACCGGACGACCGCGTTCGCCACCCTCCTCGCGGCCTTCCAGCTCCTCCTCCATCGCTGGACTGGGCAGGAGGACGTCCTCATCGGCACCCCGGTCTCCGGCCGCGTGGCGCGCGAATGGGCCGGCCCGATCGGCTACTTCGTCAATCCGGTGGTGCTGCGGGCGGACCTCTCCGGCGACCCTCCCTGCGGCGACTTCCTGCGCCGGGTGGGGGAGACCGCGCGCGACGATCTCGCCCACCAGGGCTATCCGTTCCCGCTCCTCACCGAACGGCTGCGGCCGGCGCGCGATCCGAGCCGCTCTCCCGTCTTCCAGGCGATGTTCGCCCACCACAAGGTGCCGATCCTCTCCGACGGGGACGTCGCCGGCTTCACCCTGGGGATCGAGGGCACGCGATTGGAGCTCCCCGGCCTGTCGTTCGAGTCGATGCGCTTCGTGCACCGGACCGCCCAGTTCGACCTGACGCTCCTCGCCTCGGAGGGCGCCGGCCGGCGGCTCTGGCTGGCCTGCCAGTACAACACCGATCTCTTCGACGCGACGACCATCGACCGGTTCCTCGCGCGGCTGCAGACTCTCCTGCGGGAGATGACCGTCGATCCCCGGCGCCCGCTCTCGGCGCTGCCGCTGCTGTCCCCGGCGGAGCGGCAGCAGCTGGTTTCGGAATGGAACGACACCGGGAAACCGGGGGAGCCGGGGGAGCCGGAGCTGCTGCATGTCGGGTTTCTGCGGCAGGCCGCTCGACAGCCCGAAGCGGTGGCGCTGGTTTGCGGGGAGCGGTCGGTGCGCTACGGCGAGTTGGCGGCTCAGGCGCTGCGACTGGCCGGCCATCTGCGGGGGCTGGGGGTGGGGCCGGAGACGACGGTGGGGGTCTGCCTGGAGCGCTCGGTCGAGATGGTGACGGCGCTCCTTGGGATCCTGGTGGCGGGAGGGGCCTATGTGCCGCTCGATCCCGGCTACCCGGAGGAGCGCCGGGCGTTCCTGGCGGCGGATGCGGGGCTGCGGGCGGTGGTGACGCGCGAGGCGTTGCGGTCGCTGCTGCCGGCGGGGGCGTTTGCGGTGGTCTGCCTGGACGGGGAGGCCCCCCTCCTGGCCCAACAGGGGGGAGGGACCCTCCGCCCGGAGAATCTGGCCTACCTCATCTATACCTCGGGCTCTACCGGCCGTCCAAAGGGGGTGGCGATCGAGCATCGGAGCGCCTGTGCGCTCGTGCGGTGGTCCACGTCGGTGTTCCCGGACGAGGATCTCGACGGGGTCCTGGCGTCGACCTCGATCAACTTCGACCTCTCGGTCTTCGAGCTGTTCGTGCCGCTGTCGCGGGGCGGGCGGGTGGTGCTGGTGGAGAACGCCCTGGCCCTGCCCGCACTGCCGCCGGAGAGCGGGGTACGGCTCCTCAACACGGTGCCCTCGGCGCTCGCCGAACTGCTGCGCCAGGGGCCGCTGCCGTCGTCGGTCAAGACAGTGAATCTGGCCGGCGAACCGCTGCGGCGGAGCCTGGTGGAGCAGGGGTACGCCGGCGGCGCGGAGCGGGTCTACAACCTGTACGGTCCCTCGGAGGACACGACCTATTCGACGTGGGAGTGGGTGGCGGGCGGCGATCCGTCGGCGCCGTCGATCGGGCGGCCGATCGGCGGGACGAGAGGCCACCTGGTGGACCGCAGCCTGGGGCTGGTGGCGCCGGGTGCCGCGGGGGAGCTGTGCCTGGCCGGGGAGGGGCTGGCGCGGGGCTACTGGGGCCGCCCGGAGCTGACGGCGGAGCGGTTCGTGCCCGATCCGTTCGGAGGGCCGGGGAGCCGGCTCTACCGGACGGGCGACCTCGGGCGCTTCCTGCCGGAGGGCCGGCTGGCGCACCTGGGACGGATCGACCGGCAGGTCAAGGTGAGAGGGTTCCGGGTCGAGCTGGAGGAGGTCGAGCGGGCGCTCGATCGCCATCCGGGGCTTGCCGCCTCGGCGGTGACCGTGGTCCCGGACTCGACGGGAGAGCGGGCGCTCGTCGCCTACGTGGTGTTCGCGGGCGAGGCGGTGAAGCCCGCGGAGCTGCGCCGCTTCCTGGGGGAGAGCCTGCCCAGCCCGATGGTGCCGACGATCTTCGTGCCGCTGCCGGCGCTGCCGCTGACGCCCAACGGCAAGGTGGACCGCCGGGCCCTGCCCCAGCCGGCCGAGATCGCCGCGGGGACGGGCGGGACAGCCGGGGTGGTGGCGCCGCGCACGCCGAGCGAGGAGCTGGTGGCGGGGATCTGGTGCGAGGTGCTGCGCCGGGATGCCGTGGGGGTCTTCGAGAGCTTCTTCGACCTCGGCGGGCATTCGCTCCTGGCGGCGCAGGTGGCGGCGCGCCTGGGGCGGGCGGTGGGGCGGGAGGTGCCGCTCCAGGAGATTCTGGCGGCGCCCACGGTGGCGGGGTTGGCGGCGCGGGTCGACCGGGCGCTCAAGGCCGGGATCGAGGAGTGGGGCGCGGCGCCGGCGCTCGTCCGGGTGAGCCGGGAAGGCGCCCTGCCGGCCTCCTTCGGGCAGGGGCGGCTGTGGGTGCTCTGGCAGCTGGACCCGGAGAGCCCGGCCTATCACCTGCCGGCGGCGGTGCGCCTGCGCGGCCGCCTGGACGCGCCGGCCCTGGAGCGTGCCCTGGGAGCGCTGGTTGCGCGGCACGAGGCGCTGCGGACGCTCTTTGCCGCGGGGGACGAGGGTCCGCTGCAGCGCATTCAGCCGGCAGCGTCCTGGCGCCTCGGCCAGGTGGATCTCCAGGGGATGCCGGAGGTCCGGCGCGAATCGGCGGCCCTGGAGCTGGCCGCGGCCGAGGCGCGGCGCCCGTTCGATCTGGCGGTGGACCTGCCGCTGCGGGCGGTCCTCCTGGTCCTCGGCACGGACGACCACCTGCTGCTGCTGATCCTGCACCACATCGCCGCCGACGGCTGGTCGCTCCCGGTGTTGACGCGGGACCTCTCGACGCTCTATACCGGCGATTCCCTGCCGGATCTGCCGGTCCAGTACGCCGACTTCGCGGTCTGGCAACGGCGATGGATGCGCGGCGAGCCCCTGGCCCAACGGCTGGCGTACTGGCGGGAGAAGCTGGCCGATCTGCCGCGGCTGGAGCTGCCGGCGGACGATCTCCACCCGGCCGGAAAACGGCAGCGCGGCGCGTATCGTCCTCTCACCTTGGAGCCGGGGCTGGTGGCGCGGTTGCGCGGCCTGGGGCGGCGCTCGGGGGCGACGCTGTTCATGGTTCTCCTGGCGGGATGGGAAGCTCTGCTGGCGCGTCTCTCGGGGCAGGAGGACGTGGCGGTGGCGACGCCGGTCGCGGGGCGCACACACCGCGAGCTCGAACCGCTGATCGGGTTCTTCGTCAATACCCTGGTCCTGCGCGGCGACCTGTCCGGAGAGCCGACGGTTGCGGCGCTGCTCTCCCGGGTGCGGGAGTC
>DASQPA010000531.1:0-2029 GCA_035644215.1 Thermoanaerobaculia bacterium
GAGCGACTGCTCCGGCCGCGCGGCGCTCCCCAGCGAGAGCATCGCCTGAACCAGCGGGGCGCGCGACAGGTCGCGCTCCGGCCGCAGCTCCTCGACGAGCGCCTCGAACGGCAGGTCCTGGTGGGCGTAGGCGGCGAGCGCCGTCTGGCGCACCGACGCCAGCACGCGGCGGAGCTCCGGGTCGCCTTCGAGCCGCGCCCGGAGGGCCAGGGTGTTGACGAAGAAGCCGATCAGCTCTTCCAGCTCTCGGTGTGTGCGGTTCGCGACCGGCGTGCCGACCAGGAGGTCCTCCTGGCTGCCGTGGCGCGCCAGCGTCGCCGCGAAGGCCGCGAAGAGCAGCATGTAGAGCGTCGCCCCCTCCCGCCGCGCCGCCTGGCGGAGTCGCGCCGCCTCCGGCGCCCCGAGGAGCCGCCGGCGGCCGGCGCCGCGGAGGCTCGCGACCGCCGGGCGCGGCCGGTCCGTCGGCAGCTCGAGGGCCGTCGGCGCGCCGGCGAGCTGCCCGCGCCAATAGGCGAGCTGGCGGCCGAGCACCTCCGGCGGCCAGGCCCGCTGCCAGGCCGCGAAGTCGGCGTACTGGAGGGCCGGCTCGGCAAAGGGCGACGGCGCTCCCGCCCGCGCCGCGTCATAGAGCGCCGCGAGCTCGCGGAGGAGCACCCCCTCCGACCCGCCGTCGTAGACGGCGTGATGGAAGCTTAAGAGGAGCGCGTGCTCAAAGGCGCCCAGCCGGACGAGACCGGTGCGCAGGAGGGGTCCCGCGGCGAGGTCGAACGGCCGCTCGGCCTCCGCGGAGCGCAGGCTCGCCAGCTCGGCGCTCCGGCGTGCGGGAGCCAGGGCGCTCAGATCCACCAGCGGCAGGAACCCCGGCGCCTTAGCCTCCGCGATCGTGAGCCGCGGCTCGCCATCGCGCTCGACGAAGCGGGCGCTAAGAACCCGGTGGCGGCGCACCACCTCGGCGAGGGCGGCGGCGAGCGCCGCCGGCGCGAGCGGCCCGGCGAGGCGGTAGGTGGAGGGTACGTTGTAGGCCGGGCTCCCCGGCGCCAGGCGGTCGAGGAACCAGAGCCGCCGCTGCGCGTAGGAGAGCGGCGCGGCGGCGGCTTCGGCGGCGGCGAGCGGCGCGAGCGGCGGCAGGGCAGGCCCGGCCGCCGCGTCGCCGGAACCCAGAGCCCGAGCCACCGCCGCGGCGAGGCCGGCGATCGTCGGCGACTCGAAGACCTGCTGCACCGGCAGGTCTGCCCCGAGCGCCGCGCGGAGGCGCCACAGCATGCGGATGGCGAGGAGCGAGTGACCGCCGAGGTGGAAGAAGTCGTCGTCGACGCCGACCGGATCGCCGAGGCCGAGGAGATCCTCCCAGATCCCCGCGATCACCTCCTCGACGGGATTGCGGGGCGGCGTCCGCGGCGCGTCCGCCGGCTCGCCGGCCCGCCGCGCCTCGGGCGCCGGCAGCGCCCGCCGGTCGACCTTGCCGTTGGCGTTGAGCGGCAGCTCCGGGAGGGGTACGAAGAGCGACGGTACCATGTGCTCCGGCAGGCGCTCCTGGAGGTGGGCGCGGAGCTCCGCCGATATCGGCGGCGCCGGCGGCATCGGCCCGTCCGCGCCCTCCGGCACGTAGTAGGCGACCAGACGGTGGCCGCCGGCCGCCTCCGACTCCGCCGTCACCACCGCCTCGCGCACGCCCGGATGGCGGAGGAGCGCGCTCTCCACCTCCCCGGGCTCGACGCGGAAGCCGCGCACCTTGACCTGGAAGTCGCACCGGCCGAGGAAGTCGAGCGTACCGTCCGGCCGCCACCGCGCGAGATCGCCCGTGCGGTAGAGCCGGTCGTCGGCCCGCGGGCCCCGCGGGTCCGCCGAGAACGGATCCGGCAGAAAGCGCTCGGCGGTCAGCGCCGGACGGCCGAGGTAGCCGCGCGCCACGCCGGCGCCGCCCACGTAGAGCTCCCCGACGCAGGCGACCGGCAGCGGCGCGAGCGAGCGGTCGAGCACGTAGGCGCGGCTGCCGGCGATCGGCCGCCCGATCGGCACCGAGGTCTCG
>DASQPA010000532.1:0-14988 GCA_035644215.1 Thermoanaerobaculia bacterium
GTAGGGGAGCGGCCGCAGGAGGACCGAGCGGACCATCGTCCACAGGGCCGCGTTGGCCCCGAGGCCCAGGGCCAGGGCGGTCACCGCCACAGCGGTGAAGGTCGGGCTCTTGCGCAGCTGGCGACCGCCGTAACGCAGGTCCTGGAGAATCCGATCGAACGCCCCTGTCCCGTCCATCGTGGCACCCCTCTTTCGTCCAGAGAGGCGCCACGATGTCGCGACTCGACGGCTCAGTGGCTCTGGACCGCCCGCCGACCCCACTCGAACGCTTCTTCGTTCAAGGGGATCATGGCGCACTTCTCTTTCAGGGCAAGACGGATCGCGGTGAGGAAAGTTTCAGCCGGAAAGAGCTCGGTCGCGGCCTGGAGCGCGCCCAGGGCGACGACGTTCCTGGGCTGCCTGTTGGGGCTGGGGTGGGCGATCGACTAGACTCCGGGCGCCTCATCCATCTTTTTGCACGCCCGAAGAGGGGGGAAAGGACGCACCATGCCCAAAGTCGCGCTCGCCGATACGCTGTTCGATTGGGAGAGGTTGCTCGCCGCGGCCACGGAGAAGGGGGCCGGGGTACCGGCGCTGGAGGGACATCTCGCGAAGCTGCGCGCGGCGCTCGCGCGGGGCCGGGAGCTCGACGCCCTTCGCCAGCGCCTCCAGGCGGAGCGCCAACAGGCGACGCAGGACCTCGCCGCCACCCGGCGCGAAGGTGACGATCTGGCGATCCGCGTCCGTGAGCTGCTCGTCGCGACCTTCGGGCCCCGGGCGGAAGAGCTGGTGCAGTTCGGCGTCCAGCCGCTCGGCCGCCGCCGCCGTTCAGCGGCTTCCCGCGATTCGAAGGAACCCGCCGCGCCTCTCGACCGGTAATCCGGCGGGCGCTCAGGGCGCAGGGGCAGCGACTGCCCTTCGGACGCCGGTCATCGACGTACAAAGGGCAGTGACTGCCCCTCGGACGCCGGTCATCGACGTACAAGGGGCGGCGACTGCCCCTCGGACGCCGGTCGTCGACGTACAAAGGGCAGTGACTGCCCCTCGGACGCTGGTCGTCGACGTACAAAGGGCAGCGACTGCCCCTCGGACGCCGGTCATCGACGTACAAGGGGCGGCGACTGCCCCGTTGCATTCTGTGGCCGCGTGTTCGGCGTCGACGGCAGCCGGCGCGGCGTGGGGGACACGCTGTGCGCCCGCGCTGGACGGTGGCTTCCACTTTTTGGCTGAAAGCGGGTTTTCATAAGCAGAATGCCGACCCTCCGCCTCACCCAGAGCGCCCTGGGCGACGATCTGCATCGCGTCGAGATCGCGCTGGAGGATGTGGGTGCCCGGCAGAGCGCGGAGGTTTGCTTCCCGCTCCGCTTCGACGACGCCGACCCGCGCGACCTCACCTCACTGGAAGGTAGGGGCGCAATTTAAATCGGCTTCTTACTGCCAGCCCAGATCCTTGAGGCAGGTTACCGCATCGCCATAGGACTCTACGAGAAGCCCCAGGGCACGCGCGAGGCTTGGCGATAGATTGTGGTCGAGGACGAATCTCACGCCGCCCTGAGGGAGCGCTCATATTCCAGCGCATCTTCGACCGACTCTTCCGCGACCTCGAACCAGCGAGCAACCGCCGACACAGAGCCCTCGGCCTTGTGGGAGCCGGCGAGGATCGCCGTGGGGACCCCTTCTTTGACGATGGGCCGACCGAAACTCCTCTTCGGATCCACCAGAACACGCCGCTCCTTGCCCAGCGGCCACCAGCGGACCAACTCGTCGAGCGCAGAGTACTCCAGGGCGTCGTAGAGGTACTCCAGGACGAAGTCGAAGAGGTATTGCCCGGTGGTCAGGTCAAAGACGCATGCCTGCTCTTCGGGCTCGACGACCTGAGCTAGGATTGATCTACCATCGGTCTTGAATTTGATCGAAGACAGCGGATGGGACTCCTCCAGGAGCTTGGTGGCGAGGCCGATCGCCCGGCGAATCGACTGCAGGCTCAACCCCTCCTGCCGGAACCGGTGGACGAACTGGATCTCGATCAGATCGCGGAAGGTAAGAGCGCGGGCGTCATCGATCTTCGGCAGGCGAGGCTTCCAAAGCGGCTCGGCCCTGCGCAGCTTACCCTTGGCAGCGTACCGGTATCCCCAGAGCCAGCGCCGGATGGACTCCGGTGAAACGTGGCTGATCCGCGACGCTTCCGGAATGCTGTAGAGGCCGAGCCCGAGAAGGCTGAGATCTGGCATGGAGCTAAGTTAGCACAAACAAAGCGGAATAGGTACGCGTACCGCGGCCGGCGGGGACTGACTGTTTGGCTTGGGACGGGGGCCGGCGCCGAGACCCTGGTCGCGGAGGGACCTGCTATCCGACCGCAGGCTCCTCTTCCAGGTCGGCGAGTAGTCCTGTGATGCCCCAGATTTTCACGCCGTGCTCTAGCATTTGCTGCCGTAACTCGCCGTCGGCACGCAGGTCGCCGTCGCCGGAGACAATGGCATCGGCGTGACCGCTGATCGCAGTCGCCAGGACCGGATGATCTTTCGGGTCACGGCAGCGGGGTGGAATGGCGGTTGCCTCTACCCACTGTGCTCGCCAGCGTAACTGCTCCAGCAACGCCTTCGACTGGGCGGGGTCGATGCGTTCTTTAAGGCGCGGACGCTGCGAGACTGCTTCCAGTTCCTCGAGCAGGGATTGGCTGATGAGGACCTCGAACTTGCCGGCTCGCCATGCCTTGAGCAGCGGCAAGGTCACCGGGCCACCCAGGAGAGCCCGGATCCAGAGGTTGGTATCAACGACGATCCGGCGATTCATTCTGACCGCGTGGTGTCGCGCACCGCCTGAACTTCGCGGTCAATCTCGGCATCCGTGACGTCTCCCGCCGGATCTCGCGCAGCCAGCTCCTGGATCAGGTCCCTGAACCGGGCATCCATCTCCACCTCGGCCAGAGCTTGGGCTACACGGGCCCGGGATGGTTCATCGAGACCCTGGATCACGGTGAGGAGCTCTTCGAGACCGAGGCGTACGTTGGGGATCGTAATCTCTGCCGGGCGAAGAGCCATGGGACGATTCTCCGTAGTCGCTCACCTTGCGCCACAATAGTGGCGCCAAAGTACGACGATTTTAGCACGCTCACCTTCATCGGAAGAGGCTACCCCACCGCCACCGCCGCCCGCCGCGGCATCTGCCGCTCCACCACCCCGCCCAGCGCCTTGACGCCCGACGGCGTCAGCGCGACCCGCCGCTCGCGGGCACGGGTCGCTCTGGGGATGCCGATTTCCATGCCTGCGCTCCTCGCTCCATTGGCCTGCGAACCGGATCATAGGAGGATGGAGAACGGCCGTCGCCATACCACGGGGTGGGCCGGCGCCCCCTCTCCGGGGGGAGGAGAAGGAAGGGCTACAGGATGTCGAGCACCGCCTCGGGCGGCCGGCCGAGGGCGGCTTTCCTGCCGGCGAGGACGATGGGGCGCTCGATAAGGATGGGGGTCTTCGCCATGGCCTCGACGAGCTGCTCGTCGGTCCGACCGGGGTCCCCGAGGCCCTGCTCGGCGTAGGCCGACTCTTTCTTGCGCAGGATCTCGCGCGGCCCCTTGCCCAGGCGCTTCAGGACCTCCGCGAGCTCGGCCGCCGTGGGCGGCGTCTTCAGATACTCCCGGATCTCCGGCTCGATCCCCCGCTCCCGCAGGAGGTCCAGGGTGCGGCGCGAGGTGGTGCAGCGCGGGTTGTGCCAGATTGTGACGTTCATGCCTGGCGATGCTACCAGAGCCGCGCCATCCTCCCCTACTTGAAGACCTGGAGCTCGATCCGATCCAGGGGGTAGACCGTGTGCCACCCTGGAGCGCTGCTGTCCCCTCCCAGGACGACGCAGTCGCTGCCGACGGACTCGACGAGGACGTTGCCGGTCTTGTCCTTCAAGCTCACCGCGAAGACCGGCCCGCGCGGATCGTCCTTGAGCACGCCGTAATGCCCCTCCACCGTCTTCCAGGCGGCGTGCAGGGAGGCCGGGGTGAAAGGCCTTCCCTCGTCCGAGAGCAGCGGATGAGCGGAGGAGCCGGCGAGCAGCAGGGCACCGGCGGCGAGGATCAGAACGAATCGCTTCATGGGTGGGCCTCCTGAAGTAGAGATCTACCGATCTTCTACGGACGAGACCCGCGGAGGGTTGACCCTGCGAGGACAGAGGATGCCGAGGTAAGATAGCCAGACTCGGGCCTGCCCGGATCGGCTGGACCAGGAGGAGGTACTCTTGCGCTACACCGTAATCCTCGAGAAAGGTCGCGAATCGGGGTTTGTCGCCATCTGCCCGGCCCTTCCGGGCTGCGTCTCTCAGGGTCGCACCAAGCGGGACGTCCTCCGGAACATCCGTGAAGCCGTCGAAGTCTATATCGAGGCACTTCTGGAGTAGGCGGCCCCTACCACTCGACCGGCAGCCGGAGCTTGGCGTCGGCCCCCTTCCTCCGGTAGTAGAGGCAACCCTCCCGGCGGCCATGGAGGAAGAGGTCGCGAAGGATCTCGACGTCTTTCCGGCAGTAGGCCTCCACGAGGTCGAGCCGGCCCTGGCGCACCCATTCGAGCGATTGGAGGCCGTCGGCGGACTTGTCGCACCCCAGGGTCTCCTTGGCGAGGTGGCCCATGCCGAGGCGGAAGCCGAGGCGCTTGCGGACCTCGTCCAAGAGGTCGAGCGTGGGGAGGGTCTGCTCGTAGTTCTCCCCGGTGTAGCCGGCGAGGACCCGGTAGTCGAAGCGCCGGATGTTGAAGCCCACCACCAGGTCGGCGGCGCAGAGGGTTGCGGCCAGCGCCTCGACCCGCGACTCGGGGAAGACCTCGAAGCGGTCCTCCTCCAGATGGCAGACGACCCCCATGGCGATCCCCATCCGGTGGCAGTTGTGCCACCCCCCCACGTCCGCCGCCGAGCGCAGGGTCTCCAGGTCGAAGAGCACCGTGCGCGGACCGCGCGGCCGGGAGGACGGGAAGCGGAATCGTTCGCGCAGCCAGCGGAGGAAGGCGCTGCCCCTGGAGGAGAGGGTCGTCGAGGCCCGCCGGTCCGCCCGGGCATGAAGACCCACCACCTCCCCGTCCCGCGAAGCCGGATTCATCCGGCGCAATTCATAGCCCGGAGATTTATCTCCGGGCGGAGCCGCCGCCACGGGGGGGTTCCGATCCCGCGTCTCCTCCTCCCCCACCACCACCGCCTCCTCCTTCCCCAGGAGCAGCCGCAACACCCGCGCCGCCCCGCCCTTGTCGAGCGGGCGGTTGCCGTTGCCGCACTTGGGCGACTGGACGCAGGAGGGGCAGCCAACCTCGCACGAGCAGGCGTCGAGGAGCGCCAGCACCCGCCCCAGGAGATCCGGCAGGTCCTCGAAGACCCGCAGCATGATCCCCACCCCGCCCGGATGGCCGTCGTAGAGGAAGACCGTGCCGCAGCCGACCTGGGGATGGAACGGCATGGAGATCCCGCCGAGGTCGCCGCGGTCGCAGAGGGCGAAGGTGGGGACGAGCGAGATCGCGGCGTGCTCGCTGGCGTGGAGGGAGCCCATGAAATGCTCGCCGGCGCGGGCGATCGTCTGCTCGATCGGTTTCCCGGCCAGCCACCAGAGCCCCACCGTCTCGAACTCCGAGGGCGGAAGATCCAGGGTCTGGCGGTCGATCACCTCCTGGCCCTGGATGCGCTTCCGCTCGAAGCCCACCACCTTTTCGGTGACCTTGAGCCGCCCCAGCCGGGCAGTGAGCGGGCCGTCGGTCCGTTCGGCCAGGACCTCCAGGATCTCCGTCTCCTTTTCGGTCAGCGGGGTGGTGAAATAATCGAGGTCGGCCGGTATCGCCGGCATGGCCCGCACCCGGTGCTCCTCGATCCGCAGCTCCTCGACGAGGAACTGCCGGCCGGCGTGAAGATAGACCGCCCCGGGGTGGCACTCGTGGTAGGCCCGCACCCCGTCGACCGTGCCGATGACCCGGCCGTTCGTCAGGTTCTCGATGGTGAAGGTCTTTCCCGAGCCGCGCAGGTTGATCTCCCGCTGCGGCCGCCGCCGGGTCGAGTGGAGCTCGCCGTCGTCCACCGCCTCGGCGAGCTTCCCCTCGCGGAGCAGATCGCCGATCAACGGCGCGTGGCGTTCCAGGTAGGAACGGTCGCCGGTGCGGGAGAGCGGCAGCTCGGAGGCGGCGCAGACCAGGTGGCCGCGGGCGACCTGGGAGTTGCCGGGATCGACGATCAGCCGCTCGCAGGGCCGCTCGAGGAACTGCTGGGGATGGTCGAGGAAGTACTGGTCGAGAGCGTCGGGGAGGGCGACCATGGCGGTGATCGACTCCCGGCCGTCCCGCCCCACCCGGCCGGAGCGCTGCCAGGTCGCCATCATGCTGCCGGGGTAGCCGACGAGGATGCAGGCGTCGAGCCCGCCCACGTCCACCCCCATCTCCAGGGCCGAGGTGGAGATCACCCCGTCGAGCCTGCCCTCAAAGAGGTCGCGCTCGACCTGCCGCCGCTCCTCGGGCAGGAAGCCGGCGCGGTAGGAGGCGACCCGGCGGGCGAGCTCCGGCTCCTGGCGCCGCAGCCAGGAGTAGAGGAGCTCGGTGATCCGCCGCGCCTTGGTGAAGACGATGGTCTTCATCCCCGCCTGGACGAGGGTGATGAAGAGCTGGAGCGCCGTGGTGTAGGGCGAGCCGCTGGGGCGGAAGAGGAGGAGGTGGCGCCCCTCGCGCGGCGCCCCCGACTCGCCGATCCAGTGGAAGGGCTGGCCGGTCAGGGTCTCGGCGAACTCCGCGGCATTGGCCGCGGTCGCCGAGGAGGCGATGATCTGCGGCTTCGCGCCCACGGCATGGCAGAGGCGCAGAAAGCGAGCGAGGACGTGGTGAAAGTGGCTGCCGAAAATCCCCCGGTAGGTGTGAAGCTCGTCGAGGACGATCCAGCGCAGGTCGGCAAGATACGGCCCCCAGCCGGTCCAGTGGCCGAGCACCCCGAGGTGGAGCATGTCGGGGTTCGACACCACGACGCGGGGGAAATTCCGGCGGATTGCCTCGCGGAGCGCCCGCGGGGTGTCGCCGTCGTAGATCTCGCAGCCTGCCACGTCCGCAGGGAGCCCGGCTTCCTGGGCGAGCTTCAGGAACTTGCCGCGCTGATCCTGCCCCAGGGCCTTTAAGGGAAAGAGGAAGAGCGCCCGCCCCGGTCCCCCGACCGCCGCCTCTTCGAGCGCCGGGAGCTGGAAGACCAGCGACTTGCCCGACGCCGTGGGGGTGGTGACGAGGACGTTCTCCCCCCGCCGCACCGCGGCGATCCCCTCCGCCTGGTGACTCCACAGCCGCGCCACCCCGGAGCGCGCCAGGGCCTGGGCGATCGACGGCGGGAGCGGCGGGTCGAGCTCGCCGTAGCGCGGCGGCGTCGACGGCATGGAGGTCGAGTAGACGAGCTGCCGGCCGAGCTTGCCCGCTTGGAGCGAGTCGAGGAGAGGGGCCAGGGAGGCGTCGGGGGCGAGAGCGTTACGACCCATTAACGCTCAGTGTAGCAGGAGCCCGCCCGGGAGGGGAACGGATGGAGCACAACGGGCCTAAGGCCCCATCCGTTCTCCTTGGCCGTCAATTGGTGCAGAAATCGCAGACCGACTCGACGCAGGTCCAGGTCGCCCCGGCACCCTGGGCGGCCGCGAGTTGCTTCGGATCGAGGTTGCGCAGCGTCTCTTTCGACAGCGTGAGCTTGACGGACTTCCGAAGGACGTTCTTCATCGCCTCTCCTTACGGTTCCAGGGGCCGGATTGCCCGGCGGAGAGAGTACCTTGAATCGGGAGCCCCCGAGGGCTACCGTGGATCGCCGGTTCGCGCCGCGAGAGCCCTCTCTGCCAGGATGCCGACGTCGCGATGGGCGTCGCGCGCCAGGACCTTGAGCGCTTGCTGCGCCTGGGGGAGACGGATGTCGGAGAGGACGCCCACGGCGAGCAGGCGACGGGTCGGATCGCTGCTCGTGGCCCATTCGAGGGCGGAGGGGAGTCCCGCCTCGGGATCGTCGCCCAGGACACGGTGGAGCTTGTCGCGCTCAATCTCGAGCACCAGAATGCGGTCGCTCACCCGCCGCTCGCTCAGTCGATCGGCGTTCGTCCGGGTCTGTTCGATGTCCTTCGCGATGCGCGGCAGCTCCCGGGACTCGTAAAACGTCCCGAAGCTTTCGCTGCGCGCCTTGTAGCGCCGGTTCTTGTCCAGGCGGTAGACCGCGCGCCAGGTGGCCATGGGGCGCGAGCCCAGATAGGGGGTGAGCTCCTGGGGCAGGATCAATTCCATCTTGCCGTCGCCGTCGAGATCGGCGACGGTCTCGGCGAGCGATGCGAGGTTCCAGGACCCGAGGTCCTGAACGCGGAAGCCTGCGCCATCGGCCCATACGATGCGCAGGGTGTTGTAGAAAGCGCGTCCGGAGTCGTCGAGAGCGACGAGAAGCTCGGGCACGCCGTCGCCGTCGAGGTCCACGACGCGGTGGGGGCCGACGCCAAAGAACTCGTCCTCTTTGGACCGATCAAGCAGGGAGACGAGAAACTGCTTCACGGCCCTCTCGTTCGCCTGGGTGAGCGCCTGGATGCGGGCAGCCGGAGCCGATTTCTCGGAAATCGCCGGGGCGGCGTGGGAGACCGTGGTAAGGCTCAACGTCAAAACGCCGAGCAATGAGAGCGAAAGTGAAGTGGATCGCATTATTTCTCTCTCCTACTATTTCATGTTGTTGCGGATCAAGTCCACGTAGGCGACGCCGACGGAGCTGGCCTTCGGATTGAAGGCCCAGTCCCACTTCCCGCTCTTCTGGACCGGAATGTAGTACTGCTTACTGAGTGAGCCGCTGCCGGAGGCACCCCGGTAGAGGTAGACCGCCATGTTCTCGATCTCCAGAGCCGTCAGGCTTCGCAAGCCGGGCTTCCCCTCCATCATCTGTTTCATGCGGCTCTGGGCGAGCGCAATCTTGCCGCGGAATACGTTCACCCCGGCGGAGGTATTCGCCTGCCAGCTCCACGCGTTCGCCAGCCCCGAGCTGGTGGGGACCATCATGAGGCCGATGTGGCTGCCGCCGTCGGCATGGGATTCGGTCGGCCAGAGATCCTCCCGGCCATAGAGCGTGTTGTCCTCGAACTGGTGATAGGTGCTCTCGACCATGGCGATGCCGGTCAACAGGTGGGGAGTGGCTCCGTCCTGGTAGAGCGACACCAGCCGCGACGTGATCGAGGCATCCGGGATGGCGGTTCCCGTGACGGTGAACGTGACCGGCTTGGTGACCACGGTATCGGTGCCCACCTTGGCGCTCGCCGTGACGGTGATCTTTCCGCCCTCGGCGGCGAAGGTCTGGTCGAGCGACGCGCCCGCCTGCGTGCGGAAGCCCGGCAGAGAGGGGGTGTAGCCTCCATACCCCTTGCTGGTGCTGTACTCGAGATCGAGCTTCCAATCCACCGGCACGCCGGGTCCACGGGCTTTGAAGGTGGCGGTGGTGGCGGTCAGGTCCTCGTTGTCGAGGTTGAAATTGTCGCGATTTGCGGGCTTGACGATCTCCAGGACCGGGCAGGCGGGCGACGCCACCAGGATCGGGGCAAGCGATCCGGAGACGTTGAACCCGGCGGGGCACATGCTCTGCTGTGCGATCTCCGCCTGCGAATGGCCGTCGAACCCCGCGTCGCGAACCTCGATCGAGTGAGTTCCCGGGCAGAGAGTGATCGTGAATGCGCCGGTGCTCAAGGTCCCGCTCGCCGAGCAACCCCAGGCGTCCGGCTTGAACGTGGTGCCGATCAGCGAGCCGTCGACACGGACTTCGTAAAAGTCACCCGGACAGGCGATGTCCTCGACGCTGATCTGGAGATCGCGCGTCTGGGTGAGGGTCAACTCCCAGCTGTCACTCCCCAGGCCCGTCAAGCAGTCCGCGGTGAACGATGGCGTGGACCAGCCGGAGTCGGTGAGAACGACGACCTGGCGGCTCCTCAGCTCGCTCCGCGGACCCGCGTTCCCGCGCTCCTCGGCACCCGCGAAGCAAGGAAGGAGCAGGAGACATAGAGCCATGGAAAAATTGGCAATCATGCCTTGGGTGATCGAACGACGCATCTTGAATTCCTCCCATGAAACGGTGATGAACGTCCTCCAGGCGCAGCGTTGACGCCCTGCCTGGAGTGTCGGAGGAATTCATTTCATTTCATCGAAGACTGTCGATCTAAAGCTCTGCGGATCGGGTCACCCGCTCAGCGCTGCCAGGCGTACGAAACCTTCAGGAACAGCTCCCGGTTCGCCCGCTCCAGCCGGCCGGTGAGGTCGGCGAGGCTCCGCTCGTCGCCGTAGCCGACGAAGAGGACCGTCTGCCAGTCGAGCTTGTAGGCGAAGAGGGCCGAGCCGGTGAAGTCCTTGGAGCGCGGCGTCACTGGAACGGCCGCCAGGAGCGGGTCCTGGTCGACCTGGACCGTCTGACCGATCAGGCGCAGGAAACAGCGGGCGGTGAAGGTGTAGGTGGCCTTCACCCGGCCGACCTGGGCGGTGAAGAGCCGCCCCTGGGGGAGGTCCAGCCAGCGCCGGCTGGCGTCGACCCGGATCGCCAGCGAGTTGCCCGGCCGCAGGCTCGCCCCCAGGGTGACGAGGCCGCCGGTCCCCCGGCGGGCGCCGTCGACGTCCACGTCGTCGCCGACGAAACCGTCCAGGCTGACCTGGCCGACCAGGCGCGAGGGGCTGATCTCCACGTGGTACTGGAGGTGCGGTCGCTCGAGCAGGCGGTTGCCGGCCCGCACCCGCTCCCACTGGTAGCTCACCCGGCTGAAGGTGTTGAAGCGCCCCTCGATCTCCGTGCCGAGCGCCTGCCGGCGCAGCAGGAGGTCGCCGTCCTGGCCAGCCGTGTAGCGCTCGGCGAAAAAGGGGCGGATGTGGTTCAACGCCCCCGCCTGGGGGTAGAACGACCATCCCGTCTCGGAGTAGGTTTCGCGGATGCCGACCTGCGGCAGGAAGCCGACGTCGGTGCGGAAGTCGTCGCCGATGTCCTTGCCCTCGACGAAGACGTCGTAGGTCTTCGTCGAGCGGTACCAGTTGAGGTCGGCGGCGTGCGAGGCGAGGTGCCGGCCGTCCCACTCGGCGGCGAGGTCGGGCCGGCGGGGGGTTACCGTGTCGGAGAGGAGGAGCTGGCCGTTGACCGAATCGCGGTCGTTCGGGTGCCAGCGGAAATCCGGTCCCAGCACCCGGTTGTGGGCGCCCCCGGAGACCTCGCGGTCGGTCACCAGGAGGCTCGCGAACGAGCCGCCCCACTCGTGGCGGAGACGGCCGATCGCCACGGTCGACGAGAAGTCCTGATCGGCGAACGACGAGACGAGCGGGCCGGGGAGCACGACGCTGCCGCCCCCCCGGTCCTGGGTGACGAGAAGGGTGTAGGCGCTGTCGTCCAGCTTGCCGGTCGCTCGCGCCCCCCAGGCGGGCGAGGTCAGAGTACGGGTGTAGACCGCCTGGAGAGGAGTTTGGAAAAGATCGATCCCCTCTAAGAAGAACGGCCGCTTCTCGGGGTAGAAGAGGGCGAAGCGCTCGTCGGTCGAGATCTGCGCCACGTCCGACTCGACCTGCGAGAAGTCGGGGTGGAAGGTGGCGTCGATCGCGCTGTCGGCGCTGGGGGTCCACTTGACGTCGATGCCGGCCCGCGCGCGGACCGGCCCGTTGTGGAGCGGAGTCCCCAGGTCGCCCTCCGGCGCGGCGCTCTGCCGCGCCGTGCCGTAGGGGGCGACCACCAGGTGCCCACCCGCCGGCAGGCCGGAGAGGCCGTCGAGCTTGTTCTCGTGGCAGATGAAACAGTTCGAGCCGCGCGGCAGGGGAGCGGAGAACATCTGGTAGTGGAAGTCGCGCGGGTAGTTGCGGTAGAGGAGGATGCCCCAGGTCTGCGGATCGGCCCGCTTGTAGCGCAGGGAGGAGAAGGGGATGCGCATCTCCAGCACCCAGCCCTCGCGGGTGATCCGGGTCGCCGAGTCCCAGAAGAAGTCGGGCGAGGAATCCTCGCCGGAGGCGTCGTTGGTGACGGCGTCATACTGGACGTTGCGCGGATTGGCGAGGAAGAGGATGGCGGTCTTGCCGTCGTTTCGGGCATCCAGGATGACCCCGCCGTAGTCGGTGTCGCCGGAGATGCCGTCGTGATCGCCCAGCGGAGCCCGGATGGCGTCGGGATGGGGGTCCGCGAACTCGAAGGCGGCATAGAAGAAATGGTCGTCGTAGGCGAGATGAGCGACGGTCGCGGCCGGCGGCGTGGCGTTTTCGCCGCGCTTGGTCTCCCAGAAGGTGTCGACCCGCAGGGCGTCCTGCCAGCCGGGATCGGCAAGGTCGCCGTCGA
The DNA here is from genome assembly GCA_035644215.1 of Thermoanaerobaculia bacterium. GTDB lineage: Bacteria > Acidobacteriota > Thermoanaerobaculia > Multivoradales > UBA5704 > DASQPA01. The sequence goes on from DASQPA010000532.1 coordinate 12,250, forward strand.
TGGTGATCGGGCCCGCGGCGCGATGGATCGTGAGCCGCGGCGTTTCCTGGGCGCCCAGAGCGCACGGTACGGCCATCACGAAAAAAAGCAACACCCCCGCCAACAGATTGGATCGCATGGCAGTGCTACGTACGGGGAAGGGAGAGAGTTTCGGGGATCAGATGTCGTCGAGCAGCTGCTTGCGCTTGGCGTCGAACTCGGCCTGGGTGATGAGGCCGTCGTCGAGCAGCCCCTTCAGCTGGCGCAGCCGCTCGGCGCCGGAGGGGGCGGCGGCGGCGGTGGCGGCCATGGCCGGGCGGGCGCCGGAGGCGAGGTAGGCCTCGACGGCGGCGGCGATCGCGCGCTTGAAGCCCAGGGGATCGGCGATTGCGGGGAAGATCGACGGCTCGTCGGCGTTGGCGGTATCGATCTTCAGGTCGCCGACGCCCAGGAGCCGGCCCCAGAAGGTCTGCGAGTACTCGATGTTGTTGATCTTGCTCAAATAGGAGTCGATCGACCGCTTGCTCAGGAGACCCTGCTGCTGGAGGAGCCGCTGGTTGGTGAGGATGTACTCGCGGGAGATCAGCCGCAGGTAGCGCATCCCCGCGACGGCCAGGAGGACGAGCACGAGGAGGCCGACGCCGATCCCGACCGCGCCGTCGTGCCCCGGCGGCACCACGAAGCGCAGCATCACGACCCCCGCCAAGAGGGCGAGGACGACGCCAGCCAGGGGCGGGATCAGGGGGATGCGGCTGGGGTGGGCGCGGTAGAGGACCTCTTCGCCGGGCTGCAGATGCTGATCGACCGCCATCGCTCCCCTCCTCCAGGTCTCCCGGCACGATATCCCCCGCCTCGGGAGGGCGTCAACCCGGTGTGCTAAAATGTTCCCCCTATTGAGTAACGACCCTCCGAGTCCGACCGCCTCCTCCCCGTCCGGCCCCCCGAAGCGCAGAGCCGCCCGCGCGGACGAGATCCTCGGTGTGGCGCGAGGTGTGTCGCCATGATCTCCGGTATCGCCGGTCTTGCCGGGACCACCGGCGCCCTGGGGATCGCCGACCTGCCGATCGCCGCCCTCCCCGGTCCGTTCGCCCTCTCGACCGGCTGGGCGCTCGTCCTCGCCGTCGTGCTCGTGCTCCTGAACGGCCTCTTCGTCGCCGCCGAGTTCTCGCTCGTCAAGGTGCGGCCGACCCAGATCGCGCCCGCCGCCCTGGAGGGGCACCGGCGGGCGAGCGTCGCCCATCACATGATCCAGCACCTGGACGCCTACCTCTCGGCGACCCAGCTCGGGGTGACCCTGGCGAGCCTGGGGCTGGGCTGGGTGGGTGAGTCGGCCTTCGAAGGCGTCGTGCGGCCGGTGGTGAACTTCGCCTTCCCGGGCAACGTGACGCTCGTCCCCTCGATCTCCCTCACTCTCTCGTTCCTCCTCATCACCTTCCTCCACATCGTGCTGGGAGAGCTGGCGCCGAAGTGGATCGCGATCGGCAGGGCGGAGACGATCGCCCTCTGGCTCGCCCTCCCGGTCTACTTCTTCCATCGCCTGACCTACCCGGCCATCTGGGTGTTGAACCACGCCGCCACCGGCCTCCTGCGGCTCTTCGGGATGAAGCCGCCCTCCGAGGGCGAGCTGGTCCACGACGAGGAGGAGATGCGCCTCCTCCTCGCGACCAGCCGGGCGAGCCACCTGACCACCCAGAAACGGGAGATCCTGGACAACGTCTTCGAGCTCTCCCACCGGGTGGCGCGCCAGATCATGGTGCCGCGGGCGGACGTCGTCTATCTCTCGACCGCCCGACCCCTGGCCGAAAACCTGCGCCTGGCGAGGAAGAGCGGCCATACCCGTTTCCCACTCTGCGAGGGCGACCTGGACCACGTCATCGGCCTCGTCCACATCAAGGACCTCTTCCGCCGCGAGCGGCCGGTCACCTCGCTGGAGGAAGTGGCGCGCGACATCACCTTCGTGCCCGAGACCCTGGGCCTCGACCGCCTGTTGAAACGCATGCGGGCCGAGCGGTTCCACGTCGCGGCGGTGATCGACGAGTACGGCGGCGTCTCCGGCATCGTGGCCATGGAGAACGTCATCGAAGTGATCGTGGGCCAGATCCAGGACGAGTTCGACACCGAGAAACCCAAGCTCCTGGACCGCGGCAACGGCGTCTACCAGGTCTCGGGCGCCATGCTGGTCGAGGACGTCGAGGAGGCCCTGGGGATCGAGCTCTCCGACCGCGACGAGGACACCATCGCCGGCGTCGTCCTCTCCGAGCTCGGCCGCCGCGCCGTGGTGGGCGACAAGGTCGAGCTCGGCCCGGTGACGATCGAGGTCCTGGAGGTTTCTCTCAACCGCATCAACACCCTGCAGATCACGGTCCACGCCCCGGAGACGGTGCCGCCGGTGGAGGGGTAGGGGGGCCTCCACGCCAGCGGTCAGAGGATGGCGTAGATCGTCTGGACCGCCGTCGTCGCCGTCAACCTCGCGGTGCTCACCGCCACGACCCGGTTCAGCCAGTCGTATTTCTCCGCCGCGGTCTCGAAGAGCGGCGTCGTGCGGAAGTAGTACTCGGCGGGATCGACCTCCTCCCCGGCGGCAATGCGGTGGAAGGTCTCAGGCGCGATGACGAAGATCCCCCGCGAGACGACGTAGATCAGGTGGCCGTCGTCGGTACGGAGGGTGAATCGGACGTCGAGCGTCCGAGATCCGTCCGGTCGCAACAGGAGCCAGTCCGCACCCCCGGGAAGGACCTCGCCCCTGAGCTTCGGGCCCGC
>DASQPA010000533.1:0-19212 GCA_035644215.1 Thermoanaerobaculia bacterium
TTGCCATCGCCGGCCTAGCCCTGGCGCCGAGCAAAACGCGGTGGATCGACGAACGACGGCATAGACACTCATCCCTTCATGTACACGGGACCGGCGATGAAATGAGCTTGAGAGTTGACGAGGTGAGGCTAGCAAATTCAGGAGTGGTATTGCAAGTCCGTAGATGCCTTATTGCATCGCTATTTTTCTATCTAACGAACCGCCCGCCGCGGCCTCGGCGTACCGTGGCGACCCTCCCGCGGCCTGCTCCACGGCGACCTCGGGATCGCCGAGGATGAGGAAGGCGTCGCCGAACTCGTGGCCGCGGTAGCCGTGGGCCTCGGCGAAGGCGTAGGCACGCCGGAGCAGAGCCTCGGGGGCGAACGACGCGAGCAGGGTGAAGTGGCTGGTCCCGGGATCGTGGACGCCGGTGAGGATGGCGTCGACCACCCTCCGGCGCACGCCCGGCCCGAGGCGGAGGTCCGTCCTCCCCCGGCTGGCGACGAGCCGCCCGCCCCCGGTCCTGGTCCCGCCGCTGGTCGCCGCGCGCAAGGCCGCCGCTTCGAGGGCACGGGTGACACTGGTGCCGACGGCGACGACCCGCCCGCCGCTCTCCCGGGCCGACTCGACCGCCCGCACCGTCTCGGCGGGGACCTCGAACCGCTCGGCGAACGGCAGCCGGGCGTCGAGCCGGGCATCCCCGGTCGACGACAGCCCCGCCGCGTCGGTCACCCGCGCCAGGCCGACGCCACGGCGGCGGAGGTCGAGGAGGAGGTCCCAGGTGAGGGCGAAACCCGCCGACGGGGCCTCGGCCGCCCACGGCCGGGCGGCGTAGGCGGTCTGCACCTGCCAGAGCGCGACCGGTCCGGCGGTATGGGCGTACTGCACCGGCCGCCCGGCGCGATAGAGCGCCCGCCACAGCGCGGCGCCCCGCCGATCGAAGACCAGCGAGACCAGGCGCGGCGAGGATGCGTCGACGTCGGCGACCGTGGCGGAGAGCCCGTCGAAGCGGAGCACCTCCCCCACCGCCACGGAGGCGGGCGGCCGCGCCTCCGTGCGGGTCCGCCAGTCGCCGGCCCCGAAGAGCACGGCGCGCCAGGCGGGACTTCCAGCGGCTGCGGTGTCGCCGGGATTGCCGGCATCGCCGGGATCACCGACCAGGCGCGCCTCGACCGGCGCGCCGGCGGCCGTCACCCCGGGGAGCGAGGCAGGGAGGGTCGCCGCGTCGTTGACCACCAACAGGTCGCCGGCCCGGAGCCGGTGGCGCAGATCGCCGATCGTCCCCTCGACGAAAGCGCCCCCCTCGGGATCGCCCCGCGGATCGATCTGGAGCAGCCGGGTGGCGCGCGGGTCAGGGCGAGGCCAGGCGGCCGGCCTCATGACGGCACCTCCCAGGAGCCCGCCTCCAGGCGCGCGCCGCTGGGGAGGCGGTCGTCGCGGATCATCCCCGCCAGCTTTCGCGCCACCGCCTCGGGCCGCGCCAGCGCCGCGCGATCGGCGTCCGGCATCGCCGCGGCGTGCATCGCGGTGTCCATCTCGCCCGGGTCGACGCCCAGGAACCGCACGCCGGTCCCTTCCAGCTCGGCGGCCCAGATGCGGCCGAGGTGGTCGAGCGCCGCCTTCGACGCCCCATAGGCGCCCCAGTGCGGATAGGCGGCGGTCGCCGCGTCCGAGCTGAGGTGGACGACGAGCCCGCGGCCGCGCAGCAGCATCGGCCCGGCGAGCGCCTTGGTGAGCCGGAACGGGCCGACGAGATTGACCGCCAGCACCTCCTCCAGGTCCTCGCACGCGGTATCGGCGAGCAGGGGGAGCGGCACCGGCCCCAGCGTGCTGGCGTTGTGGACGACGACCTCCACCTCGCCCACCAGCGACGCGGCGGCGCCGGCGATGGCGTAGACCTCGTCCTTCGATCCCACGTCGGCGGCCAGGGCGTAGGCCTCGCCGCCCTCGGCCCGGATGGCGCCCACCACCTCCTCCAGCTCCGCCTCGCCCCGCGCCACCAGCACCAGCTTCGCACCCTCGCGGGCGAGCTCCCGGGCCAGGGCGGCGCCCAGCCCGCGGCTCGCTCCGGTGATCAAGACTCCTTTGTCGTGAACGTCCATGTCGAACCTCCTGGTACCAGGCTACGTCCGGGGGATTGACTTTGTCAAGGTTAGGCTTTATAAAGTCGTCATGGCCGACTCCCCCGCCCCCTCCGCCGCTCTCTCCGCCCCCCCTGCCGACACCCGCAGCCGGAGAGCGATCCTGGAGCTTCTGAAGTGGCACGGCCCGCAGGACGCCCAGACCCTCGCCGGGCGCCTCAAGATCACCGCCATGGCGGTCCGCCAGCATCTCTATGCCCTGACCGGGGAGAAGCTGGTCGAGAGCGAGGACGAGCCGCGGCCGATGGGCCGCCCGGCCAAGCTCTGGCGGTTGACCCCGGCCGCCAACGAGCTGTTCCCCAACGCTCATGCGGACTTGACGGTGAGCCTCCTCCAGTCGGTGCGGGAGGCTTTCGGCGAGCCCGGCATGGAGCAGTTGATCGAGGTGCGGACAAGGAGCCAGATCGCGGCCTACCGCGCCGCGGTGCCGCGCCGAGGGTCGCTCGGCCGGCGGCTCAAGGCCCTGGCGCACCTGCGCACCCGCGAGGGCTACATGGCCGAGGTGAGGGAAGAGGACGGCGGGGACTGCCTGCTGATCGAGAACCACTGCCCCATCTGCACCGCCGCGACCGCCTGCACCAACCTCTGCGCCGGCGAGCTCCGGGTCTTTCAGGAGGTCCTGGGCGACGGCGTCGAGGTCGAACGCATCGATCACATTCTCGCCGGGGCCAGGCGCTGCGCCTACCGGGTGCGGGAAATTCGCGCGGCGCGGTAATTCATCCTTTCATTTTCTGCCAGTGATGCCATTGGTGAACACTCGCGTCCCGAATTTTTGCATGGACAAAGGTGGCGCCAACCTGTTAAGGTTTCCATTCTGACGCGTCCCCCGGGCGCCGTCGAGGTCACGATGGAAACCGAAAGTGCGCCGGACCGTCTGAGCGTTCCCACCCGGCTGACCAATCGCAACTTCCTGCTGCTCTGGCAAGGCCAGACGGTCAGCCGCCTGGGCAACCAGGCGTTCTCTCTCGCGATGGCGTTCTGGGTGGTGGAAAGGACCGGCTCGGCGAGCCTGATGGGTCTGCTGCTCGCCACCATGACCCTGCCGACCATCCTGCTCGCCCCCATCGGCGGCGCCGTCGCCGACCGTTTTTCGCGCATCCGCGTGCTGATCCTCTGCGACGTGATCGCCGGGGGGGCGATGCTTGCTCTTTCGCTCGCCATCGCCTCCGACCGGCTGTCGCGCCCGGCGGAGGTGGCGCTGCTCTTCGTGGTGGTGACGATCATCGGCGTGGTCAACGCCTTTTTCCAACCGGCTTTGGCGGCGTGCATCCCCGACCTCGTGCCGCCCGAGCGCCTGACCGCGGCCAACTCGCTCAACCAGCTCTCCATCCAGGGCGCGGCGCTCCTCGGCCAGGGGGTCGGCGGGGTGCTCTATCACCTGCTGGGCGCGGCGCGGCTCTTCTTCTTCGACGGCCTGAGCTTCCTCTTCTCCGCCGCCAGCCAGGGCTTCGTCCGCCTGCCTCCCCTGCCGCAAACTTCGCCGCGCGAGCGGCGCGGTTTCGCCGCCAGCAGCCGCCAGTTCATGGCCGAGATCCGCGAGGGCTTCGCCTACATCCGGAGTACGCCCGGCCTCCTCGCCTACATCACCGCGCCCGCCGCCTACAATTTCTTTACCTATGCCCTCTTCGTGCTCATGCCGTTTTTCGTCCAGATCAATCTCCACGGCGGCTCGAAGTGGTACGGTTTCCTCCTCGCCGGGATGAGCGGCGGCGCGGTGGTCGGCTTCATCATCGCCGGCCTCGTCCACTTCACCGGCGAGGCGCGGGCTCGTTTCATGATCATCCTGATCGTCGCCGCGCCCATCCCCATGCTGGTCGTCGGCTTCGTGCACAACCCGCAGGTGGCCCTCTTCCTCTCCATCCTCCTGGGCGTACTCATCGGTCTGATCAACGTCAACCTGATCACCCTCATCCAGGCCAACACGCCGGCGGAGCTGCGCGGCCGGGTGATGGGCCTGTGGACGGCGATCATCTCCGCCCTGGCGCCGCTCGGCATGGCCCTCGGCGGGTTGGCCGGCGACCTGACCGGCAAGAACATCCCCTTGATCTTCACGACCTGCGGCGTGCTGACTCTCGCGATCACCATCCCCACCCTGAGCCGCCGCGCCACCCGCCAGTACCTGGCCCGCGCCTGAAGCTTACGGCCGGGCGTCAGGCCGGACGCGCGTGCTCCTTGAATTCGCGCGCCGTCATCTTGGTGATCCGTTTGAAGGCGCGCTGGAAGCTGCGCGGGTCGCTGAAGCCCACCGCGACGGCGATCTCCAGGATCGGCCGGTCGCGGCTGGAGATCAGGGAGATGGCCTGCGAGATCCGCAGGAAGCAGAGCCAGTCGGTATAGCGGATGCCGATCTTGCGCCGGAAGAAGGCGGAGAAGTAGGAGGCCTCCATCCCCGCGATCTCGGCGGCACAGGAGAGCGGGATCTCTTCCCGGTAGTGCTCCTCCGTATACCGACGGATACGATTGAGTGGAGGATAGTACTCGAACGACCGCCAGTTGATCGCGAGGGTCGTGCTGCTCAGCCGGGAGCTGACCGAGCTCACCAGGGGATCGATCGTCGTTTCCATGCGCTCTTCTTCCTCGTCCCTTACAGTTACTTTACAATCAGGGAAGACCCGGAGACACAAATCCTTGCTAAGAACCGGCGTCTCGTCGGAACCCTTCACTCCCTCCTCTATTTAGAGTGTGTCTCGGGCGCCAGAGCGCTCCACTTCGGGAGAGATTCGCAGCCACCCCGGGAGATCGTCGATTTGCAGGACCGGCCAGGGGTTCGACATGCCAGGAGCTGAAAAGACATAGAAAATAGCTATTTCTAGAACCCTCCGGGGGTTGTGTCGCGTCGCGGTCGGGTGCCAAATATTTCAAGAATCTCTTGCAAACTGGGCAGAGAACCCCGATCCGGCGCTACACGAAATTTGACGCATCGCCACCAAGAAGTGACGACAGGTTCTCAAGCGGGGCCGCTTCGCTCCATGAATTTATTGGTAACATTGCACGCGTTGCCATCGCGGCGGGAGACGCCGTGAACCGTTAATAACGGGTATCGTTCCATTGGTTTTTTCAGGCTGAGGCGACAAGGTGATGTTGATCCGGAAGCTGGACCCCGACCAGTTCGTCGACTCCTACTGCTGTAAGGAACAGATGTTCTATCCGTGGAGCGACGTCGTCACGACGCCGTTCGGCACGGGGTGGCTGGTGCTCGAGCCGGGCGCCGAGAGCAAGCCGCACAACCACCATGAGTCGGAGACCTTCTTCATCCTGCGCGGCCGCGGCAGGATGACGGTCGGCGTCGAGAGCCGGGAGGTGGGGCCCGGCGACGTCATCTATCTCCCGCCTTTTGGCGATCACATTTTGCGCAATATCTCTGGCGAGGACCTGCACTTCCTCAGCATCTGGTGGGAGAGCCCGACCGCCGTCGCCAGCCTGAAGGACCGGCCGACCGTGGAACAGCGGCCGAGCGTTCTCGCCCTCGTCGCCGCCGATGCCACCGATACCGCCGATGCCGCCGATACCGCGGCTACGGCCAATGCCTTCCAGACCGCCGAGATCCATGCCCGCTACGCCCGCCTGACCGGTGCCCGGGTCCGTACTCTCGTCGACCACGCCGGGAGCGCCAAGATCGCTGACACCGCCGACACCGCCGAGGCCAGCGCGCTCTTGGCGCGCCTCGAAACAGCCGGCGCGGTCGAGCGGCGAGAGGGAGCGGCGCGCTGCGCCCTCGACCGCCATGCGGACGCGATCCGCGAGCACGCCCGCCGCGCCGCCCTGTCCCCCCGGCTCCACGCGGAGGTCGAGGGGGCGCTCGCGGAGGGCCTCGCCGACTTCGCCGTCGCCACGCGGGACGCCCGCGGAGAGCCCCGCTTCGACCCTCGCTTCGCGCGGGCGGCCCGGCTCCTGGCGGCGGCGCGCGAGGGCGAGGCGATCGTCGTCTTCCTCACCCCCGATCAGGTCTTCACCTATGCCGTCCTGCTCCCCGCCCTCGCCGCCGCCCATGCCGCCGATACCGTGTCCGCCTACGCTCCGGCGACGCTGGTCCTCGAGGCGGCGCCGGACGATCCGCTGGCGATTCTCGCCGGCAGCGGCTCCTGGCTCGCCGATCTGGGCCGCCGGCTGGCGCGAGACCACGGCGGGCGGGCGCCGTCGACCCAGGCCTGGACCGCCGAGCAGCACCGCTTCGTCGGCCGCCTCCTGCGCGCCGTCGAGGAGGCGGGGATCGCCTACCAGGCGGCGACCTTCGCGCCACGGGAGGCCCTCGCAGGGCTCGGGAGGCTGGTCCGCGCGGTGGGCGAGTTCGCCGAACGCGAGGCGCCCTGGGGCCGTTTCGCCCGCCGGCAGGAGGAGCGCAACACCGGAGTCGCGGTCGAGCTGCTGGCGGCGAAGGTGCTGGCGTATGTCGCCTATCCCCTGCTGCCGGACTGGAGCGCCCGTCTCTGGCGCTGCCTCGGCTACTCCTCTTCCCTGGGCGAGGCGATCGACGGCGTAGACGGCAAAGCCCTCTGGGAAGAGACCCCGGACTGGGTGCCGTCCGGCCAGCCGATCGGCGGTCTCGACGAGTTGGCGCCCGCAGCGGAGGCGATAGCGGCGATAGCGAGATGAACCCGATGATCAGGCCGCCCCAGGACGACGCGGGTGCGGGCTGGACGGCGCTTCTGCCGCCGCTGCCCGCCCCCCGGCTTCTCGCCGGAGAAGAGAGACCCGACTCGGTGGTCGTGGGGGCCGGATTGGTGGGGCTGGCCGTGGCCCGCCGCCTCGCCGAGCGGCGCCCGGGAGAGCGGGTCGCCGTCGTCGACGCCCAGCGGATCGGCTCGGGAGCCTCGGGGCGCAACGCCGGGTTCGTCGTCGACCTCACCGACTTCGCGGCGCGGATGGCGCCCGCCGACTGCCGGCGCTACGTGCGCGTCGCGCGCTTCGGCATGCGCTGCCTGAAGGAGCTGATCGAGCGGCACACCATCGACTGCGACTGGGACGAGCGCGGCATCCTGCGCGCCGCGGCGGGCGAGGAGGGGCTCCGCATCCTGTCGCGCTGGCCCGCTCTCTTAGACGGCGTCGGCTCCCCCCACCGCTGGCTCGACGCGGAGGCCACCGCCGCCTGTACCGGGACCCGCTTCTACCGCGCCGCCGTCCACCTCCCCGGCATGACCGTGCAGCCCGCCGCCCTGGTGCGCGGGCTCGCCGGCTCCCTCCCCGGCGAGGTGGAGATCTTCGAACAGTCGCCGGTGCGCGCCCTTCGCCGCGAGCCCGGCGGCTTCCGGGTCGAGACCGGGGAGGGCGTCCTCGTCTGCCGGCGCCTCTTCCTGGCGACCAACGGCTATACCCCCGGGCTGGGTTTCCTCCGCCGCCAAGCCTCCCCGCTGTGGAGCTTCGGCAGCTTGACGACGGTGCTCAGCCCGGCCGAGCAGGCGGCTCTGGGCGGGGAGCGCCGGTGGGGGGTCCTCCCCATGGATCCCTCGGGCTCGACCGTCCGGCACACCCCCGATCAACGCATCCTGATCCGCAACACCTTCCACTATAGCCCGGCCTTAGGCGTCCGCCCGCGGGTGCGCGAGGCGGCGCTCGTCCGGCACCGCCGGGCCTTCCTCGCCCGCTTTCCCATGCTGCGCGAGGTCCCGTTCGCCCACACCTGGAGCGGCCTCATGAGCATGTCGGAGAACGGCCAGACCTTCTTCGGCGAGATCGAGCCCGGACTCTTCACGGTGGCCGTCTTCAACGCCGCGGGGCTCGCCATGGGCACCGCCTCAGGCCGGCTGCTCGCCGATCTCGCCCTGGGCGTCGATTCGCCGGAGCTTGCCGACCTGCGGCAGCTCCCGTCGCCCACCCGCCTGCCCCGCGAGCCCTGGCGCACCCTGGCCGGGCGGCGCCGGGTCGCCAGGCAGAACGAACAGGCCGGTGCCTACCTGTAAGCAACCACGAACTTTCGACCGACGAGGCGACGAACCATGAAGCAACGGACGAGGATCGAGGAAGGCCACGGCCGCCAAGGGGCGGCGTTCGACGTGATCGGGATCGGCTTCGGGCCGGCCAATCTTTCCCTGGCCGTGTGCATGAAGGAGCCGCCGGAGAGCTGCGCACACGTGCCGCGAGCCCTGTTCCTGGACCGCAAACCGGCCTACGAATGGCATCCCGACATGCTGCTCGAAGGGGCCGAGATCCAGGTCCCGTTCTTCAAGGACCTGGTGACCATGCGCAACCCGCGCAGCCATTTCAGCTTCCTCAACTACCTGCACCTGCACGATCGCCTGCTCGACTTCATCAACCTGCGGACCTTCTTCCCCACCCGCCGCGAATTCAACCACTATTATTGCTGGGTCGCCGCGCAGCTCGCCGATCTGGTGCGCTACGACCGCGAGGTGCTGGCGGTGCGGCCGGTCGAGGGGGACGACGGGATCGAGCTGCTCCAGGTGGTGGCGCGGCACTGCGCCACCGGCCAGCTGGAGGAGCTGCTGACCCGCAACCTGGTGATGGCGACCGGCGGCGCGCCGCACATCCCACCGGGCGTCGAGGTCGCCCGCGACGGCAAGGTCTTCCACTCGCAGAGCTTCCTCTCCGCGGTCAAACGCCACTTCCCGCAGTCGGACGCGCCCTACCGCTTCGTCGTCGTCGGCTCGGGCCAGAGCGCCGCCGAGATCTTCCAGTACCTCTTCCTCCACTACCCGAGCGCGGAGGTGACGGCGGCCATCCGCCGCTTCGCCTACAAGCCGGCCGACGAGAGCCATTTCGTCAATGAGCTCTACTCGCCGCTGATGACCGACTTCATCTACGACCTGCCGGAGGCGGAGCGCCGGAGCCTCTTCGCCACCCATTCCGACACCAACTACTCGGCCGTCGACATCGAGCTCATCCGCTCGATCTTCAAGGCCCTCTACGAGATGAAGGTGGCCGGCGAGACGCGGGTGAAGCTGCGCTCGATGGTCGAGCTGCGGAAGATCGAGCCGCACGGCGAGGGTGTCGTGGTCACGCTGTGGAACAAGGTGGAAGGGCGCCTGGAACGTCTGGAGGCCGACGGCGTGGTCCTCGCGACCGGCCTCCATCGGCCGCGGCGCCACCCGCTCCTGGGCGAGCTCGAGCACTATCTCCGTACCCGGGGCGAGGAGTACCAGGTCGGCCGCGACTACCGGATCGAGAGCGTGCCGGAGCTCAAGCCCGCCATCTATCTCCAGGGGTTCTGCGAGAGCACGCACGGCCTGGCCGACCCGGTGCTGTCGATCCTCCCCTCCCGCAGCCGGGAAATCATGGAATCGCTCGTCGGGCTCTGCGCCGCCGGCGAGAACGCCGTGGCCTCGCAAGACCCGGCGCTCGCCCGCGCCGCGGTCTAGCGGACAGACGCGGTGAGGAGAGCTCGCAGCGTGACCAGGCAGGTTTCGGGAGACGCCGCGCCCGTCGCGGAGACCGCAGCCGGCGCGGCCACGGCGGCGACGACTGCCGACAAGGGTTTGCGAGTCACGGCCTTCCTGCACCAGCAGGCGGCCCGGGCTTTGGGCGTCGAGAGCGCGCGGCTACCGGTCGACCGCCCGCTCGTCGCCCTCGGCCTCGACTCGCTGGGGGCGGCGGAGCTCGCCGCCGCGATCGAATCCGGCCTGGGCGTCGAGGTGCCGCTCGCCGACCTGCTGCAGGGATGGACCCTCGCCGAGCTGAGCCACGAGGTCGCGCGGCTCCTCCCGGCGGCCGCGACGGCCGCGCCGCTTGCCGCCGACGCCGCCGATACCGACGAAGCCGCAGCGGCAGAGGCACCCCGGCGCTACCCGCTCTCCCACGGCCAGCGCGCCCTCGCCTTCCTCGATCGCGTGGTTCCCGGGAACCCCGCCTACGTCATTGCCGGCGCGGCGCGCCTTGCCGGAGCGCTCCCCACGCCTCTCCTCCGGCAGGCTTTCCAGGAGCTGGTCCGCCGCCACCCCGCCCTGCGCACCACCTTCGAGCTGGACGGCGAGGAGGGCGAGCAGGTGGTGCACGACGAGGCCGGCTTCGCCTTCCGCGAAGTCGATGCCACCGGCTGGAGCGAGGCGCGGCTCGCCCTGCGGATGGCCGAAGAGGCGGAGCGCCCCTTCGACCTCGCCCGCGGGCCGCTCCTGCGTCTCGCCGTCTTCCACCTCGGAGAGGGCGAGCGCCGGGTGGTCCTCGCGGTCCATCACCTCGTCGCCGACTTCTGGTCGCTGGGCGTGCTCCTCGCCGAGCTCGGCGCCCTCCACCGCGGCGAGACGCTGCCGCCGCTCGCCGCCACCTACGCCGACTTCGTCCGCCGGCAGACGGAGCGGCTGGCCTCGCCCGAGGCCGAGCGCCTGGCCGCCTATTGGAGCGCCGCCCTGCCGCCGACGCCGCCGCCTCTGGAGCTCCCCACCGATCTGCCGCGGCCGCTCCTCCCCACCTTCCGCGGCGGCTCGCGGGGGCTGCGGCTCGCACCCGAGCTGGCCGCCGGGCTCCACGCCCTGGGCCGCGCCGCCGGGGCCACCCCCTTCATGACCCTCCTCGCCCTCTACCTGGTGCTCCTCCACCGCACCAGTGGCCAGGAGGAGATCCTCGTCGGAACCCCGACGGCGGGGCGGGGCTCGCCCGATCTCGCCCAGGTCGTCGGCTACTTCGTCAACCCGGTCGTGCTGCGCGGCGACCTCGCCGGCGATCCCACCTTCCCCGCCCTTCTGAACCGCGTCAAGGACACCGCGATCGCGGCCTTCGCCCACCAGGGCTTCCCCTTCCCCCTCCTCGCCGAGCGGCTGAGCGGCGAGCGCGATCCCAGCCGCCCGGCGGTCTTCCAGACCATGCTCGTGCTCTACCGCGAGCGGCAGGACGGCGAGCGCGGGTTGGGCGGCCTGGCCCTGGGCGAGGCCGGGGCGAGCCTCGACCTCGGCGGCCTCCGTCTCGAATCGGTCGCCCTGCCGCGGCGGAGCGCGCAGCTCGATCTCACCCTCTTCGTGGCCGAGGTCGAAGGCGCCCTCGCCGCCTCTCTGGAGTTCGCGAGTGACCTCTTCGACGCCGCGACCGCGGAACGGATGCTCGGCCAGCTCCGCACGCTGGCCACCGCCATCGCCGCGATCACCGCGATCGGCGAAACCGGAGCGCCCGGCGCCGGACCAGTTTCGACCCTCCCCCTCCTCTCCCCCGCCGAGCGCCACCAGCTGCTGGTGACCTGGAATGAGACCGGGGAAGAGGCGGACGACGACACCTGCCTGCACCAGCTCTTCGAGGCGCAGGCGGCACGGACCCCGGCGGCGCCGGCGCTCCTCCATGGCACCGGCGCGCTCACCTATGGCGAGCTCGATCGCTGGGCGGACCGGCTCGCCCGCCATCTCCGCATCCTGGGCGTCGGCCCCGACGTGCCGGTGGGAGTCTGCCTCGAGCGCCGGCCGGAGATGGTGGCGGCGATCCTCGCCGTGCTCAAGGCCGGCGGCGCCTATGTGCCGCTCGATCCCGCCTACCCGGCGCAGCGCCTGGGATTCATGGTCGAGGACACCGGCATGCCGGTCCTCGTCACCCGCGAGCCGGTCGCCGCCCGGCTGCCCCGGAAGCCCCAAGGGTTGGTCGACATGGCGGACTTCCCCGCTCCTCCCACCCTCGAAGCCGAGCTCCCGGCGCTCCCGATCCTCCCGGCGCCCGCGCCGCGCAACCTGGCCTACGTCATCTATACCTCGGGCTCGACCGGCCGCGCCAAAGGGGTGGCGATCGCCCATGCCAGCGCCGTCACCCTGGTGCGCTGGGCCGGCGAGGCGTTCGCCACGGCCGAGCTCGCCCGCGTGCTGGCCGCGACCTCGATCTGTTTCGACCTCTCGGTTTTCGAGCTCTTCGTGCCGCTCGCCGGCGGCGGCGCGGTGGTCCTGGCCGAGAACGCGCTGGCGCTCCCCACTCTGGCCGCGGCAGGAGAGGTGACGCTGGTCAACACCGTCCCCTCGGTCATGGCCGAGCTGGTCCGCGCCGGCGGCCTGCCGGCCAGCGTGCGCACCGTCAACCTGGCGGGCGAGGCCCTGCCGCGGAGCCTCGTCGAGCAGATCTACCAGGTACCGTCCATCGTCCGGGTGGTCAACCTCTACGGTCCGTCGGAGGACACCACCTACTCGACCTGGGCCGAGATGTCCCGCACCGCCGCCGATGCCGACCCGCGCCCCCCGGCCATCGGCAGACCCATCCGCGCCACCCGTGCCTACGTCGTCGACCGCCACCTGGCGCCGCTGCCGCCGGGCATCCCGGGAGAGCTCCTGCTCGGCGGTGCCGGCCTGGCGCGCGGCTATCTCGGCCGCCCCGACCTGACCGCCCAACGATTCGTCCCCGATCCCTTCGGGACGCCGGGAGGCCGGCTTTACCAGACAGGGGATCTGGCGCGTTTCCGCGCCGACGGCGACCTCGAGTACCTTGGCCGCATCGACCGGCAGGTCAAGATCCGCGGCTTCCGCATCGAGCCGGGGGAGATCGAGGCCGCCCTGCGGGCCTTGGGGCCGGTGCAGGAGGCCGCCGTCGTCGTCCGCCGCGATGCGCCCGCGCCCCACGGCGATCCCCGGCTGGTGGCCTTCGTCGTCCTCGCGGGGGACACGGACGGCAACACGGACGGGGGCACGGACGAGATCACGGACAGAATCAGGAGTGCGTTGCGCGGCCGGCTGCCCGGCTACATGGTGCCGGGGGCGCTCGTCCTTCTGCCGGCGCTGCCGCTCTCTCCCAATGGCAAGGTCGACCACCGCGCCCTCGCCCGGATCGAGGTGCCGCTTGCGGCGCTGGCGGCGGGCGCAGGGGGCGAGACCGCGGCCGGGATCGCTGCGCTTGCGCCGCGCACGCCCATCGAGGAGCGGCTGGCCGGGATGTGGGCCGAGGTGCTGGGTCTGCCGCTGGAGCGCATCGGCAGCCGCGACGACTTCTTCACCCTGGGCGGCCATTCGCTCCTCGCCACCCGGCTGATCTCCCGCGTGCGCCGGGCCTTCGGTATCGAGCTGCCGATGCGCCGGGTCTTCGAGTGCCCGACGCTCGAAGCGCTGGCGCAGGAGCTCGTGGCCCGCGGCTGGGAGGAGCCGAGCGCCGCGCCACCGCTGGTCCCCCACGCGGCCGGTCTCCAGGCCCCGCTCTCCTACGCCCAGGAGCGCATCTGGTTCCTCGCCCAGCTCGCCCCCGAGAGCCCCGCCTACAATCTCCCGGGCGCCCTCCACCTCGCCGGCTCCCTCGACCGGGGAGCCCTCGCCCGCTGTCTGCAGGAGATCGTCCGCCGGCACGAAATCCTGCGTTCCGCCTTCCCGCTCCTCACCGGCGAGCCCACACCGGTGGTGCTCGGGGAGACCGCGGTGGAGCTGCCGTGGGCCGACCTGTCGGCCCTGGGCGAGGCGGCCGCCGCCGTGAGCCACGACCTCTGCCGGCAGCTCGGCCGCCGGGTCTTCGACCTCGGCGCCGGGCCGCTCCTCCGGACGACCCTCCTCTGCCTCGGCCCGGACGAGCACGTCCTGGTCCTCGTGCTGCACCACATCGTGGCCGACGGCTGGTCGGTCGCGATCTTCCTCCGCGAGCTCTCGGCCCTCTATTCGGCGTGGGCCGGCAAGGGCCTGGGCGAGCCCTCCCCTCTCGCCGAGCTCCCCATGCAGTACCGGGACTTCGCACGCTGGCAGCGCGACGGGCTTGCCGGCGAGGCCCTGGAGGCGCAGCTCGCCGGATGGCGACAGGCGCTCGCCGGAGCACCGGACCACCTGTCGCTGCCTGCCGACCGGCCACGCCCCCCCGTGCCCAGCCTCCGCGGAGGGCGGATCGCAGCCCAGGTGCCGGCGGCGCCCCTCGCCGTGGAGCTCCAGGGTGTCGCCCGGAGCAGCGGCGCGACCCTCTTCATGGTCCTCCTCGCCACCTTCGACGTGCTGCTCTATCGCCACACCGGACAGGAGGACCTGGTCGTCGGCTCGCCGATCGCCAACCGCGAGCGCCTGGAGATCGAGGGACTGATCGGCTGCTTCGTCAACGTGCTCGCCCTGCGCGCCGACCTTGCCGGACGGCCGTCTTTCGGCGCGCTGCTGGAGCGGGTCCGCCAGGTGAGCCTGGCGGCCTACGCGCATCAGGATCTCCCCTTCGAAAAGCTGGTCGAGACCCTGGCGCCGCGCCGCGACCTGGCGACGCCGCCGCTCTTCCAGGTCCTCCTCGTGCTGCAGAACGCCGGAGCCGGCACGCGCGCTGTGGCGGGAGAGGGGCTCGCGATCGAGTTGCGCGAGATCGAGACCGCGACCGCCAAGTTCGACCTCACGCTCGAGGCGGTCGAGACGCCCGCGGGAATCGCCCTTTCCTTCGAGTACAGCCGCGACCTCTTCGACGCCGCCACAATCGCGCGCCTCGCGGAGCACTACCGCACCCTGTTGGCGGCCGTGGCCGAGGGCTCGCAGCTCAGGATTGGCGAGCTGCCGCTCCTCTCCGCGGGTGAGCGGCAACAGCTCCTTGAATGGAACGCCACGGCCCTCCCCTCCCTGGCCGCCGTCGGCGACGCCCACGTCCACCTGCTCGACCGCGACGGGCAGGAGGTGCCGATCGGGGTGCCGGGCGAGATCCACGTCGGCGGTGTGCAGGTCGCCCGCGGCGATCTCGGCCGGCCGGAGCTCACCGCCGAACGGTTCGTGCCCGACCCCTTCGCCGCAGGCTGGGGCCGGCCGGCCGGAGCACGCCTCTACCGGACCGGCGACCTCGCACGCCACCTGCCGGACGGCGCCCTCGAATTCCTCGGGCGCACCGACGATCCGGCCCGCCAGCTAGACCGCCTGCACGACGGCAAGCGCGCCGCCTTCGTCGCCCCGCGTCCCGGGCTCGAGGCGCTCGTCGCCTCCTTCTGGAGCGAGCTCCTGGGAGTCGAGCGCGTCGGGGCGCACGACGACTTCTTCGCCCTGGGCGGCCACTCGCTGCTGGGAGCGCGGCTGGTCGGCCGGCTGCGCCAGACGCTGGGAGTGGAGCTGCCGCTCAACCTCCTCTTCGCGCGCCCGACCGTGACCGCCCTCGCCAGGGAGATCGAGGAGCGCGGCGGACGGCGCTCGCCCCTGGCGGTCCCGTCCGCCGGCCCCGTGCGGCGGAACGCCAGCCGCGCCCCCCTCTCCTTCTCCCAGGAGCGACTGTGGTTCCTGGCCGAGCTCGAGCCCGACTCCGCCGCCTACAACATCGCCGGCGCGGTGGGGATGGAGGGGCCGCTCGCGGTTCCCGCCCTGTCATGGGCGCTCGACTCCGTGGTGCGCCGGCACGAGGCCAGCCGCACCACGTTCTCCCCTCCCCTGCCGGGGGAGGCCGGCGCGCCGCAGCAGGTCATCCTGCCGCCGTTCCACCTGGCACTGCCGGTGATCGACCTCGCCGGCCTGGCGGGGCGGTGCCGGGACCGCGAGGCCGATCGCCTGGCCGCGGACGAGGCGCGCCGCCCGTTCCGCCTCGCCGGCGACCGGCTGCTGCGCGCCCAGCTCCTCTGCCTCACGGCCGAGCACCACCTCCTGCTCCTCTGTGTGCACCACGTCGTCTCCGACGGACGGTCGCACGACATTTTCCTGCGCGATCTCGCGGCCTTCTACGCGTCCGCCCCTCTTCCCGAGCTCCCCTACCAGTTCGCCGACTGGGCGTCCTGGGAGCGCGAGCAGCTCACGGGCGAGCGCCTGGCGGCGCTGCTCGCCTACTGGCGCGATCGGCTGTCCGGCGCGACCGGCCCGGACGGAGCCCTGGCGCTGCCGACCGACCGGCCGCGGCCGGCGAAGGAGAGCGCGCTCGGCGGACGCGTCCCGATCACCCTTCCCGCCGCCCTCGTCGCCGGCCTGGAGGCGCTCGGCCGGAGCCACCGGGCGACCCTCTTCATGACGGTCCTCGCGGCGCTCGATGGACTCCTCTACCGCTACACCGGGAAGACCGATCTCCTGGTCGGGACGCCGGTCGCCAACCGCCCGCTGCCGGAGACCGAGCAGATCGTCGGGTTCTTCGTCAATACGCTCGTCCTGCGCTCCGACCTCTCGGGCCGGCCGAGCTTCGGCGAGCTTCTGGAGCGGGTGCGCCGGGCCACTCTCGCCGACCTCGAGCACCAGGAGCTGCCCTTCGCCAAGCTCGTCCTCGAGCTGGCGCCGCGGCAGGGGCGAGGTCCGGCCGCCTTGATCCAGGTGATGCTGGCGCTCCTGGTCAATCCGCTCCCGCCGGTCGAGGTCGCGGGGCTCTCTCTGGAAGCGGTGGCGATCGACACCGGCGCCGCGAAGTTCGATCTGACCTTCGACCTCGCCTTGGGCCGGGACGGCGGCTTGGCGGGCAGTCTCGAATACCGCCGCGACCTCTTCGACTCTACGACCGCGGTGCGCATCGCCTCTCACCTTGCGGCGCTGCTCGCGGCAGGCGCTACCGCCGCCGAGCGGCATCTGGGCGAGCTCCCGCTCCTCACCGCGGGTGAGCGTCAGCAGATTCTCGCCGAGTGGGCCGGTACGGCCCCCGCCTATCCGCGGGAGAGCACACTCGCGGAACTCTTCGCGGCGCAGGCGCTCGCCCGCCCGGACACCGTGGTGGCGGTGTTCGACGGCCATGGCGGCCGACCCAGCCGCCAACTGAGCTTCGGCGAGCTCGATCGGCGCGCCGGTCGCCTGGCGCGCCGCCTGCGCGCTCTGGGAGTGGGGCCGGAGGTGCCGGTCGGCCTCTGGCTGGAGCGCTCGCTGGAGATGGTGGTGGCGGTCCTGGGCGTGATCCAGGCCGGCGGCGCCTACGTGCCGCTCGATCCGAGCTTCCCGCGCCAGCGCCTGGAGCTCATCCTGGACGAGACCCGCGCGCCGGTGCTGCTCGCCGACCGGCACCGGCTGGACGCCCTGCCAGCCGGGCTCGCGGACAAGGGGATCAAGGTCCTCTGCCTGGACAGCGCCTTCGACCGCGACGACGAGGACGCACCCTCACCTGCGGCGGGGACCGCTCCCGACAATCTCGCGTACGTCATGTACACCTCGGGCTCGACCGGGGTGCCGAAGGGGGTCGCCATCGGCCACCGCGGCATCGTGCGCCTGGTCCGCGCGGCCGGTTTCGCCGACCTGGGGCCGGATCAGGTGTTCCTGCACCTGGCGCCCCTGGCCTTCGACGCCTCGACCCCGGAGATCTGGAGCCCCCTCTTGAACGGCGGCCGGCTGGTGGTCTTCCCGCCGGGGGTGCCGGACCCGGCCGTGCTGGACGCGACGCTGGCGCGCCACGGCGTCACCACCCTTTGGCTGACCGCCGGTCTCTTCCACCAGATGGTCGAATCCTATCCCGCGGGCCTCGGCGGCCTGGGCCAGCTCCTGGCCGGCGGCGACGTCCTCTCGCCGCCGCACGTGCGCCGGACGCTCGTCGAGATGACGAGTGGGATCGGCGGTACGCTCCTCAACTGCTACGGACCGACCGAGAACACCACTTTCACCTGCTGCCATCGGATGGCGACGAAGGCGGGCAGCAGCGCTCTCGGGGAGACCGCGTCGGTCCCCATTGGCCGGCCGATCGGCAACACCTCCGTCCACCTCCTGGACCGGGACGGCCAGCCGGTTCCGGTCGGGGTACCCGGCGAGCTGGTGACCGGCGGCGACGGCCTCGCCCGTGGCTATCTGGGGCGTCCCGACCTGACGGCCGAGCGCTTCGTGCCCGCCGCCGCCGGAGGGCGCCTCTACAAGACCGGCGACCTGGTCCGCTACCGGCCGGACGGCACCCTCGAGTTCCTCGGCCGGATCGACCAGCAGGTGAAGATCCGCGGCTTCCGCATTGAGCTGGGCGAGATCGAGGCGAGCCTCTCCCGCCAGCCCGAGATCGCGGAGAGCGCCGTCGTCGTGCGCGAGGTCACGCCGGGCGATCGGCGGCTGGTCGCCTATGTGGTGGCGCGGCCGGGAGCGTCGCCGACCGCCTCCGGCCTCCGCGCCGAGATCGAACGGACGCTCCCGGCCTACATGGTGCCGGCCGCCTTCGTCTTCCTCCCCGCCCTGCCGCTCACCGAGAACGGCAAGGTGGACCGCCGGGCGCTGCCGGAGCCCGGGCTGCCGACGGCCGCGGCCGGGGAGGCGCCCTCCCGGCCGCTGGATCCCCGCGAGGAGTTGCTCGCCGCCCTCTGGGGCGAGCTTCTGGGCGTCGACCCCGCAGGCGGCCAGATCGGCCCGCACGACGACTTCTTCGCCCTGGGCGGCCACTCGCTCCTCGCCACCCGACTGGTGTCGCGCATCCGCGAAACCTTCCGGGTGGACCTGCCGCTCGGCAGCCTCTTCGAGGCCCCGACGCTCGCCGAGATGGCCGGCCGCATCCTGGGCGCCGGTGCACACCTGGCCCCTCCGATCCTCGCCGCGCGGCGGTTGGCGGCAGAGGCGGAAGAGGCTCCGGCCGTGCTCTCCTATGCCCAGGAGCGCATCTGGTTCCTCGACCGGCTGACGCCGGGGAGCGCCGCCTACAACGTCGCCGGCGCCCTTCGCCTCACCGGGGAGCTCGATCCGGCGCTCCTCGGCCGGTGCTTGGGCGAGATCGCGCGCCGCCACGAGGTCCTGCGCTCGGTCTTCCCCCTGGCCCTGGGCCGGCCGAGCCAGGTGCTCCTCGACCGCCTCGGCCTCGCCCTGCCGCGAGTCGACCTTTCGGCCTTGGGCGGCGGCGCCGCAGCCGCGGCGCAAGACCTCGCCGGCCGGCTCGGCCTCCAGCCGTTCGATCTCGCCGTCGGGCCGCTCCTCTGCACGACGCTCTTAGACGTCGGTCCGGGCGAGCACCTGCTCGTCGTGGTGCTCCATCACATCGCCGCCGACGGCTGGTCGGTGACTGTCTTCCTGCGCGAGCTGACGGCGCTCTACGGCGCCTTCGTCCGCGGTCTGCCCTCGCCGCTCCCCGAGCTGCCGATCCAGTACTCCGATTTCGTCCGCTGGCAGCGCGACTGGCTCACCGACGAGACGCTCGAGCGGCAGCTCGTCTACTGGCGGCAGGCGCTCGACGGGGCGCCGCCCCAGACCGCCCTCCCCACCGACCGGCCGCGGCCGCCGGTGCCGAGCTTTCGCGGGGCGCACATCCGCGCCCTCGTTCCGGCCGGGGTCGCGACGGCCCTGCGGCGCGTGCCGCGGAAGAGCGGCGCGACGCTCTTCATGACCCTCCTCTCCGCTTTCGACCTCCTGCTCCACCGCCACACGGGGCAGGAGGACCTGGTGGTCGGCTCGCCGATCGCCAACCGCGAGCG
>DASQPA010000534.1:0-22930 GCA_035644215.1 Thermoanaerobaculia bacterium
TCGCCCGCCCGGCTCCGTCCCTGGGCGAGCACACGGCCGAGGTTCTCCGCGACGGGTGGGGATGAAGACCCACCCCGCCGGGGAGTAGCCTCTTCCCCCGCTCCGTGCGATCCTTACTTACCTGCGAAGATGGTCCTCCGCCATCCCGCGCCGCCCCCAAGGCAGATAAGGAGAGCTCCCCATGCAACCGAATCCCCCTGGACGCCTGCTCCGCTCGGCCGTCCTCGCCGTCACCCTTGCCGTCCTCCTCCTCGCCCTGGCGCCGTCGGCCCAGGCGACGACCCTCGGGGCGACGATCTCCGGCAGCAGCGTACAGTTCGCGGTCTTCTCCGCCAACGCCACCCGGATCGAGGTCTGGATCTTCGCCACGCCCACCGCCTCGACCCCCACCGCCACGTACGCTCTCACCCAGACCGACCTGGTCAACCACTACTGGACGGTCACCGTGCCGTCCTTAAGCGCCAGCGCCCTCTACGGTTACCGGGCGTGGGGACCCAACTGGACCTACAACGCGAGCTGGACTCCGGGCAGCAGCCTGGGCTTCGTCTCCCACGTCGATACGAACGGCAACCGCTTCAATCCCAACAAGCTCCTGACCGACCCCTACGCCAAGGCGGTGACCGGCGAGCCGCAGCGGGTGGCCGACGGCA
Source organism: Thermoanaerobaculia bacterium (assembly GCA_035644215.1). Classification (GTDB taxonomy): domain Bacteria; phylum Acidobacteriota; class Thermoanaerobaculia; order Multivoradales; family UBA5704; genus DASQPA01. The sequence continues at coordinate 651 of DASQPA010000534.1, forward strand.
GCGGCAACTTCCACTACTCGACCGCCATCCTGGGCGGCACCGGCACCTACGCCAACGTCGACAGCGCCGGCGCCATGCCGAAGTCGATCGTGCTCTCCGACACCTTCGACTGGACGGGGGACGTCAAACCGAACGGCGCGATGAAGGACGAGATCATCTACGAGGCCCACCTGCGCGGCGCGACCGCCCAGGACACCAGCCTCTCGACGACCATCCGCGGCACCTACGACGGCATCGCCGCCAAGGCGGCCTATTACAAGGGGCTGGGAGTCACCGCGGTCGAGCTCATGCCGGTCCACGAGTACCCGCAGTTCGACGACCCGGTGGGCGGCGCGACCCAGGACCGGATCAACTACTGGGGCTACATGACCACCCAGTTCTTCGCCCCCAACCGCGAGTACGCCTGCCCCGACACCGGGAGCTGCGCCTACGTGGCCGGCGAGCAGGTCGCCAAGTTCAAGTCGATGGTCAAGGCCTTCCACGCCCAGGGGATCGAGGTGTGGATGGACGTCGTCTTCAACCACACCTGGGAGGGCGGCGCCTGCTCCGGCAACGCCGTGCGCTACATCAACCTGCGCGGCCTGGACAACGCCAGCTACTACACCCTGGCCGACGACAAGACCTGCTACTGGGATTCGACCGGCACCGGCAACAACCTGAACGGCAGCCGGGCCAACGTCCAGAAGCTGGTCCAGGACAGCCTGACCTACTGGATCACCCAGATGCACGTCGACGGCTTCCGCTTCGACTTGGCCTACGAGCTCGGCCGCGAGGGGAGCGACGGCCGGGTCTTCAACTCGAACGCCGCGATGCTGACCGGCATCGCCTCGGTGGGCTCGACCAACGGCGCCAAGATGGTCGCCGAGCCGTGGGACACCAGCGGCTTCGGCGTCGGTTCCTTCCCCTCCGGCTGGTCGGAGTGGAACGGCCCCTATCGCGACAACCTGCGCCAGTTCATGAAGGGGGACAACAGCCAGGTGAGCACCCTGGGCTCCTCGATCACCGGCAGCGGCTCGGGTTTCACCACCCCCTCGCGGAGCGTCAACTTCGTCACCGCCCACGACGGCTTCACCCTGAACGACCTGGTCACCTACAACACCAAGCAGAACGGCGTCGGCCCCTGCAACCCGACCGGAGCGGACGCGACCTCCGGCAGCGACACCAACTACAGCTGGGACAGCGGCGGCGACGACGTGCTGCGGCGGCGCCAGATCCGCAACTTCGGCGCCCAGATGCTCTTGGACCAAGGCGTCCCCATGCTCCTCGCCGGCGACGAGCTCCGCCGCTCGCAGAGCGGCAACAACAACGGCTACATGGCGGACAACAGCTGCGGCTGGATCAACTGGCAGAACCTGACCGACAACGCCAAGTTCTACAACTTCTTCGCGAAGCTCGCGGCATTCCGCAAGGCCCACCCGGCCCTGCGGCGGTCGACGGCGCTCTCCGGCACCGACCACGACAGCGACGGCTACCCGGACATCGGCTGGCACGGCACGACGCCCAACAGCCCCGACTGGAGCTCGACCTCGCACAGCCTCGCCTTCCTGCTCGACGGCTCGGCGGCGGAGACCGGCGGCAGCAGCAGCGCCTCCGACGTCTACGTCGCCTACAACGCCTACTGGGGAAACCTGACCTTCACCCTCCCCACGGCGCCCAACAGCAAGTGCTGGTGGCTCCTCGCCGACACCGCCGACTGGGCGGAGGGAACGGGCAACATCTACTACGACCCCACGGTTTCCGCCTGGGACTCGCAGCAGCTGCAGAAGATCACCGGCACCACCTACGGCGTCGAGGCCCGCTCGACGCTCGTCCTCCTCGCCCGCTCCTGCACCGCGGCCGCCTCGGTGCGGGTCGACTTCACGGTCAACGGCTTCACCACCTCGCCGGGGCAGGACCTCTACGTCTCCGGCAACGTCCCCGAGCTCGGCAACTGGGACGTCACCAAGGCGGTCAAGCTCAACTTCGTGAGCACCAGCCAGTGGAGCGGCCCGGTCTTCTTCACCACCAGCAAGGGGACGGGGATCCAGTACAAGTACCTGATGCGCCAGGGGGCGACGACGACCTGGGAGACCGGGGCGAACCGTTCGTACTCGGTGCCGGCGTCCGGCTCGGGGAGCGTGACGGACAGCTGGCGGTTCTGAGCGGACGACCTTGACGGGGGGTGCCCACCCGGGCACCCCTCTTCCACCTTATCCTTAGGGCTGCTGAACCGGGAACAGGTCCGCCACCAGGCGGCGGATCTCCTCTTCTTTGTAGCCGCGGACGAGGGCCCCCCCGACGTCGAGGAGCGGGACGGCCAGCGAACCCTTCCCCTTGCGCCAGAACTCCCGGTACGCCGACTCGCTCCGCTCGACGTCCTTCTCGACGAAGGGTGTGCCGAGCTCGCGGAGAAGCTGCCGCACCTGGCGGCAGTGGCCGCACCAGCTCGCCTCATAGAGGACGATCCGGCGCGCTCCGGTGGCAGGGGCTGGGAAGGTGGGACTGGGGAGGCCGGCGGCGGTCGCCACGCGGACCGGCGCAGCGGCCGGTTCCGGGGCGGGGATGGCGTCCGCGTGGGCGGCTCCAACCAGAGTTAGAGCGAAAAAAGCGGCGAAAAGAGCAAGGGGCGGCGAGCTCCGTCTCCGGAGGTGGTAAACGAGGAACATTGTCGTATCTCCTTGCATGCATTATACGACATATCGCTCCTCCTTTCTAGCGTGAGCCGTCCTACGGACAGCGGTTCGCCGGTGCCGCCTTGAGCCCCTCCCCCGCCGCCAGCTTCGTCCCCGCCTCCTTCCAGGCGTCGGGGGTCGCCCCTGCCCAGAGGGTGGTGCCGCACTTCGCCTTGTCGCAGTTGCCGCCCTGGGTCTGATACTCGCCGTCCGTCCGCACCGGGCAGGTGCACTGCGCCTTGGTCGCATCCTTGGGGTCGACGACGCAGGGCTGGTCGTCGCAGGACGCCCAGGCGCCGCCGGTGGGGCAGCCCATTGCCGGATGGATGGCGGTCTCGCCGAAGGAGAAGGCGGCGACCAGGTAGCGCCCGTCGCCCTGCGGCGCCCGGTCGGAACAGGAGCGGTCGCCCAGCGAGGGGCCGTTCGCCACCAGGCAGTCACAGAGGGCCTTGCCGACGACGATCTTGCCGCTCTTCGCGTCGTACACCGGGATCGGCGTGCAGGAGGCCGAGGCACAGAGGGCGTAGCGGCCCTCGCACACCACCCCGCGTGCCGAGTCGTCGGTGCCGCCGAGGAAAGCCGGACGGCGGCAGCCGGCGAGCGAGCTTGCCAGCGCCGCAAGCAGGACGGCGGCGAGCCAGAGTTTCGAACGCATTTTTTCTCCTTGGGTCCTACGTCCCATACGCCGCTTCGCGGTCGAGCACTTCGAGGGTGTGGCGGTAGAGGCGGTCGACCGCCTCGCGGCTGTTGGCGATGGCGGTCATCCCCAGCTTGCCGAACTCGGAGAGGGCGCCGATCAGGTGGAAGAGCACCCCGCTCTCCGTGCCGTGGCTGTAGTGGAGCTTGTGCTCGGTCAGGATGTCGATCAGGTCCTCGGGCAGGAGGCCCTGGTAGAGGTCCGACTTCAGGTTGTCGGTCGCCCGGTAGTACTTGGGCTGCCCGCTCCAGGAGAGGAAGAGGCCGGTGTCCGGGTCGAGGCGGCCACCGGTCAGGAACTGGAGGGCGAGGAAGGGGTGGGTGGTCCCTCCCATCCGCAGGTTGATCTCCAGGGCGGAGCTCTTCCACTCCCCACCCGGCGTCTCGCGCCAGGTGAGGAAGTCGATGCCGAAGCGGGAGACCGCGCCGTGCCGGGCGAGGACCTGGCCGATCTTCACCGCATCGTGGTGGATCTGCTGGCGGTAGTCCTCGCGCGCCGGGAAGCTGCAGCCCAGAAAGACCTGGCCGGTGGGGCCGCCGAGGATCTGGTCGTGGGTCGAAAGCGTCAGCACCTCGCCCTTGGGGCTGCTCCGCAGCTGGACGGAGGGCGACTGCTTCTCCAGCCCGACGATGTACTCCTCGACGATCCCCCGGGTCTTGACGAATTTCTCGAAGTAGCTGTCCTCGGTGTCGGTGGGGAGCGAGTACTCGAGCTGGTGGAGAGCGCCCCGTACCGCCTCCCGGCTGGGGTCCTCGGGGTAGTGGAAGAGGGCGTTGCCCTCGCCCGAGAAGCTGTCGTCGAGCTTGACCACGGCGCGGGGGAGGTCCGGACGCTCGGCCTTGAGGTCGAGCAGGGCGTCGAGCACGTCCGCCTCGTCGCGCAGGTCCTCGCGGCCGGCCGGGTAGGGCACGCCGGCCTCCTGGAACACCTTGCGGCTCCCCGACTTGGTCCCCAGGTGGCTGAGCGCCGGATCGAGGCCGTTCAACGGAACGCCGAGGAGGACGGCCAGCCGGCGTTCCAAGGGGGTCGAGTTGAAGACCGTGAGGTAGGCGCGGTCGATGTCGGCGATGCCGGCCCGGATGCGGTCGATCAGCCGCGGCCGCTCGAGGATCTTCTCGGTCAGCGAGCGCGGCGAGGCGTCGTAGGCGCAGAGCAGGGTCAGCCGCTGCCGGGCGTGGCTCGCCGGAATGCCGGCGAGGAACTGGAAGTAGTAGTCGAGGATGAGCGGGTGGACCGGCTGCGAGGTGACGTAGACCACCCGCGCCTTGGGATTCCGCAGACGGATGAGGAGGAAGAGCAGCCGCTCCTCGTAGAAGCTCGCCCCGGCGAGCTTCTGGAGCCCGCTCTGGTCCAGGGTGAGCGAGGGGACGACGACCGAGGTATGGGGGGTTTCGTCCTGGAGGGTCAGCGCCTCCCAGACTTCGTGCAGGCGCGGCTTGAGGATCTCGAACTCGGCAAGCTCCTGCTCGTGGGTGAGGTTGGAGTCGAAGAGCATCGGGCGCGCTCGGCGGTCGCCCCGGAGTCTATCCGGGAGGCGGGCGGCGCGTCCACTGTACGGTCGGGGTGAACCGAGGGTGAGGGCTCTACCCCATGCTGGCGCCGCCGTCCACCTCGACGGTGCGCCCGGTGAAGAACTCGCAGGTGAGAATGAAGCGGACGGCCTGCCAGACCTCGTCGGGGGTGCCGATCCGGCCCAGGGGGATGTCGTGCAGCAGCGCCTCCAGGGCGGGGCCGGAGATCCCTTCGAGGATCGGGGTGTCGATCACCCCGGGCGCCACGCCGCCCACCCGGATGCCGTTGGCCGCCAGCTCCAGCGCCCAGGTGCGGGTGCAGGCGTCGAGCCCGGCCTTCGAGGCGGCGTAGCTCGACTGCCCCACGTTGCCGGCGCGGGCGAGCGACGAGAGGTTGACAATCACCCCGCGGGTGCCGCGCTCGATCATCCGCGCCGCCACCTCCCGGGCGAGGAGGAACTGCCCGGTGAGGTTGACCTCCAGGACCTTGTTCCACTGCAGCAGAGGGAGCTTGCGGACCGCCCCCTCTTCCTGCAGGGCGAGCACGCCGTCGCGCAGCACGCCGGCGTTGTTGAGGAGGACGTTCAGCCCCGGGAGCTCTTTGGCCGCGAGGTCGACGAAGGTGGCGACCGCCGCCTCGTTCGCCACGTCGACGGTCGCGACGGTCAGGGCTCCGGCCTGCTCCCCCGCCTCCGCTTTGAGGCTCCGCAGGCCTGCCCCGTTGACGTCGCCGGCCACCACCCGCGCCCCCTCGCGCAGCAGGGCGAGGGTGAAGGAACGGCCGAGCCCACGGGCGGCCCCGGTCACCACGGCTTGCGCTTCGTTGACGTTCATGGCGAGGCGATCTCGTTCTCTTACCAGCGCAGGACGGCCGAGCCCCAGGTGAGGCCGGCGCCGAAGGCGGCGAGCAGGACGATGTCGTCCGCGGCGATCCGGCCTGCCCGGTTGAGCTCGTCGAGCGCGATGGGGATCGAGGCGGACGAGGTGTTCCCATAACGCTCGATGTTGACGTAGGTGTGCCCTTCGGGGATCTCCAGCCGCTTCCCCACCGCCTCGATGATCCGCAGGTTCGCCTGGTGGGGAATGAACCAGTCGACGTCCTTCTCGGCAAGCCCGGCCTGCGCCAGCACCTCCTGGCTGACCTCGGCGAGCGAGCGGACGGCGATCTTGAAGGTCTCGTTCCCCCGCATCTTCAGGAAAGCCAGGCCGCTCTCGTAGAGGATGCGCGACGGCGGGTTGCGGCTCCCCCCGCCGGGCATGAAGATCAGCTCGCCCAACGAGCCGTCGCTGTGCATGGCGCTCCCCAGGACGCCCCGGCCCGCCTCCTCGGTCGCCTGGAGCAGCACCGCCCCGGCGCCGTCCCCGAAGAGGACGCAGGTGGCGCGGTCGGTCCAGTCGGTGATCTTCGACAGGATCTCCCCCCCGACGACGAGGACGTTCTTCGCCATCCCGCTCTCGATGAACTGCTCGCCGACGGCCAGGGCGTAGATGAAGCCGCTGCATCCGGCGGAGAGGTCAAAGGAGCCGGCGCGGGTGGCGCCGATCTTGTCCTGGATCACGTTGGCGGTGGCAGGGAAAGGCGTATCGGGGGTGACCGTGGCGCAGAGCACGAGGTCGACCTCCCGGCCCTCGACCCCCGCCATCTCCAGGGCGGCCTTGGCGGCGGGAACGGCGAAGGTCGAGAGCGACTCGTCCGGCCCCGCGATCCGGCGCTCCCGGATCCCGGTCCGGGTGACGATCCACTCGTCATGGGTGTCGACCATGCTCTCGAGCTCGGCGTTGGTCAACACCCGCTCCGGTACCGCCCTGCCCGTGCCCGCGATCCGTCCTCTCCTTCCGGCCATCGCTCCGTATCCCTCCTCCCAAGTCTGCCAGCATTCCATTCCAAGAGGTTCCCCGCCGGCCCTACCGCGGGGCAGCCTTCGCGGGAGCCTACCATGGGCGCGGGGTGGGTCGTCTGCCACGCGGGTCTCCGAAAAGTCGCCGAATGCCTCCGGCTCGACTTCGAGTAGGCTGGCAAGGGCGAGGGGCGAGCGGACCACTGACTCCAACAGGTGCAATCCCTCGGTCCATCGCGGCTCGTATCGGTCGAACCTGCCGGCGATCTGGGGACCCTGCTCGCCATAGGTGGCCACAACTGGATAGCCGTCCGGGTCTCCCCTTACTCTGTATAGAGGAGCGGCTCCCGGTCGAGGGCTGGCAAGAGGACGGTCAAGAGCCACCAGCCTGGCGACGGGCCGGTCTCCGGCGGCGAGATCTTCCCACTCCCGGAGAACGGCAACCGCCGAACCCATATTGGTATGCGCTCATGTCGTTGACGCCATTAGAGCCTGGAGCTACGCTGTGCCGATACCTCGTTCGGGCGGCCTAGGCCAAGGCAAGGGCACCATTCAGCAGATGGATGATAGCTCGGCCGGGTTAGGGCGCCCAACTCTGTGCGGCCGCATATCGCGTGCCGCAGCACGTAAGGAGGAATTATGAGAAAACTCGCGGTGGTGGCGGCAGCCCTGTTGTTACCTTTGGGTGCTCAGGCAAGCGATAAGCCGAAAGCGGAGGACACATCGAAGGACCAGAAGCCCTGCGTCGCCCACTTCACAGAAGAGGGTAGCTTCTTCAAAGGTAAGACGTACAAGACTTGGCAGGAGTTCACAGGGGCCGACAAGGCTGCCGTCTTTCAGAATGTAGCTCAAGCTGTAGCTACAAACGGCTGGGGGACTGTCAACGCCAACAAAGACCTGGGAATTATCACTGCAGGTCAGGCTGTCACAATGGGTGAAGGCTCAGTGGCCCCACTAAATGTAATCGTGAAGCAAAAGAGCGGCGGACCGGTTCGGGTCGAGGCAAACTTCGGCACGGCAGGAATGCAGAAGGCTTCCACCGACACCGTGCGGACGGAGCTGTGTAAGCTGCTCGAAGCTGCAGGCGACTAGACATGATCGCCAGCTTGTAGCAGTCGGCTGCGTCCCCGTCGGGAGCCGCCCGATGTCGACGAGGCATGGCCTTCTCATGTGCTAGATTTGACTTGACTCCATGACGAATACGTCATATTCTGCATCTATGGGGCCGGAGAAACTGTTGGGCTGGGCGAGTGGGGCGGAGCCGCTCCGCAGTCCGCCGATGCCGGCTCAAGCCAGGATCGATGCAGGGTACCTTATCCGGCTCGTTCAGAAGGGTCATAGGCTCAGTCCTCCGCTCTCCAAGCCGATGCCGGACATCGGTCCCGGTTGCCACGAGCTACGACTGACCGCTGACAAATCGGAATGGCGAGTCATCTATCACGTCGCAGACGAATGGGTACTGGTGCTTGGGGTGTTTCACAAGAAGACGCAGGCAACGCCGCAGCGATGGCTCCAGATCTGCCGGAAACGCCTGCGCCTGTTCAGAGAATCCTGGCGCTAAGGGGGAATAGGTATGGACCCAGATCGCAAGAGCCGCCTTGAGGCTGCCGGCTTCAAGTTTGGCACCGTGGGTGAATTGTTCGGTCTTACCCAGGCAGAAGAAGAGCTGGTCGAGATGAAGGTCGCGATCTCGGAGGCGATTCGCGAGCTGCGCGAGGTGCACTCGCTCAGTCAGGCTGACCTCGCGCGCCTGATCGGCACCGGGCAGGCCCGCGTCTCGAAGCTGGAGAGATCCTCCGAGTCGACATCGCTCGATACGCTCTTCCGTTGCATGCTGGTGCTCGGAGCCACGCGGCAGGATCTCGCCAAGGCCATTGCACACTCGACTCGGCCGAAGAGGGCGACCGGGAAGTCGCAGACTGCAGCCAAGGGCTCAAAGAGCGCTGGCCGAAGATCCCATGCTGCGTAGCCACGGCCGCTCGACGACCCGGAAAGGCAAGCAAGACCGCGCGGTCTACGTCCGCCGCAGTGTCCCCTCGATCAGGCCGTAGGGCTCGGCGGTGCCGACGAAGATCTGGTTGTCGTTGTCGAGGCCGAAGGGCGCGAGGTTCGCCAGGAGGTAGTGCTGGTTGGGCAGCCGGAGGTGGATCTCCAGTACCTCCGGGAAAGCCGCGAGCACCGCCTCGCCCATGGCGTAGAGGGTGTGCTGGAGCGAGCGGCTGTCGTGCGCGGCGAAGGTCTCGACGAGCTGACGCTCTACCCCTGAGAAGGCGGCGCCGTATTCGACCTCGACCCCCGCGTAGGCCCAGTCGGCGCCGATCCGGGTCGCGAGGACGCGGTCCCGCGCCGGCTGTAGGGTGGTGAAGCGGTCGCGCGGGAAGTCCTCGAAGGCCGAGTCGGCCGTCTTCAGGACCAGGAGGTCCTCGATCCCGGCGCGGACCGCGATCCCTTCCCGGCCAACCTGGACGAGCGTCCGGCGCCGGGACGCCCCCGATTCCATGAAGGCGTGCGGATGCGGCCGGCCCGCCACCTCGACCCGCGACCAGGGACGGGCGGCGAGCGCCACCTCGACCTGGTGGAACTGGGGGTTTTCGGCCAGGAGGTGGCGGCCGAGGAGGAGGCCGAATTCCTCCAGCTCGGCGAACGAGCGCTCCCGGGCCAGGGCGTACACCGTGTTCTTGAGAGTGTCGGTAGGCAGGACCTGGCGGTTGTCGCCCTCGGTATAGGCGGCCGCCAGGTCGCCGGTGCAGGCGAGGTCCACCGTCACCTCGAAAATGTCGTGGCGGTCGGCGTGGCGCAGCACCTTCAGGAGACGGACGGAGGACTTCCCGTAGCGGTTCAGGGCCAGCTCGATGGGCATGGTTTCAGCTCCCGCGGTAGGTGGAGTAGCCGAAGGGAGAGAGGAGGAGCGGCACGTGGTGGTGCTGGGCCGGATCGCTCACCGCGAAGACCACGGACACCTCCGGGAAGAAGGGCTCGCTCTCCCGGGACCGGAAGTAGCTCCCGGTATCGAAAGTCAGCCGGTAGGTGCTCACGGCGAGCGCCTGGCCCTCGGCGAGGAGCTGGCGGACGCGGCCGTCGGCGTCGGTCTGGGCGCGGGCGAGGCTCCGCCAGCTGTTCCCGGTGCGGATCTCGAGCCGCACGGGAACGCCGCTCGCCGGCTGGCCCAGGGAGGTGTCGAGGACGTGGGTGGTGATGCCGCTCATGTCAGGAGCCTCCGGAGCCGGAGAGGGGTGATTTTGGCCTGCTCGGCCGCCGCGACGCGCAGCTCTGCCGCCGGATCGTTCGCCATCCGGACGCGGAGCGCCGCGAGCATCTCTTCGGCGCTCTTCCCCGTGGCGCAGATCAGGAAGACGTGACCGAAGCGGGCCTCGTAGGCGCGATTGGCGGCGGCGAGCTCGGCGAGGAGCGGAGCGGCCGCCCCGCGTGCGCCCGCCTGCTCGGCGGCGGACCACCCGGCAGACGTCTCGCCGATCCGCGGATGGGCGGCGAACGCCTGGTGCCAATCGTCCGGATACAGCGTCCACCAGATCCGCTCCGCGGCGGCGAGGAGATCCTCCGTTCCGGCGAAGGGACGGGAGGCGGCGAGCGCCCGCGCCCAAGCCGTCGAGCCGCAGCAGGCGGCAAGCTCCGCCGCCGCCGCTTCCGCGGCAAGGCCGTTCAGCCGGTCGAGCCCGGCCGTCGTCACGCTCACGCCAGGGTCCCCAGGAGGCGCAGGCGGCCGACCCCGCCATCCGGGAAGATGCGGAAGCGCGCATGGGTGGCCGGGCCGGAAGGGAGCAGCTCCGCCTCGAAGCGGTGCCGGGTGTGCGGCAGGAGCGCGGTTCGCGGCAACAGCTCGCGCCACGGTCCGGTTGCCTCCGAAAGCTCGGCGACCGCCATCCCGGCGATCCCCGCGGCGTCCGCAATTTCCAGAGAGCAGCTCTCCGGAGCGTTGCCCTTGAAGTGGCTGGTGTCGACCTCCACTCCGTGCACGGTGCCGCGGGCGCCGAGCTGGAGCAGGACCCAATCGTGGCCGGGCCCCCGGCGCCGCCGGGTCTCCCAGCCATCGTGCATGCCGAGCGGCGGACCGGGCAGGATGAGATGGTTCCGGGAGCCGAAGAACATGTCGCTCGCGGCGATCACCAGGCCGCCGAGCTCGGCGGCGGCGAGGTCGACCTCCCAGCCGGAGCGGGCGGCGCGGGCGAGCCGTTCGCGGTCCGGCACCACCTCCCCGTGCACTCTGAGGCGCGCCACCCCGCCGTCGGGATAGATATGGAAGCGCAGGTGAGTGCACCGCCCCTCCCCCGCCGGCAGATGCCGGGAGAGGGAGAACCGGTTCTCGGAATTGCCCTGGAGCGGCGAGAGCGGGAGGAGCTCGAACCAGGGCGTCGTCTCGGCGGTCAGCTCGGCGATCGTGGGATGACCGGGAAGGGCGACGCCGTCGAGCGAGCAGGACTCGGGGTAGTTGCCGAGGAAATGAGAGGTGTCGACCACGATCCCCCGCGGCACCCCCGGCAGACCCAGCCGCACGATGCACCAGTCGTGGCCGGGCTCGCGGCGGCGGCGGGTCTCCCAGCCGTCCATCCACTTGCCGCGCTCGGTGTACTCGCCCTCGCGGAAGACCGGCCGCGAGACCTTGAGCAGGTTCTCCTTGGGGGCAAAGAATTCGTCGTTGGCAACGAGCACGGCGCCGCCCAGGCGTTCGCTCACGAGGTCCAGTCCCTGGCTCCAGTCGGTCACAGCACCCTCCCTCGGGGAATCTCGGAGAACTGCCCATGATCGTATACCGTCTCGCCGCGGAGGAAGGTCGTCCGGACGACGCCGTGGAGGACGCGGCCGGCGTAGGGGGTGAGCTTGTGGCGGTGCTCCAGCCGTTCCGGCTCGACTCGGAAGCTCGCCTCGGGGTCGAAGATCACGAGATCGGCGTCGTATCCGGGGGCGATCGCACCCTTCCGGTCGCCCAGGCCGGCGAGCACGGCGGGCGCGCGGCTCATCAGACGGACGAGGTCGTCCAGGGTGAAGCCGCGTTGCCGGGCCTCCGTCCAGGTGGCGGAAAGGGAGAGCTGGAGCGAGGCGATGCCCCCCCAGGCCCGGGAGAAGTCGCCGCTCTCGCGGTGCTTCAGGGCCGGCGGGCTCGGCGAGTGGTCCGAGGCCACGAGGTCGATCTCCCCCGCCGCCAGGGCCGCCCACAGCCGCTCCCGGTTCTCCCGCCCGCGGATCGGCGGCGCGCACTTCCACTCGGTCGCACCGTCCGGGATCTCTTCGGCGGCGAAGGTCAGGTAGTGCGGGCAGGTCTCGACGGTCACCGGCAGGCCGCGCGACCGCGCCGCCGCGAGGAGGGGCAGAGCCGCGGCCGCCGAGAGATGGACGACGTGGACCCGGGCGCCGGTCTCCTCGGCGAGGCGCAGGACGAGGCGGATGGCCTCGACCTCGGCGGCCTCCGGGCGGGAGGCGAGATAGGCGCGGTAGCTCGCCGGCTCGTTCCAGCCGAGGCTTGCTGCCGCGATCGGTCCCGGCAACTCGGCATGGACCAAGAGGGGGAGGCCGAGCCCGGCGAGGATCGGCAGCGCAAGGCGTAGCTCAGGCTCGCCGACCGCGGGGAACTCGTCGACCCCGGAGGGGACGAGGAAAGCCTTGCAGCCACGCACCCCCGCCGCCGCCAGCTCTGGCAGGTCGGCCGCGTTGCCCGGCACCACGCCGCCCCAGAAGGCGACGTCCACGAAGGAGCGACCGGCGGCCGCCGCTCGCTTCTGGCGCAGCGCTTCCACCGTGGTCGTCGCCGGAATACTGTTGAGCGGCATGTCCACGAGGGTGGTGATCCCGCCGGCCGCCGCAGCCCGGGTGGCGGTCGGGAACCCCTCCCAATCCGCCCGCCCCGGTTCGTTGACGTGGACGTGGGAGTCCACCCCGCCCGGGAGGATCGTCGCTTCGCCGCAGTCGACGAACACGGCGCCGGCGGGAACCTCGCCGTAGGGCAGCACGGCGGTCACAATCCCGCCCTCCACAGTGATCGTGGCGGCGCGAGTATCCTCGGGAGTGACAACACGGCGGGAACGGAGTGCGAGCATGGGGAGCTTGGCCTCTGGGCGACCGGGAGCGCGGTTCGCGGGGATGGTACTACAGCGGAAACTCTCCGGGTTACTGGACCCTGGCAGGAGCCCTGCACACGGCCTCTGCGTACAGGCGCGCGGCCATCGCGTGCAGGCACACGGTGATCGTGTACAGGCACGCGGATCTTGCGTACAGGCGCGCAGTCCCTGCGTCCCTGTACACCGTCATGGCGTGCAGGCGCACAGGCATCGCGTGCAGGTGCACGGTCCTTGCGACTCTGCGCGGGGTCACCGCGTACAGGCGCGCGGTGATTGCGTGCCTGCACCCGGACACCGAGTACGGGCGCGCGATCGTCGCGTGCAGGTACACGGGCGCTGCGTGCAGGTACGCGGGCGCCGAGAACCAGGACAATTCTCGCTTCGCCCTGAGGAGCGCGCTCACCTCTTGACATTCGTAGCCTATAGGCTACAATCGGCTATGCTCGTCAAGGCCACCGAGGTCTACCGAAATTGGATCAACTCGCTGAAAGACTTGGTCGGTCGCGCACGTATTCAAGTCCGCGTTGATCGTCTTGTCCATGGCAATCCCGGCCAGCATCGCGTCCTCACTGACGGCGTCCGCGAGCTAAAGATCGACTTCGGTCCTGGGTACAGGGTCTACTACACGGAGCGTGGCGGAATCCTGATCGTGCTGCTTGCCGGAGGAGACAAGTCAACGCAAGCCCAGGACATCAAGACCGCCATCGCTCTCGCCAAGAATCTATAGGAGTGCCACATCATGGCTAAGACCACTGAGAAACCGACCTCCAGGGCCAAAACCAAGACCGTTGCCTATGACGTAGCCGAACAGCTTCGTACGCCCGAAGAGATGGCCGCGTATCTTGATGCCTGGCTCCAAGAAGCTCCCGATGATGCCGTGGGGATCGCTCGTGCTCTCGGCGATATCGCGCGAGCGCGCGGCATGACGCAGGTCGCGCGCGATGCCGGGCTGAGCCGAGAGAGCTTGTACAAGGCACTTGGCGAGAACGGCAATCCGAGCTTTGCCACGGTGTTGAAGGTTGCTCGCGCATTGGGTGTCCGCCTGCATGCACAAGTGGCATAGGAGGCCCCATGACCAACGGCTCACAAACGGAACAGGACTATCTCAATTCCCCGCATCTTCAAATCAGGCGCCGCGCCTGCTCGAAGCCGAAGCCAGGGGCAGGATAGAGAGCTTGGGGCCAGAAATAGAGAGCTGGGCGCCAGGATAGAGGTCTTCTGGCGGAAAATAGACTATCGGGGCGCCGGATAGACTATCCGGGCGCTGGATAGAGTATCCGAGGCGCTCGATAGGGAGCTCGAAGACCGACGCAGACCTCTCCAGAGCAGGGAGCCTCCTTCACCCCCGCCCCAGCGCCGTGCCGGAGGTCAGGACCCGCTCCTCGAACTCCGTGAACAGCCGGGTCAGCCGCTCAGCCACTTGGGCGACGTACGGCGGCACCAGCTGGTGGTTGTGGTCGCCGGGCATCATGTAGACGCGGACGCCGCCCTTGACCAGCCCGTCCCAGCGCAGCCCCTCGGGCTGCTCCTCGCCCGGCCGGCGCTCCTGCGCCTGAAAGAGGACCATGGAGTCGGGGTAGGGGCGCGGCGTGTAGCTCCACATCAGACGGCGGTTTCTCATGTAGACGTCCATCAGGCGCCGCGCCTGCTCGACGCCGAAGCCGGGGGCGAGCAGGCTGGACCGCTCCGCCTGCTCGACCAGGTAGGCGAGCGCTCCGCCGGGCGGCAGGGCGCGCATGTGCTCGTGGGAGAGGTCGACCTCGTCGTGGAAGAGGATGTAGAGGAGCTCGGCCTCGTCCTCGGGCAGCTCGGTGACGCCCTCGGGGCGGGTGTCGGCGCGGGTGTCGAAGAGGACGAGGAGGCCGACCTCCTCCCCCGCCGCGTGGAGCTGCTGCGCGACCTCGTAGGCGACGAGCCCGCCCATCGACCAGCCGCCCACGTGGTAGGGCCCCTGGGGCCGCGCCTGGCGGATCGCGGCGACGTAGGAGGCGGCCATCTGTTCGAGCGTCAGGCCGGGGATGAACGGGGTGTCGAGCCCGTCCGACTGGAGGGCGTAGAACGGCTGCTCGGGTCCCAGGCACTGCACCAGGTCGGTATAGCTGAAGGCGCCGCCGCCGGCCGGATGGATGCAGAAGAAGGGCAGTCGTGGACCGTCGGGCTGGAGGGCGACCAGACGGCCCGCCGCCGACTCGGGCAGGGGCTCGCTCTTTTTCTCCGTGAGCGCCTGGGCGAGACGGGCGGGGGTCGCGCCCGCCCTCCCGGCGATCACGGCGTTCAGCGGGAGCTCGGCACCGAGATCCTCGCGTAAGCGGGAGGCGAGCTGGATGGCGAGGAGCGAATGGCCGCCCAAGTCGAAGAAGTCGTCGTGGCGGCCGACCAGCTCGATACCCAGGAGGCTCTGCCAGATCTCCGCGAGGCGCGCTTCGAGCGGAGTCTCCGGCGCCTCGTAGGGGGGCGCCCCGGCCGGGCGCGGACGGCGGGCGCGGCGCGGCGTCTCCTCCGTGCTCGCAAGGACCGCCGAGAGGCGGAGGGTGGCGGCCGACCGGAGGCGCTCGGCGAGGGCGTGGGGTGAAACCGCGATGTGAGTCGGGGCGGCCGACACGATGCGCGCGAACGCCGCGCGCCCCTCCGCGGGATCGATCGCCTCGGTGAGCTGGCGGGAGCGCCAGGCCTGGAGCTCGTCCGGGATCTCCGTCTCGGCCGCCATTCCGACCTGCTGCCAGGCATCCCAATCGATCGCGACCGCACGCCGGCCGCGGGTCGTGTCGGCGGCGGCGAAGCTGTCCAGGAAGGCGTTGGCCGCCGCGTAATCCGCCTGGCCGATCCCGCCCACGAGAGAGACGAGCGAGGAGCAGAGCACCAGGAGATCGGCGTCGGCGAAGACCCGGGAAAGGGCCAGCGTCCCCTGCACCTTGGGGGCGAGGACCGCCGCGGCTGCCTCCGCCGGGCGCGTTGCGAGGAGCCCGCCGCCAGCGATACCGGCCGCATGGAAGACTCCGTGCACCGCGCCGAACCGGGCGAGCGCCTGCTCGCGCACTCTCGCCACCTGAGCCTCGTCGGCGACGTCGGCGGAGAGGATCAGCAGCTCGGCCCCCAGCGCTTCGAGTGCGCGCAGGCGCTGGAGCTTCCGGCCGGCCGGAGCGCTCCGCCCCACCAGCACCAGCCGCGCCTGGACGGTCTCGGCGAGGAGCTGCGCGATCTCCAGACCCAGGCCTCCAAGGCCGCCGGTGATCACGTAGACCCCTCCCGGCCGTAGGCCTGGCGCCGTTGGTGCTTCCAGCGCCACTTCGTCCCATCCCGGGACGTAGCGGTAGGACCCTCGCCAGGCGACCGTGCCCGCGGCGTCCCCGGCTTCCAGCTCGGCCATCTCGGCCAGAATGCGTTCGCTCCATCGCGGGTCCACCGGACCACCCGGCACGAAATCCAGATCGAGGCTCCGGACGCGGATCCCGTCCTGCTCCTGCGGCAGCACCCGGCAGATCCCCAGGAGCGCCGCCTTCAGGGGCTCGGGACGATCGCCGCTCTCGACCGCATGCAGGCGGTTGGCGAGCACCAGGAGCGAGACCGGCTCGGGCAGCGCAGGAGCATACCGGGCGAGGGCCTGCGCCAGATGGAACAGGCTGTAGAAGCTGCGATCGAGCGCTTGTGTCAGATCGCCGGACGGTACGGCAGTGACGTTCCACAAGTGGAGCACCCGGCGCGGCAGGCCGGGACCGGCGGCCATCGCCTCCCAGAGACGGGCGTGGTCGGCGGCGTCTCCCGGCCGTATCCGGTAGCGGCCGACGCCCAGTTCCTCCCAGGCCTCGCCGGCCACCGCCGAGACGATCTCCCAGCCCCGCTCCCTTAGCGCCGCGCCGAGCGCCTCGCCGAGACCGCAGTCGTCGAGGAAGATCAGGCAGCGCCGCGCTTCCTCCGTTCCGGCCGACTCGTCGAGACCGCGCGGTGGCAAGGTCCGCCGCCAGGAGGGCAGGTAGAACCAGTCGTCGAACGACCGGCGGCCGAGGACCACGCGGCCTGTCTCCCCCGGCGCACCTTCCAGCCAGTAGCGCTTGCGCTCGAAGGGATAGGCCGGCAGGCTCACCCGCCGCCGGGGCTCCCCGGCGTGGAACCCGCTCCAATCCACGGACACGCCGTGCACCCAGAGCTGGCTCAGAGCGCCCAGGAGCTGCTCCGCCTCGTCCATGTCACCGGCGCGGAGCCCCTCGACCACCCGCGCGGGACCGGCGAGCGAACCGAGGAGCCCCTGCCGCGGGCCGACCTCCAGGAACACCCGTTCCGGCTCCTCCAGGAGGCGTTCGAGAGCGGCCCCGAAGCGGACGGTCTCGCGCGCGTGGCGCACCCAGTAGTCTGCGGTGGTCGGCTCCTCCTCGACCCAGGTCCCGAGGAGGCTCGACACGTAGGGAATCCGCGGCGGCGCGAGCGGCACCCGCTCGACCGCGCGCCGGAAATCGTCGAGCATCGGATCGATCATCGCGGAATGGAAGGCGTGTGAGGTGCGCAGGCGACGGACCGGGAGCCCTTCGGCGACCAGCGCCGCTTCCAACGCCGCGACCGCCGGCTCCGGTCCAGAGACCACGCACCGCACGGGACCGTTCACGGCGGCGAGCGCGAGGCCGGCACCAAGCCGCGGCAGGAGATCCGCTTCCGGAAGGCCCACCGCCAGCATGGCGCCTGGCGGCAGCGTCTGCATCAGCCGCCCGCGCAAGGCCACCAGGGAGAGCGCCGCGTCGAGGGGCAGGACGCCGGCGAGGCAGGCTGCCACATACTCCCCCACGCTGTGCCCGAGGACCGCGGCGGGCTCGATGCCCCAGCTCTGCCACAGCCGGGCGAGCGCGTACTCGCAGACGAAGAGCGCCGGCTGGGCTCGCCAGGTCGCGTTCGGATCGCCGTCGTCTCCTTCCGCAGTGATCCACTGCCGGACCGCATCGCTCAGGGTTGGATCGAGCAGCGCGCAGCATTCTTCGACCGCCGCCTGGAAAGCGGGCTCCTCGCGGTAGAGCCCGGCGCCCATCCCCGGGTACTGGGCTCCCTGGCCGGAGAAGACGAAGGCGACGGCCGGTCGCTCGAGCGGCGACTGGGATGCAGCGTGAGGTTCCCGCGCTAGGGCTTCCAGACGTGCAGAAGCCTCCTCGCGGTCGCGCGCCAGGATAACGCGCCGGAAGCCCAGCTCCCGCCTTCCCACCTGAAGCGTGAAGGCGGCGTCGGCCAGGTCCAGCTCCTCGTGCGCCGAGAGGTGAGCCGCGAGCCTCTCCGCCATGGCCGCGAGGGCGGTATCGGTCCGCGCCGAGAGCGGCAGCAGGTGCCAGCTCCGGAGCAGCGTTGCCGGCGAGGACGCCGGCGCTCCCAGGGAAAAAGGAGCCTCCTCCAACACCATGTGCGCGTTGGTGCCGCCGATGCCGAAGGAGCTGACCCCGGTCCGCCGTGGCCGCTCCCCTTCCGGCCAGGCCTGGTGACGCGCGTTGACGTAGAACGGGCTCGCCGTGAAGTCGATCTTCGGGTTGGGGCTCTCGTAGTGGAGGCTCGGCGGCAGCTCGCCGTGCTGGAGCGCGAGGACCGTCTTGATCAACCCGGTGACTCCTGCCGCCGAGTCGAGGTGGCCGACGTTCCCCTTGATCGACCCCAGGGCGCAGAAGCCGCGCCGGCCGCCCGCCTCCCCGAACGCCTGGGTGAGCGCCGCCACCTCGATCGGATCGCCCAGGCTCGTCGCCGTGCCGTGCGCCTCGACGTAGGAGATCGTCTCCGGCGCCACCCCGGCGACCGCCTGCGCCGCCGCGATCACCTCGGCCTGGCCGGAAACGCTCGGGGCGGTGTAGCCGACCTTGCCCGCGCCGTCGTTGTTGATCGCCGAGCCCTGGATCACCGCGAGCACCCGGTCGCCATCGGCCAGCGCGTCGGCGAGGCGCTTCAGCACCACGATCCCCACCCCGCTGCCGCGCACCGTGCCCGCCGCGGCCGCGTCGAACGGCCGGCAGAACCCGTCCGGCGAGGCGATGCCGCCCTCGCGGTAGAGATAGCCCCGCTCCTCCGGCAGGCCGAGGGCGACGCCGCCGGCGAGCGCCAGGTCGCACTCGCCGCTCACCAGCCCCTGGCAGGCGAGGTGGACGGCGACAAGCGAGGTCGAGCAGGCGGTCTGCACGCCGACGCTCGGGCCGCGCAGGTTCAACCGGTAGCTCGCCTGGGTCGAAAGGTAGTCCTTGTCGTTGGTGATCATGGCCTGGAAGGCGCCGACCGCGGCCAGGGCCTCCGGGTTCTGGGCCACGTTCATCCAGAGATAGCTGCCGAGCGCCGAGCCGGCGTAGACGCCGATCCAGCCCGGGTAGCGCTCCGGGTCGTAGCCGGCGTCCTCCAGCGCCGCCCAGGCGCACTCCAGGAAGACCCGCTGCTGCGGGTCCATCACCTCGGCCTCGCGCGGCGTCATGCCGAAGAGGGGAGCGTCGAAGAGGTCCGCATCCCCCAGCACTCCGGCGGCCCGCACGTAGCGCGGGTCGGCGAGGTCCGCCGCGGAGACCCCCGCGGCCCGCAGCTCCTCTTCGCTCCAGAAGGTGATCGAGCAGGTGCCGGCACACAGGTTCCGCCAGAGCGTCTCGACGTCTGCGGCGCCGGGAAAGCGGCCGCTCATGCCGACGACCGCGATGCCGGTACTCTCCGGGGCGATCATCTCGTGCTCCGCGGGCGGAATGGTTTTCTGGCGCGCAGGGCCTCGTCACGCTGGGCCGCCCGCTCGGCGAGAGCCGCGACCGGCGGTGCCTTGGCCCCCGCCGCGAGGAAGAGCGCGAAGCTCTCGACGGTCGGATGCTGGAAGAGGTCGACGATCGAGAGCTTCCGGGAGAGCCGCGCTTCGAGCTTCTCATGCAGGGAAACGAGGAGGAGCGAGTGCCCGCCCAGGTCGAAGAAGTTGTCGCGGATGCCGACCCGCTCGACCCCGAGCACCTCCTGCCAGGCCGCGGCGACCGTCTGCTCCAGCTCATTCTCTGGGGCGACGAAGCGCTCGGCGAGATCGGGGCGCGCCGCCTCGGGCGCCGGGAGGGCCGCGCGGTCGAGCTTGCCGCTCGCGAGGAGCGGCAAGCGCGGGAGGACGACGAAGGCGGAGGGGACCATGTAGGCGGGCAGGCGCTCCCGGCAGCGTCGCCGGAGGTCGGAGACGTCCGCTTCGGAGCTTGCGAAGACCAGGTAGGCGACGAGCCGCCGGTCGCCGGGCGCGTCCTCGCGCACCAGGACCACCGCCTCGCGGACCTCGGGGCTCTCCTTGAGCACCGCCTCGACCTCTCCGGGCTCGATGCGGAAACCGCGCAGCTTGACCTGCTGGTCGAGCCGCCCGAGGTAGAGAAGCTCGCCGTCGGAGAGCCACCGCACCCGGTCGCCGCTCCGGTACATCCGGCTGCCCGGCGATCCCCAGGGATCGGGGAGGAAGCGCTCGGCGGTGAGCGCGGGGCGGCCGAGATAGCCCCGCGCCACTCCGGCGCCGCCGATGTAGAGCTCGCTCGGCACCCCCACCGCCGTGGGCTTCATCTCTCCATCCAGCACGTAGGTCGCCGCGTTGGCGATCGGCCGGCCGATCGGTGGCCAGACGGCGGACGGCTCCAGCGCCGCGAGCGTCGTGTAGGTCGTGGCCTCGGTCGGGCCATAGAGGTTCAGGACGGCCGTGGCCGGATGGCGCTCGTGGAGCGCGGTGACCAGGATGCGCGGCACTGCCTCGCCGGCCAGGGCCACCATCTCGACTGTGTCGGGCAGCCGACGGCTCCCGAGGAGCTTCTCCAGCACCGAGGGCACCGCGGCGACCAGCGTGACCGGCCGGTCGCCGGCGGTGAGCGCCGCCTCGTCGAGCAGGTTCTCGGCGAGGACGATCGTGCCGCCCTGGGCCAAGGTGCCGAAGATTTCGAAGACCGAAACGTCGAAGGTCACCGAGGTGCTCGCGAGCGTGCCGGCGAAGAGCGCGGGCGGGAAGGTCCGCAGGCACCAGGAGAGGAAGGCCACCGAATTGGCATGGCGGACCGCGACCCCCTTGGGAGCACCGGTCGAACCGGAAGTGTAGATGACATAGGCGAGCGCCTCGCCTCCGAGGCGGGGTGCGATCGGTGCCGCCGGACCGGTGGGGTCGTCGGCTCCGACCGTAAGGACATTCACGCCGTCTCGCGTCAGATCCAGCCGCGCGGCCATGCGATCGGTGGTGACGACGAGCGAGATGGCTGCGTCCGCCAGCAGGAAGGACAGACGCTCGGCCGGGTACTCCGGATCGAGCGGCACGTAGGCCCCGCCGGATTTGAGGATGCCGAGCAGGGCGATCACCATCTCGACCGACCGGTCGCAGCAGAGGCCGACCCGCGTCTCCGGCCCCACGCCCCGCGCGCGGAGACGGCGGGCCAGCGCGTCCGCCCGCGCGTCGAGATCGCCATAGGTGAGGCGCCGTTCGCCGTGGAGGAGAGCGAGGGCTCCGGGCGTGCGCGCCGCCTGGGCCTCGAAGAGAGCGTGCACGGTCTCGATCGGCTTGCGCGGTGCCGCGGTCGCGTTCCACTCGGCGAGCAGCTGCTGTCTTTCGCCGTCGTCGAGCATCGGGAGGTCCGCGGTCCGCATCCCCGAATCGGCGGTCATCGCACCAAGGAGCCGCCGAAAATGCCCGGCAAAACGCAGGATCGTCGTCCGCTCGAAGAGGTCGGCGGCATATTCGAAGCGGCAGGCGACGCGGCCGTCCACCTCGCGCGTGGCGAGAGTCAGGTCGAAGATGGCCGACCCGGCGTCGGCGGCGAGCGGCACAGCCACGAGGTCGCCCAGCCGAGGGACGGGGAGCGGCGTGTTCTGCAGCACCAGCATCACCTGGACGAGCGGGCTCTGGCTCGTGTCGCGGACCGGGCGCAGTTCCTCGACCAGCTTGCCGAACGGCAGGTCCTGGTGGGCGTAGGCGCCCAGGGTGGTCTCGCGGACCTGATCAAGGAGATCGCCGCCGCTCGAAGTTCCATCGAGCCGCGCGCGGAGGGCCAGGGTGTTGACGAAGAAGCCGATCAGCCCCTCCAGCTCCCGGCGCCCGCGGTTGGCGACGGCGGTCCCCACCGCGAAGTCCTGCTGCCCGCTGGCACGCGAGAGCAGGACGTCGAAGCCGGCGAGAAGCGCCATGAAGAGCGTCACCCCATGGCTCCGACAGAGATCTTTGAGAGCGAGAACGAGTTCGCCCGGCAGCTCCAGCCAGACCTCACCACCGCGGTGGCTCTGCACGGCCGGCCGCGGCCGGTCGGCCGGCAGCTGGAGCGCCGGCACCTCCGCGAGCTGCCCCCGCCAGAACGCCATCTGCCGTTCCAGCCGCTCGCCCGCCAGCCATTCGCGCTGCCAGACCGCGTAGTCGGCGTACTGGACCGGCAGCGGGGGCAATGTCTCGCCGGCGTAGAGGGCGGAGAGCTCGCCCACCAGCACTCCGAACGACCAGCCGTCGCTCACGATGTGATGGAGGGTGAGGAGGAGCAGATGCTCGTCCTCGGCCAGCGCGAGCAGCCGCGCCCGGTAGAGCGGACCCCGTTGCAGAT
>DASQPA010000535.1:0-5157 GCA_035644215.1 Thermoanaerobaculia bacterium
AGGGGAACAAAGTCCAGATTCCGACGGCGATCTGCCAGTGCAAAGTCAACCCAGGAGGCGGAGCGACACTGGGCGGGCAGTGCAATACCGCGAATTGTTCCGCCACCTGGTCCGTGGCGGGCGGTGTGTTGGCTCAGCTACAGCGTTGTCCGTAAGGCTTGCTACTTCTTGTTCGTCCCCGGCGTCCCCGTCGCCACCGGTTTCTCCGGTGGAAGCGGTTGGGCCTTGCGGATCTCGGCGATCTGCTTCTGGACTTCGGCCAGCTTGTCGCTCGGCAGGAGGAGGAGGACGTCGCGGCCGCTGGTCTGGACCGGGGCGCCCTTGGCGATGGGGGGGTAGAAGGTCACGGTCTCCTCGCCGCTCCCCTTCTCGCCCTTGAGCGTCACCGTGGCGAGCGGCTTGCCGCCACCGATCCCCAGGGCCTTGGCGTCGGCTACGGAGAGCACCTGGCTCGCCTTGCCGCCGACGACGGCGAAGAGGAGGTCGGAGACCGGGGTGTAGGAGATGGTGTCCTTGCCTCGCTTCCAGTCGGTGCCGCTGCGCTCGACGGTCACGGTGCCGGCGTCGTCGGCGATGCGGGCGGACTCGACCTGGTAGACCTGGAAGCGGGAGAGCGCCTTCGAACGCCAGTCGGCGGGGGTGCGGGCGATGTCCGCCGCGAGGCCGGTCTGGGCTAGGACGGTCTGGCCGTCCACCCGCGCGTAGACGTTGGGGGCGGCGGGCGATTCGGGCGGAGCGCCCGGGGTGGCAGGCGGACTGGCGGGAGCCGCCGGGGCCGGGCCGCCGATCTCGATCCGGGCCGGGGGGCCGCTCTTGCGGGCGAGCGCGACCACCCCGCGCGGCGGCTGGAGACCCAGGGCCGCCGGGGTCTGCTTCGGGTCGTCGAGGAAGGTCTGGGCGTGGAGGCCGGTCAAGTCGGTCAGGAGCCCTTCGACCAGGTCGCGGTCGGCGCGGTCGTGCTCGCTGGCCGGGCTTTCGATCTCGAAGCCGTCCCCCTTGCGAGCGAGGACGGTCGTTCCCGCCGGACCCTGAAGGGTGACCCGGTCGATCGACTCGCGGTCGGCCCCGAGCAGCTGCCGGTCGCGCCACTCGCCCGGGTTGCGCTCCAGGGAGGAGAGGATGGCGTCGCTCGTCACATAGGCGTCGCGCTCCCCCTTGACCCCCACGATGAGCTCGGAGCCGGTCGGGACCTTGGCGCCGATCTCTAGGATCTTCTCCCCCTTGGCGGTCGTCAGGCGGACCGTGGTCTGCGGATGATCGAGGCCCACCGCCTTGGGATCGGGGTGCTCCAGGGTGCGGGTCTGGGCGAGGCCGACGAGCGCTTCGACGAGGCCGGAGACCGCCGTGCCGTCGGCTCGGGCGGCCCGGGGCTTGGTCATCCGCCACTCGGCGGCCGGCTCGGAGACGGCGGCCGCCTCATCCTTCTTCTCTTCTTTCTTCTCGTCCTTGGGCTTCGCCGGTGCCTTCACCCGTTCCAGGCGCACGGTCTGCCCGTTGCGGTCGATCTCGACCGCCTGGACGTCGTCCTTCTCGATGCCCAGGACCCGCTGTCCGAGCTTCGTCCGCTCCTCGCTCGACGGGAGCTTTTTCTCATAGAACTGGATGAAGGCCCCGAGGCCCAGCACCAGGACGAGGAGCGCCAGGAGGGTGCGCGGCTTCACCGGTCACCTCCTCCGCTTGGCGTAGACCAGGCCACCCAGGATCACCGCCAGGCCGGGCAGGGCGAGGAGCGACAGCAGGTAGACCCCGCGCATCTCCGACTGGGTGAGCGCCAGGTGCACCTGCTCGGGCTTCTTGGGCGGGATGGCGAGGAGGTCTTCGCGCTCGACCAGCCAGTTCACGATGTTCGCCAGCAGCACCGAGTTGCCGGTGTTGGCCTGGAGGAGCTGGCTGTCGGCGAAGTCCGAATCGCCCACCACCACCAGCCGCGGTCCCTTGGGATTGGCGGCCGGCTTGGGGGCGGGGAGCGGAGAGTCGGGATCGGCCGGCTTCGCCGGCGCCCCCTGTTGAACCGCCACGGCGAGCGACACCGGCCCGGGCAGGTCGGAGGCGTCCTTCGACACCTTCTCCAGATGGGCGAGATCAGTCTCCCCCCAGCCGCCGGGGGTGGTTTCGAGAAGCGTCGTGACGGTGTAGCCCGGGGCGTCCATCTTGCCCACCGAGCGGACGAGAGAGACCAGCGAGGGGAGCCCCCCCTGCGACAGCGGCTTGGTGATCGGGTGATCGCCGTACTTGTTGACGAAGATCGTCTCCGGACCGAAGAAGGGGAGCGGGTTGCTGGGATCGACGACGATGTCCGCGTCGACCTTCACTCCATAGGCCGTGAGCCACTTCTCGAGGCCGGTCGAGACCAGGCCGGAGCCGGGGTTGGGTCCGAGCACCGGGTCGAGGAGGACGAGGAGGCGGCCGCCGCCCTTGAGATAGACCGCGAAGGCGTCCAGCTCGGGCTGCACGAAGCTCCCCTTGGGACCGGCGATCACCACCAGGTCGGTGCCGGCGGGGACCGCCGCCTGGCCGAGCGAGGCCCACTCGGAGAGGTCGAAGTTGTCGCGCCCGAGGACCTCCTGGGCGCCGGCCAGGCCGCGCGCCCCCCGGTCGTCGAGCGACAGCTCGCCATGGCCGGTGGTGAAGAGGACCTTGGGTTTGCGTCCCTCGGAGAGCTGGAGGAGGGCGCTGGTGATCACCTGCTCGCCCTTGAAGCCGGTCATCTGCGGCTTCTGGCCGAACTGCACCCCGGAGAAGTCGAAGTCGGCGAGCTCGGCGGTGTCGAGCACCCGCTTGTCCTTGTCGGTTGCGAGCACCAGGCCGGCATTCTTGACGTTGTACTTGTCGACCAGCTGCTGCGCCTCGACCGGTTTCTTCTCGGCGTCCACCACCCGCACGTGGACGTGCGGCGAGAGCGCGGCATAGCGCGAGAGGGTCTCGCGGAGAGGCGCGTAGAGCTCGTCCTGCGGGGCGAGGAAGACCACGGCGTCGACGTCCTTCGTCAGCTTGCCGAGGATGCCCTGGGTCTTCGGCGACAGCGAGTAGAGGTGGCTCCGCGTCCAGTCGAAACGCTTGTAGTACTTGAAGCCGAAGTAGTTGACGATCAGGAGGAGGGCCGCCATCAGCAGCACGGCCGCCGAGAGCGTCCCGGTCTTCACCAGCTGGCGCCGGTTCACCCGGCTCGATTCTTGGGTCGTCAGGTCCGCCATGGTGTCACCTCCACTTCCGGTCTTCGAGCGCGCGGCTGGTCAGGAAGAGGAAGAAGAGGGTCGCCGAGACGTAGTAGACGAGCCTCCGGGTATCGACGATCCCTTTTGCGAGCTCGTCCATGTGGTCCCAGAGGTTCAGATAGCCGAAGACCTTCTTCGCCGTCTCGTTGGTGACCAGGTTCTCGAGCAGGCCGAAGCTGAAGAGGAAGATCAGGAGGGCGAAGGTGATCATCGCCGAGACCAGCTGGTTCTTGGCGAGCGCCGAGGCGAAGAGCCCGACCGCGAGGAAGAGCGCTCCGATCCCCAGGATGCCCAGATACCCCGCCGCCACCGGCCCCCAGTCGACCCGGTTCCAGTAGGCGATGATCCCGGCGTAGGCCAGGGTGGGGAGCCAGAGGAAGAGGTAGAAGGTGAGCGAGGCCAGGTACTTGCCCGCCACCACCTGGCCCTCGGTGACCGGCGCCGTCATCAGCACCTCGATCGAGCCGCTCTTCAATTCCTCCGAGAGGAGCCGCATGGTCAAGACCGGCCCGACGAAGAGGAGGATCAGCCAGAAGAAGAGGGTGCCGCCGAAGAAGAGCGCGAGCGGCGGCCCGCCGGGGGAGCGCGGATCGTTCAGGAACGACACGATCATGGCGAAGATGAAGCCGTTGATGACCAGGAAGAAGAACAGCACCACGTAGGCGAGCGGCGAGAAGAAGTAGGCCCGCAGCTCGCGGTTGAAGGTCGCCCAGACGGCGCTCACGACACCACCTCCTCGGTCGGAATCGCCGGGGGAGCCGGCGGCGGCGCTTCGTTCGACTCCACCCCCTGCGCCGCGGCGAGGTCGCGGGTGGTCAGGCGGACGAAGATGTCCTCGAGAGACGCCTTCTGGGCCGTCAGCTCGAGGAGCACCCAGGAGCGCTCGACGGCGGCGCGGAAGACCGCCTCGCGGACGTCGGCCGAGCGTTCGGACTCGACGACCCAGGCGCCGGACTCGGTCGACTGGGGGCTCGGCTTCACGGCGAGCACCCCGGGGAGGGCGCCGAGGATCTCGGCGACTCCTTCCGGGGCGTCCTTGACGGTGACCCGGAGGGTGGGGTTGCCCACCCACCGCTCGCGCAGGCTCTGCGGCGTGCCCTGGGCCACGATCCGGCCGCGGTCGATGATCAGCACCCGGTTGCAGAGCAGCTCGACCTCCGGGAGGATGTGGGTTGAGAGCAGCAGGGTGCGCTCCCTTCCGAGCTCGCGGATCAGCTCGCGGATGGCGATGATCTGCTTGGGGTCGAGACCCACGGTCGGCTCGTCGAGGACGAGGACGCGCGGCTTGTGGAGGATGGCGGTGGCGAGCCCCACCCGCTGGCGGTAGCCCTTGGAGAGGGTGCCGATGATCTGGCCGCGCACCTCTTCGAGCAGGCAACGCTCGATGGTCTCGCCGATCGCCTGGCGGGCCGCTCCCCCCGTCATCCCTTCGAGCCGGGCGCGGTAGGCGAGGTACTCCTCGACCCGCATCTCGGGGTAGAGGGCGACGTTTTCCGGCAGATAGCCGATCTCCCGGCGCGCCTCGCGGGGGGCCTCGAAGAGGTCCTTGCCGAAGACGGTGACCCGGCCGCGGGTGGGCGGCAGGAACCCGGTGATCATGCGGATGGTGGTGGTCTTGCCGGCGCCGTTCGGCCCCAGCATGCCGAGGATCTCGTGGTCGTCCACGGCAAAGGAGATCCCGTCCACGGCGGTGAAGTCGCCATAGCGGCGGCTCAGGTTTTGCGCTTCGATCATCCTGGCTCCTACAAAGTCAGCCCCGAGGGGCGCCCTAGCAAAAGCGATGCCCTTGAAACGAAGGGAGCTCTCCCATGGGGAGAGGGCGGACGCAGCGATGAGCCGCGCCATCCTCCGCCTTTGGCGTGCCACATTGGCATGTTCCGGGTGGTATGCTTCCCCCTATGGCAGAGAAACCGGAGAAGAGCAGCAAATCCGCGGGGATGAA
>DASQPA010000536.1:0-8420 GCA_035644215.1 Thermoanaerobaculia bacterium
CGCCGCCTGGGAGTACCGGACCGACCTCTTCGACGCCCCCACCGTCGCCCGCCTGGCCCGCGCCTGGGAGGTCCTCCTGACCAACCTCATCGCGGAACCGGAGCGGCCGCTCGCCGAAATCCCGCTCCTCGCCGCCGAGGAGCGCCACCAGGTCGCCCACGAGTGGAACGACACGGCGGTCGACTACCCTCGCGAGGCGACCCTTCCCGAGCTTTTCGCCCGCCAGGTCGAGCGCGATCCGGGGGCGATCGCCCTGGTGGCCGGGATGGCCGGCGGCGAGACCCTGACCTACGGCGATCTCGACCGCCGAGCCCAGGAGATCGCCCGCCGCCTCGTCACGTTAGGGGTCGGGCCGGAGGTCCCCGTCGCCCTCGCCCTCCACCGCTCCTTCGACCTGATCGCGGGGATTCTCGGGATTCTGCAAGCCGGTGGCGCCTACGCCCCCCTCGACCCCGACTTCCCGGCCGAGCGCATCCGGTTCCTGCTCGAAGACACCGGGGCCAAGATAGTCCTCACCCACCGGAACCTGGCGGAGAGGCTGCCGTTCGCAGGTCTCAGCGTTCTGGATCTCGATCTCCCCCTCTCCCGTGCGGAAGGGGGGGCGGTTGGGAGAGGGGGCCGGGGGGTGAGGGGCCTCACCGCCGACAACCTCGCCTACGTCCTCTACACCTCCGGCTCGACCGGCCTCCCCAAGGGGGTCGCGGTCACCCACCGAAACGTCGTCCGGCTGGTCGCGGGGACCAACTACGCGCGCTTCGGCCCGGAGGAGGTCTTCCTCCAGTTCGCCCCGGTCACCTTCGACGCCTCGACCTTCGAGATCTGGGGACCTCTCCTCCACGGCGGCCGGCTGGTGCTCGCGCCGCCCGGCCGGGTCTCCCTGGCCGAGCTCGGGACGGCGATCCGGGAAGGCGAGGTCACCACCCTCTGGCTCACTGCCGGCCTCTTCCACCAGATGGTCGACGAGGAGCTTCCCGCCCTCGCCGGGGTGCGGCAGCTCCTCGCCGGGGGGGACGTGGTGGACCCGGAGCGGGTGCGGGCGGTTCTCGCCGGCGGCGCCGGCCTTTCCGGCAGGGCGCTGATCGACGGTTACGGGCCGACCGAGGGGACCACCTTCAGCTGCTCGATGCGCCTCACCAACCCCGACGAGATCGGCAAGATGGGCGCCAGGATCCCCATCGGCAGGCCGATCGCCAATACCCGTGCCCACGTCCTCGACCGCGGGATGGAGCCGGCGCCCATCGGCGTGCCCGGCGAGCTCTACCTCGGGGGGGACGGCCTCGCCCGCGGCTATCTCGGCCGTCCCGATCTCACCGCCCTGCGCTTCGTGCCCGATCCCTCAAGCGCGGGCGGGCGGCTCTACCGTACCGGCGACCGGGTGCGCCTGCGCCCCGACGGCCGCCTCGACTTCCTGGGCCGCACCGACCTCCAGGTCAAGGTGGCGGGCCACCGGATCGAGCCTGGGGAGATCGAGGCGGTCCTCGCCCTCCACCCCCGGATTCGGGAGAGCGCCGTGGTGGCCCTGGCCGCCTCCGCCATCGCCGAGCGCCGCCTGGTCGCCTACGTCGTCCCGGAGAAGGCGCCGCTCGCCATGGAGGACGAGCCGGACGAGCCGGAGCTGCGCTCCTGGCTGCGTGCCCGCCTCCCCGAGCCTCTCCTCCCCTATCATTTCGTCTTCCTCGACCGCCTGCCGCTCACCCCTCACGGCAAGGTCGACCGCGCCGCCCTGCCGCCGCCCGATCCCGGTCGGGCTCTCCCGGCGACACCCGCGGCGGTGCCGCGCACCCCGACCGCCGAAATCCTGGCCGGCCTCTGGGCCGAGCTCCTCGGCCTGCCGCGAGTCGACCCCGGCGCCGACTTCTTCGCCCTGGGGGGCTACTCTCTCCTCGGCACCCGGCTCCTCGCCCAGGTGCGGCGGACCTTCGCCGTCGACCTCCCTCTGCGCGCCCTTTTCGAGGCGCCGACCGTCGACGGCCTGGCCGATCGCATCGACCGCCAACGAGAGGGTTGCGCCGCCATCCGGCCGCCGATCCCGCGCCTGCCCCACCCGGTCTCGCCGGCGGAGAGCGAGGTCCACCCGGCCTCCCTCGCCCAGCGGCGGCTCTGGTTCCTCGACCGGCTCGCCCCCGGCGGCTTCTTCCTGAACGTCGCCCACGGCCTGGCGCTCACCGGCGAGCTCTCCCCCCGCTTCCTGGAGCAGGGCCTGCGGGAGATCGTCGCCCGCCACGAGCCGCTGCGCACCACTTTCACCACCGCCGACGGCCAGCCGGCGCAGCGGATCGAGCCTCCCGGCGAGACCTTCCAGCTGCCGCAGGTCGATCTCTCGGGCCTTCCCGTCGCCCGCCGCGAGCCTGCCGCCCACCGTCTGCTCAAGGCTGCCGCCGAGCGCCCTCTCGACCTGGTGCGCGGGCCGCTCTTCCACGCCACGCTGTTCCGGCTCGCTCCGGACGAGCACCGTCTCCTCCTCGTCCCCCACCACCTGGTCTTCGACGGTGCTTCGCGCGGCGTCCTCTTCCACGAGCTGGAGGTTGTCTACGGCGCCCTCGCGCGCGGCCTTTCTTATAGACTCTCGGCGCTCCCGGTGCGCTACGCCGAGTTCGCCGCCTGGCAGCGGGCCGCCTTCGCCGGTCCCGCCCTTGCCGGGCAGCGCGGCTGGTGGCGAGAGCGGCTCGCCGGCCTGCCGCCCCTGGACCTTCCCGCCGACCATCCGCGCCCGCCGGTCCAGCGCTTCGGCGGCGGCTTTACCACCCGTGCTCTCCCCGCGCCAGTGGCGGCGGATCTCCTCGCCCTCTGCCGGCGGCAGGGGGTGACCCTGTTCATGGCGCTCCTCGCCCTCTTCGAGACCCTCCTCGCCCGCTGGTCGGGGCAGGTCGATTTCCCCATCGGCGCCCCGGTGGCCGGCCGCAGCCGGCCCGAGGTGGAGGAGCTGATCGGGTTCTTCGTCAATACCTTAGTCCTCCGCGCCGACCTCGCCGGCGAGCCGACTTTCTCCGGCCTCCTCGCCCGCACCCGGCGGACGGCGCTCGACGCCTACGCCCGCCAGGACCTCCCATTCGAAGGTCTGGTCGAGGAGCTGCGGCCGGAGCGGCACCTCCACGCCAATCCCCTTTTCGACGTCGTCCTCTCCCTCGACGAGCCGCCGCTCCTCCCCACACTCCCCGGTATCGACGTGGCCTCGCTCGACCTGACGGGCGATGTGGCGCACTTCGACCTCACCCTGATCGCCACCCGCTCCCCCGCCCTGGCCAGCGGCCTCACCCTGACCCTCAACCACAAGCGCGACCTCTACGAGGCGACCACCGTCCTCCGCATGCTGGAGCAGCTCGCGGCGCTCGTGGCACGGGCGGTGGCCGATCCGGAGGCCCCGGCTCTCGACCTCTCGCCGTGGAGCCCGGCGGCCTGGCAGCAGGTGGTACGGGAGTGGAACGACACGGTGCCGGTGGAGGACGGGGCCACCGCCCTGGCGCGCGTCGAGGAACAGGTGGCGCGGGACCCGGGAGCCCTGGCCGTCGTCCAGTATGGTGAGACCGGCGGGACCGGTGATCGCCTTACCTACGGCGAGCTCGACCGGCGGGCGAACGGGCTGGCCTGGCGGCTGCGGCAGCTGGGGATCGCCGCAGGCGGTCGGGTGGCGCTCGCCTTCGACCGCTCGCCGGAGCTCGCCGTCGCCGCCCTGGCCGTCTGGAAGGCCGGCGCCGCCTATCTCCCCCTGGACCCGGCGGCGCCCCCCGAGCGGCTCGCCTTCATGATCGCCGATACCGCGGCCCCCCTGGTGATCACCCGCCCGGACTGGGTCGAGCGCTTCGCCGGCTGTGCGGCGCGGATTCTCGTCCTCGACGGGGAGAGCGGCGAGAGGGCGGCAGGCCCGACTCGGGAACGCGACAGGCCGTTGGCCGCAGAAGACGCCGGCGATGTCGCCTGCGTCATCTACACCTCCGGCTCGACCGGTACCCCCAAGGGGGTCGAGGTGCGCCACTCCGCCCTCGCCAACCTGATCGCCCGGTCGATTCAGAGCTTCCGGCTGGGGCCCGGCGACCGCGCCTCCCTGGTGGCCAGCCCGGCCTTCGACGCCTCGGCCTGGGAGCTGTGGGCGCATCTCTCGGTCGGCGCGAGCCTCCACGTGCCGCCGCGAGAGATCGCGGTCTCCGCGCGCGAGCTGCTCGCCTGGCTTTCCGCCGAGAGAATCACCAGCTGCTTCCTCCCCACCCCCCTGGCGGAAGGGGTTCTCCGCCAGAAGCGGCCCGCCGGGCTCGCCCTGCGCCACCTCTTCGCCGGAGGAGACCGCCTGCGCCAGGCCCCACCCGTGGGCTGGGAGCTCAGCCTGGTCAATCTCTACGGACCCACCGAGTGCATGGTGTTCACGACCACCGCGGAACTCCTCCCCGGAACCCCCGGCACGCCGTCGATCGGCCGACCCATCGGCGGGGCGGAGGTCTACCTGGTCGACTCCGGCCTCCGCCCGGTTCCCCCCGGCGGTCGGGGGGAACTGGTGATCGGTGGAGCCGGGCTCGCCCGCGGCTACGGCGGCCGCCCGGAGAGGACCGCCGAGCGCTTCGTGCCGCACCCCTTCGCCAGCCGGCCCGGCGCCCGGCTCTACCGGACCGGCGACCTCGCCCGCCATCGCGCCAACGGCGAGATCGAGTTCCTCGGCCGCGCCGACGGCCAGGTCAAGGTGCGCGGCTTCCGGGTCGAGATGGGAGAGATCGAGGCCCAGCTCTGCCGTCATCCGGCTCTGCGGGAGGCTGCCGTCATCCGCCGCGACGACCCCACCCTTGGCATCAGCCTGGTGGCCTACGTGGTGCCGGCGTCTCCCGGAGGCGAGGCCCCGTCCGCCCCTGAGCTCCGCCGATTCCTCGCCGCCCGGCTGCCGGAGTACATGCTCCCCGCCGCTTTCGTTCCCCTCCCCACCCTCCCCCTGACGGCAAACGGCAAGATCGACCGCCGCTCCCTTCCCCTGCCCGCCCTCGCGATGCCGATCGCGAGCGGCGCGGGAGCCGCCGGAGGTCGCGAGGATGCTCCGGCGAATGAGCTCGAACGCACCATCTCCCGGCTCTGGTGCGAGGTGCTCCATCTGAGCGCGGTCTCAAGCCAGGACAATTTCTTTGAGATCGGCGGGCAGTCGCTCGCCATGGTCGCCGTCCACGAGAAGCTCCAGGCGGCGATCGGGGTCGAGTTCCCCCTGGTCGAGATGTTCGAGAGCCCGACCACCCGGGCGCTCGCCGCCCGCCTTACGCGGCGAGCAACCCATAGGGTGGAGGAGCTTGCGGAGCGACCGGACTTTCAGCCACGTGCGTCACGCCAGCGCGGCGCGACGGCCTGGAAGGAGCGTGCCCGTACGGCCCGGCGCCCTCCGCGGGCCGGGTCGCACCAGGGATCTTGAGGGCCGTGCCAAAGGAGCTCACGATGTTCCGGATCTCGCTCGTCAACATGCCTTTCTCCTCGGTAGAGATCCCCTCGATCGCCCTGACCCAGCTCTCCGCCGTGGTGGCCCAACGGTTCGGCCCCAGGGTCGCGGTCGAGATCCACTACCTCTCGCACGACGTTTGCCGTGAACTGGGTTCTGGCGACTATCGGCACGTCTGTGACGAGGCATCCCTCTCCGGGCTCGGCGACTGGCTCTTCCGCCAGATCGCCTTCCCCGAGGTGCCGGACAACGAGGTCGAGTACCAGCGCCGCTATTTCCCTGCCCACGACGAGCGGCGAGCGACCTTCGAGCGGGTTGCGGCCCGCCGTCCCGACTTGGACCGGCTGCTCGACCGCCTGATCGACCGCCACGGCCTCGACCGCGTCGACCTCGTGGGCTTCACCTCGATGTTCACCCAGAACGTTGCCTCCTTTGCCCTGGCGCGCAAACTGAAAAGCCGGCGTGGCGACCTCGTCATCGCCATGGGCGGCGCCAACTGCGAGTCGCCGATGGGCGAGGAGATCGCGCGGCACGTCCCGGCGGTCGACTATGTCTTCTCCGGCCCCGCCCTCCTGAGCTTCCCCGAGCTGGTCGCCGGATGCCTGGAGGGCGATCCGGCGCGGGTGGCGTCTCGCAACGGTGTCTTAACCCGCGACCGCTACGATCTGCGGAGCGATCTGAAGGCGAGGGCGCCGCTCGGCGACGAGCTCGACATCAACGCCGAGATCCCCCTGGACTACGGCTCTTTCCTCGCCTCGTTCGAGCGCGTCTTCCCGCCGGCGGGAGCGCGCGGAGAGGCGGAGATCGAGCCCATTCTCCTCTTCGAGACCTCGCGCGGCTGCTGGTGGGGCGAGCGGGCCCACTGCACCTTCTGCGGCCTGAACGGCTCGACCATGAGCTACCGCTCCATGGACCCCGATCGGGCGATCGCCCTGATCGAGTCGCTCTTCCCCCACTACCCGCGGGTGCGCCAGCTGAACTGCGTCGACAACATCCTGCCCAAGAGCTACCCGCGCGAGGTGTTCGCCCGCCTGGAGACGCCCCCCGGCCTGTCGATCTTCTACGAGGTCAAGGCCGACCTCAAGGACGAGGAGATCGCTCTCCTCGCCCGCGCCGGGGTCGACGCCGTTCAGCCCGGGATCGAGGCGCTCGCCACCAAGACTCTGACCCTCATGCGCAAGGGGATGACCGCGGCCGGCAACATCGTCTTCCTCCAGAGCTGCCTGCGCCACGACGTCCAGCCCGCCTGGAACCTCCTCGTCGGCTT
Organism: Thermoanaerobaculia bacterium; assembly: GCA_035644215.1. Taxonomy (GTDB): domain Bacteria; phylum Acidobacteriota; class Thermoanaerobaculia; order Multivoradales; family UBA5704; genus DASQPA01. Next base: position 6,669 of record DASQPA010000536.1, read on the forward strand.
CCCCGGCGAGACCAAGGAGATCTACGCGCGCTACCTCGAGGACCTGCCCCGCATCGCCCACCTGCCGCCGCCCTCGGGAGTCCACCTGGTCCGCTTCGACCGCTTCAGCCCCTACTTCACCCAGGCCCGCCAGTACGGGCTCGATCTGACACCGCTCGACTTCTACGCCAAGACCTATCCGTTCCCGCCCGAGAGCCTGGCCAATCTCGCCTACTACTTCGCCGACCGCAACGTCACCGCCCCCTACTTCGTCGACGCCGCCCTCTGGATCACCCGGTTGCGCAAGGCCGTCGCCGCCTGGCGCGACCCCTGGATGGCCGGCGCGCCGCCGGTCCTCTGCTTCGATCCGCTGGAGGGGACGACGATCCGCGACACCCGCTCCGGCAGGCCGGTCCTCCACCAGGTCGGCGCGACCGGGCGGCAGCTGCTCATCGCGCTCGCCGAGCCGCTCGCGCTCGCCGACCTCGCCCGCCGGGTCGACCTGCCGGAGGCCGTGCTCACCGCCGAGCTGGCGCGGCTCGACGAACGCGGGCTGCTCTTCGAAGACCGCAACCGGCGGGTCAGCCTCGTCCTGCCGCAGGCCCCCGCGGCGGAGAAGATCCGTTCGCGCTATCTCGCGAGAGAGGCCGTCCCGGCGTAACCCATGAGCCTGCGCGAGCTGTACAAGACTCTCTCCTCCCTCTCTCCCGAGCAGCGGGCGCTCTACGCCCGCCGGGTCGAGCAGAGCGGCTTCGGCCTGGCCATCGAGGAGATCCTGCCACGTCCCAAGGGGACGGGGCCGGTCCCCGCCGGGCTCGTCCAGCAGCGGCTCTGGCTGCTCGACCAGATGGAGCCGGGGAACCCCTTCTACAATCTCCCCCTGCTCTGCTTCGTCCTCGACGGCCCGCTCGTCCCCGCGGCCCTCGCCCGCGCCTTCGCCGAGATCGAGCGCCGCCACGAGGCTCTGCGCACAACCTTCGCGGGGATCGACGGCGCCCCCTTCCAGGTGATCTCGCCACCCGGGAGGCAGGCGCTCCCCCGGCTCCCGATCATCGATCTCGCGGCGCTCCCCGAGCCCGGGCGCACCGAGACGGCGTGGAGCCTCGCCCGGGCGGCCGCCACCTGCCCCTTCGACCTGGCGAAAGGGCCGCTCTGGCGGACCACCCTGCTCCACCTCGGGGAGCGCCGGCACCTGCTCCTCGTCACGCAGCACCACATCATCTCCGACGCCTGGTCGATCGGCGTCCTCTACCGTGAGCTGACGGCGCTCTACAACGCCTATGCCCACGGCCGCCCCTCCCCCCTCCCCGAGCTGCCGATCCAGTATCCCGACTTCGCCCTCTGGCAGCGCCGGCGGCTCTCCGGCGAGCACCTCGCCGCCGAGCTCGACTTCTGGCGCCGGCAGCTTTCCGGAGCGCCCGAACGGCTGGAGCTGCCCGCCGACCATCCACGCCCGCCGGTGCGCGCCTTTCGCGGCCGGCGCCAGACCTTTCCGCTGCCGGCGGATCTCCCGGAGGCGCTCGCCCGGCTCGGCCAGGAGAACGGGAGCAGTCTCTTCATCCTGCTCCTCGCCGGCTACGGCACCCTCCTCCACCGCCTCACCCGCCAGGCCGACTTCGTCGTCTCCGCCCCGGTGGCCGGCCGCAGCCACGTGGGTACGGAGGGATTGATCGGCTTCTTCGTCAACACCATCATCCTTCGCCTGCGGCCGGAGCCAGGCCTCCCCTTCGGCCGCTTCCTGGAGCAGGTGCGCGACGTCGTCCTCGAGGTCTA
>DASQPA010000537.1:0-6117 GCA_035644215.1 Thermoanaerobaculia bacterium
TGGCGCCCGGCCACCCGGCCTACGTCATCGCCGGCGCGGCGCGCCTGCGCGGCGGGCTCGACGTGCCCCGCCTGCGCCAGGCGCTCGCCACGCTGGTGGCGCGCCACCCGAGCCTACGCGCCACCTTCCCGGCGGACGGCGAGGCGGTGGCGCAGGCGGTGCGCGCGGAGGCCGATTTCACCTTCGTCGAGGAGGACGCCGCGGCCGCCGGCGAGGCCGAGCTCGCCGACCGGCTGGCGGCGGCGGCCTACGGGCCGTTCGACCTCGCCCGCGGGCCGCTTCTGCGCGTCACCGTGCTCCACCGCGGCGCCGCGGCACCGCTCCTGGTGCTCGCGGTGCACCACATCGTGGCCGACTTCTGGTCGCTGGGCGTGCTCCTGCGCGAGTTGGGGGCGCTCTGGCGGGAGGAGGCGCTGCCGCTCCCGCCGCTCGACGACGGCGACTTCGTGCGCCGGGAGAGCGAGCGGCTGGCCGGAGCGGAGGGGGAGCGCCTGTGGAACTACTGGCGCGCCGAGCTGGCCTCCCCGGTCCCGGCGCTCGATCTGCCGGCCGACCGGCCACGGCCACCGCGCCCGAGCCTCTGCGGCGGCTCTCGCACGCTCCGGCTGCCGGCCGACCTCGCGGCGCGCCTCGCGGCCCGCGCCCGCCGGGCCGGGGCCACCCCCTTCATGGCCCACCTCGCCGCCTTCTTCGTGCTGCTCCACCGCCTTACGGATCAGGAGGAGCTGCGGGTGGGCACGCCGACCGCGGGGCGGGGCTCCCCCGACCTGGCCGGCGTCGTCGGCTACTTCGTCAACCCGGTGGCGGTGCGCGGCGACCTCCGCGGCGACCCCTCCTTCGGCGCGCTGCTCGACCGGGTCAAGGCGGCGGCGGTGGCGGCGCTCGCCCACCAGGGCCTCCCCTTCCCGCTCCTCGCCGAGCGGCTGGGCGGGGAGCGCGACCCCAGCCGCTCGCCGCTCTTCCAGGCGATGTTCGTGCTCTACCGGGAGCGGCTGCCGGCCGAGCGCGGGCTGGGCGGCTTCGCGGTCGGCGCGGCCGGCTCCACCCTCGACCTGGGCGGCCTGGTCCTCGAATCGCTCCCCCTGCCGCGGCAGAGCTCCCAGTTCGACCTCACTCTGCTCCTGGCCGAGACCGGCGACCACCTGGTCGCAACGCTGCAGTTCAGCCGCGACCTGTTCGACGACACCACCGCCGAACGGTGGCTCGCCCACGCTTTCCAAACCCTGCTCGTGGCGATGGGGGACGCCGGCGATGCCGGCGATACCGACGGCGTCCCGGTCTCCGCCCTGCCGCTCCTCGCCGCCTCCGAGTGCCACCAGCTGGCAATCGAATGGAACGCCGCGCCCTGGGAGGTGAACAGCGAGGACCTGGTGCAGACGCCGTTCGAGCGCCAGGCCGCCCGCACCCCGGAGGCGATCGCGGTGGTCGACGGGGCCGAGCGGGCGATCTCCTACGGCGAGCTCGACCGGCGGGCGAGCCTCCTCGCGCGGGCGCTGGTCGCCCGGGGGGTGGGGGCGGAGCAGATCGTCGGGATCTTCGGCGAGCCCTCGCTCGCCCTGATCGCCGGCCTCTTCGCGGTGCTCAAGGCCGGCGGCGCCTACCTGCCGCTTGACCCAACCCAGCCGGACGAGCGCCTGGCCCAGCTCCTCGCCGACGCAGGAGCCGCGGTGGTGCTGGCGGACGAGCGGCTGGCCGGGCGGCTGCCGGCGACTGTCCGCCGCCTGCCGCTCGACGATTGCCCGGCGCGCCCGGCGGACGGCGCCTACCTCCATCCCCAGAGCGCCGACACCGCCGCCTACCTGCTCTACACCTCGGGCTCCACGGGTAAGCCCAAGGGGGTCGTCGTCCCCCATCGCGCGGTGGTCAACCGCTTGCGCTTCCAGGTCGCGGCGGACCTCACGGCCGGGGCGCGCGTGCTGCAGCGGACGCGGCTCGGCTTCGACGTCTCGGTGGTCGAGGTCTTCGCCCCATTGTGGATGGGGGCGAGCGTCGTGCTGACCACCCCCGAAGGCCAGCAGGACCCGGTCTACCTGGGGCGCCGGATCGCCGAGCAGCAGATCACCAACCTGAACCTCCCTCCCGCCCTCTTTCCCGCCCTCCTCGCCGACCCGGCGCTGCGCGGCGCCGCCAGCCTGCGCCGGGTGGTCACCGGCGCCGACCGCGTGCCGGGCGACCTGCCGCAGAGCTTCTTCGCCGCCTTCGGCAGCGGTCCCCAGGCGCCACGTCTGATCGCCCGCTACGGCCCGACCGAGGCGACGATCTCGGTGAGCGAGCAGGATTGCCGGCCCGAGCCCAGTTCGCAGAACCCGCAGAACGTGCCGCTCGGCCGGCCGCTAGCCGGCACCCGCTTCCACCTGCTCGACCGCCACCAGCGCCCGGTGTCGCTGGGAGTGCCGGGCGAGCTGTGCATCGCCGGGGTCTGTCTGGCGCGCGGCTACCTGGCGCGGCCGGACGCGACCGCGGCGGCGTTCCTCCCCGACCCCTTCGCCCGCTCCGCGGCGGCGGTGGGGGAGCGCCTCTACCGCACCGGCGACCTCGCCCGCTACCGCGCCGACGGCGTCGTCGAGTTCCTCGGACGAATCGACCGGCAGGTCAAGATCCGCGGCTTCCGCCTGGAGCCCGGGGAGGTCGAGGCGGCCCTCTGTCGCCACCCGGAGGTGGTGGAGGCCGCGGTGGTCGACCAGGACGAGCCGGCGACCGGCGGCAAACGGCTGGTGGCCTACGTCGTGGCCGGCCCCGGCGCCAATGTCGTCGATCCGGCCGGGCTGGCCGGGCGCTGTCGCGACTTCCTGGCCGGCCGGCTGCCGGCCTACATGATCCCCGCCGCCTTCGTCCTCCTCCCGCGCCTGCCCTGGAACGCCAACGGCAAGCTCGACCGGGCGGCGCTGCCGGCGCCGGAGTGGCAGCCCCCCGGCGCCCCCGGCGAGAGCCGGCAGGCGCCGCGGACTCCCGTGGAAGAGATCCTCGCCGGCCTCTGGGCCGAGCTCTTCGGCCGCGAACGCGTGGGGGTGGACGACGACTTTTTCGCCCTCGGCGGCCACTCGCTGCTGGGGACCCGGCTGATCTCGCGCCTGCGCGCCGCCTTCGGCATCGAGCTGCCGCTCGGCACTCTCTTCGCGGCCCCGCGGCTGGCGGACTTCGCGTCCCGCGTCGAGGCGGCGCTACAAGCCGGCGGGGCCGGCGCGGTCGGCGGCATCCCGCCGCTGGTGGCCCTGCCGCGCGGGGGTCCCCTGCCGCTGTCCTTCGCGCAGCAGCGCCTGTGGTTCCTCGCTCTGCTGGAGCCGGGCAGCCCGCTCTACAACCTGGCTGGAGCGCTGCACGTGGAAGGGCCGTTGGACGGCTCTGTGCTGGCGCTCTGCCTGGCGGAGATCGTGCGCCGCCACGAGGCGTTGCGCACCGTTTTCGCCGCGCGGGACGGCGCGCCGGTGCAGGTGATCCGCCCACCGTCGAGCTTCGTGCTGCCGGTGGTCGACCTCTCGGGGCTGGCAGAGAGGACCCGCGCGGCGCTGGCCGAGGCCCTCACCGCCGGGGAGGCCGTCCGCCCCTTCGATCTTGCCCACGGTCCGCTGTTGCGCGGCCTGCTGCTGCGGCTGGCTGCTGGGGAATCAGCGGACCACCTGGCAGCGCTCACCCTGCATCACATCGCGAGCGACGGCTGGTCGCTGGACGTCTTCGTGCGCGAGATCGCGGCTTTCTATGCGGCGTTTGTCGCCGGCCGGCCGTCGCCGTTGCCGGAGCTCCCGGTGCAGTACGCGGACTTCGCGGTGTGGCAACGCTCCTGGCTCACCGGCGAGGTCCTGGAAGGCGAGATCGCCTTCTGGCGCCGGCAGCTCGCGGGCCTGCCGCCGCTCCTCGATCTGCCCACCGATCGCCCCCGCTCCGCGGCGCAGAGCTTCCGGGGCGCCTCCCGGCCGGTGCGCCTCCCGGCCGGCCTCACCCGGCAGGTGCAGGCTCTCGCCCGGCGCTCCGGAGCGACGCTCTTCATGGTGCTCCTGGCCGGCTTCCAGGGTCTTCTCGCGCGCTGGAGCGGCCAGGAAGACTTCGCGGTGGGCGCGCCGGTGGCCGGACGCACACACCGCGAGATCGAACCGCTGATCGGGTTTTTCGTCAACACCCTGGTGCTGCGCGGCGATCTCTCGGGGACTCCCTCGTTCTACCAGCTGCTCGGCCGGGTGCGCGAAACTGCGCTTTCAGCCTACCGGCATCAGGACGTGCCGTTCGACAAGCTGGTCGAGGAGCTCGCCGCGGAGCGGAGCCTCGCACGCACCCCCCTCATCCAGGTCCTGCTGGCGTTGCAGAACGCTCCCGGCCTTAGCCTGGAGATCGGCGATCTGCGCCTGCGGCTGCTGCGCGTCGAGACCCGGACGGCGAAATTCGACCTCACGGTCCACCTCGCGGAGCAGGACGGCGCGCTGGCCGGAAGGGTCGAATACACCACCGATCTGTTCGACCGCACGACCGTCGATCGGCTGATCGCCGGGTACGAGCGGCTGGTCGCGGGTGCGGTCGCCGAAGAGGACCGCCCCCTGGTCGACCTGCCGCTGCTCTCCGCCGCCGAGCTCCACCAGATCCGGAGCGAGTGGAACCCGGCGCCTGCGCCGCCCGGGGCCGCGCTCGTCGAGCGGTTCGAGAGCTGGGCGGAGCGGACGCCGGACGCCATCGCCGTGCTCGCGCCGGCCGAGGCTCTCACCTACTCCGAGCTCGACGTCCGGGCGGACCGCCTCGCCCGCCGCTTGCGATCGCTCGGCGTGACGCTCGATGCCCGGATCGGGCTGTGTGCCGAGCGCTCCCCCGCGATGATCCTGGCGGTGCTGGGGATCCAGAAGGCCGGGGCCGCCTACGTGCCGCTGGATCCGGAGTATCCGCGCGAGCGCCTCGCCTTCATGGTCGAGGATGCACGGCTCCTCCTGCTGATCACCGAGGAGCGGCTGCTCGGCCGCCTGCCCGAGACGGCGGTGGCGACCCTGCTCCTCGACGCGGGCGGGAGCGGCATCGACGGTAGAAGCGCGGCGCGGCTGCCCGGCCGGCTGCCCAAGACGGCGACGGCCGGCAGCCTGGCCTACGTGATCTACACCTCGGGTTCGACCGGCCGGCCGAAGGGGGTGATGGTCCACCACCGCGGGTGGAGCCACCTGGCGGAGGCCCAGCGCCACCTCCTGGGCCTCGGACCGGGAGACCGCGTCCTGCAGTTCGCCTCGCTCAGCTTCGATGCCTCGGCCTGGGAGATCTCCCTGGCCTTCGGCGCCGGAGCCACCTTGTTGCTCGGCCCGCGCGAGCGCCGGCTCTCCCGGGAGGAGCTGACCGCCGTGCTCCGGGAGAGCACGGCCGCGCTCGTACCGCCGAGCGTTCTGGCGACTCTCTCGCCCGCCGACCTGTCCGGGCCGCCCATCCTGATCGTCGCCGGCGAGGCCTGTCCTGTGGAGTTGGCGCGGGCGTGGGCGTCCGGGCGCCGGCTGTGGAACGCCTATGGCCCGACGGAGGCCACGGTCTGCGCCACGGTAAAGCTCTACGACCACGGGGATCGCCTGCCGATCGGTCGGCCGATCGACGGGATGCAGGCGTGGGTGCTGGACCGCCGGGGAAACCCGGCTCCGGTCGGAGCGGTGGGCGAGCTCTGCCTGGCCGGCCCTGGGTTGGCGCGCGGCTACTCGGGCCAGCCGGCGCTCACCGCCCAGAGCTTCGTTCCCCATCCGCTCGCCACGCTTCCCGGCGAACGGCTGTACCGGACCGGCGACCTGGCTCTCCGCCGGCCCGACGGCAGCCTGGAGCTCCGCGGCCGGCTGGATCATCAGGTCAAGATCCGCGGCTGGCGCGTCGAGCTCGGGGAGATCGAGGCGGCGCTCACCACGCTGCCCGGAGTCCGCGCGGCGGTGGTGGTGGCGCGCGAGAGCGCCCCCGGCGGCCGGCAGCTGGTCGCCTACGTGGTGGGCGACGCTGCCGATGCCGGCGATGCCGGCAATATCGGCGACATGGGCGACGATGTGCTGCGCCGCGCCCTGCGCGAGCGGCTGCCCGACCCCATGGTGCCCGCCGCTTTCGTGGTGCTCCCCGCCCTGCCCCTGACGCCCAACGGCAAGCTCGACCGGGCGGCCCTGCCGGCGCCGGAGAGCGCCGCGA
>DASQPA010000538.1:0-10197 GCA_035644215.1 Thermoanaerobaculia bacterium
ATCTCCCCCCGCACTGAGTGCCGCGGCGTCCGGGAACACCCCGGCACCGGCCTCCTGGAGCGCCGCTCCTCGCTCACCCCTCCGGCCCCACCCCCCGCTCGGCGAGCATCCGCTCGACCTCCTCGGGGGACAGGCTCTCCAGCGTCTCCAGCATGCGGGCGACCTTCTCGGTCTCGGTCTCCCCCTCGGGGCGGAGCTGGTCGATGCGCTCGGCCAAGGCGGCCGGGGTGGGCAGCTCGAAGAGGGCGGGGAGGGCGAGGTCGACGCCGAAGCTCTCGCGTACCCGGGTGATCACCTGGGTGCCCAGAAGCGAGTCGCCGCCGAGGTCGAAGAAGCTATCTTGAATCCCCACCGTCTCCAGGCCGAGGAGCGCCTGCCACATGCCGGCGAGCGCCCGCTCGGTGTCGGTGGCTGGCGGCACGTAGGGGTTGCGCAGGTGGGGACGGGGGTGGAGGGTGACGCCGGTCGGCGGGCGCCCGGCGCCGACCGCCTCGGCCGGCTGCTCGGCGAAGGCCGCGGCCGCGTTCTGGAGCCGCGCGAGGCGCGCCAGCGGCTCCTCCGGCGCGGCGAGGAGACGCGGCGCCGTGCCCCTGGTGAGGGCGGCGAGGAGGCCCGGCGGGAGTGGGTCCGCCGGGTCCCACTGCAGCACGGCCCAGGGGAAGAGGCCGGCCTCGGCCTGCTGCTCGGCGAAGGCCGCGACCAGGGCGTCGACGGCGGTGGCGAGCAGGCGGCCCGGACCGATCCGGACAGTGAACCCGGCGGTCAGCAGGCAGAAGCCCGGCGGGTGGCGGTCGAGGACCGCGGCGAGGCGGGAGAGACGCTCGGCGGCGGCTCCCAGCACGGCGTCGCAGCGCTCCCGGGTGGCGGTCACCAAGGGCAGCTCGGGGAGGTCGAGGCCGAGCCCCTCCCCCACCACGACCCCGGCGACGGCCCCCGCTTCGACGGCGCCCCGGAGCGCCGCCTCGTCCGCGGCGTGGACCATGGCACTCCCGGCGGAGTCGGCGAGGCGGGTCGCCAGGGCGAGACCGCCATCCTCCGGGCGACCGAGGAAGACCAGCGGCCCGGCGCCGAGACCGTCGACCGCCACGGCCGGGAGCGGCTCGAAGGTCCGCACCCAGCGCTCGCCGCCGCGCAGGGCGATGTCGGCGATGTCAGAGAAGGCGGGCGGCGCGAGAAGCTCGGCGAGGAGGGCGTCGGCCAGCCGCTCGCGCTGCCGGGCGGTGGCCGGAGCCATCGCGTCCACCACCCGGCAGACGACCCCGGGCAGCTCGGCGGGCAGGGTCCGGCAGAGGGCGGTGAGGGGAGCCAGCTCCGGGTACAACGGGTCCTCGGCGGTGACTCTCGCGAGGCCGCTCCCCACCACCAGGGCGCGCAGGTCGGCGAGCGGGTCGGGGTCTTCGGGAGTGATCCCGGCGGCGAGGGCATGGAGGAGGGCGAGCAGGCTGGGGAAGCCGAGCTCCCGGTCCGCGGCCCCGCCCAGGCCCCAGAGGTGGACGATCCGGGTCGGCCGGGTGATCCCTCCCCTCCCGGAGTCCCCCGGGGCGACCACGGCGACCTCGGCCCCTTGCGCGCGCAGACGCTCGGCGAGGACCGCGCCCACGCCGCAGGAATCGGCGAAGAGCAGCCAGCGTCCGCCCAGCTCCCCGGGGGCGGGCGGCGGCAAGGGCGGGGTGCGCCGGAACGAGGGCAGGTAGAGGCCGGCGATTTCCCGCGCCGGCGCGAGGACCGCTTCCCCGGCCGGCGGCTCGATCCAGTAGCGCTGGCGCTCGAAGGGGTAGGTGGGCAGCGGCAGCCGCCGGCGCCGCTCGCGGGCGTAGAGCCGTGGCCAATCCACCCGCGCTCCGGCAAGCCAGAGCTTGCCCAGGGCGTCGAGCAGAACCACCCGGTCGGGACGCCGCTCGAAGGCCCCGGGGAGGGTGGGGAGGGCGACGGGATCAGGCCCCTGCGCCTGCTGGAGGGCGAGGGCCGAGAGGCTTGGACCGGGGCCGATCTCCAGGAGAATCCGGCCGGGCTCGCGCCACAGCTCGGCGATCCCCTGGGCGAAGCGCACCGGCCGCAGCAGGTGCTCCGCCCAGTATTGCGGGTCGGTGGCCTGGGAAGCGGTGATCCAGGTCCCGGTGACGTTCGAGAGGTAGGGGAGGCGGGGCGGATGGAGCTCGATCTCCCGCGCCGCGGTGGCGAGCGGCTCGGCGGCCGGCTGGAGCATCGGCGAGTGGAAGGCGTGGGTGGTGCGCAGGCGGCGGCTGGCGATCCCCTGCTCGGCGAGCCGGCGCTCCAGAGCGGCGATGGCCTCGGGCGGCCCCGCCGCGACCGTCGCCCGGTCGCCGTTGACGGCGGCAATGGAAAGGTTTTCGGGCCGGCCCGAGAGCAACGTTGCCAGCTCCGCCTCGGCGAGCGAGACGGCGAGCATCGCCCCTGCGGGCAGGGCGTCGACGAGACGCGCCCGGCGGGCGACGAGCCGCGCCGCGGCGGCGAGCGAGAGGACGCCGGCGAAGCAGGCCGCCACGTATTCGCCCAGGCTGTAGCCGATCATCGCCTGGGGCTTGACTCCCCATTCGAGAAGGAGGCTCGCCAGGGCGTATTCCAGGGCGAAGAACGCCGGCTGGAGGAGAGCCGTGCGGTCGAGCGGGGAGTCGGCGGGCGTGGCCGGAGCGCGGCCGACCAGGCGGCGGAGGTCGAGGGCGCCCCTCTCTCCGCCCACCTCCTCGCCGGCCGGGAAGAGCAGGTCCTTGAGATCCACCCCGAGATACGGCACGAAGAACTCGGCGACGCGGTCGAACGCCTCGCGGAAGCCCGGCTCCTCCCGGTAGAGGCCGCGGGCCATCCCCGGGTACTGCTCGCCCAGACCGGCGAAGACGAAGGCGACCGGCCGGCCGGCGCCGGCCCCCTCCGCCAGCTCCTCGACGGTGCTCTGCAGCACCCGCCGGGGGTCGCGGCTGGCCAGGGCGGCGAGGGCGTCCTCGCGGTCCCGGCAGACCAGGATGCGCCGGTGCTCCATCCCCCGGCGGCCGGTGTGCAGGGTGTGGGCAATGTCGGCCATATTGGCCAGCTCTTCCAATCCCATCGCCGGGTTCCGGCGCAGGTGCTCGACCAGGCGGTCGGTCGCCGCCTCCAGGGCGCTCGCGGTGCGAGCGGAGAGCGCCAGGAGATGCCAGGGACGGGCGGGGCCGGACGGGGCGGACGGTGGCGCCTCCTCCAGCACGGCGTGGGCGTTGGTGCCGCCGAGCCCGAAGGAGCTGACCCCGGCCCGGCGGGGGACCGGTCTCCCCTCCTCGAAGCGCGCCGGCCAGGGGGTGAGCTCGGCGGCGATGCGGAAGGGGCTCCCCTCCAACTGGAGCCGCGGGTTGGGGGTCTCGTAGTGGAGGGTGGGTGGGATCTCCCGGTGCTCCAGGGCGAGGACGGTCTTGAGCAGCCCGGCGATGCCGGCCGCCGAGCCGGTGTGGCCGATGTTGCTCTTCACCGATCCCAAAGAACAGAAACCGCTCTCCGGCTCGGCCGCCTCGCCCCTCCGGGCGCGGAAGGCCCGGGTGAGCGCCGCCACCTCGATGGGATCGCCGATCGGCGTGGCGCTGCCGTGGGCCTCGACGTACTGGATCGTCTCGGGAGCCACCCCGGCGATCTCCTGGGCGCGGGCGATGACCTCGGCCTGGCCGCTCTCGGAAGGCGCCGTGTAGCCGACCTTCCCGGCGCCGTCGTTGTTGATCGCCGTGCCGCGGACGACGGCGTGGACGGTGTCGCCGTCGGCGAGCGCGGCGGCGAGCGGCTTCAGGACCACGAGCCCCAGGCCGCTCCCTCCCACCGTCCCCCGGGCGCGGGCGTCGAAGGCGCGGTTGTGGCCGTCCGGCGAATTGACGCCGCCCTCTTCGTAGAGGTAGCCGGCGTTCTGCGGAAAGCCGATCCCCACGCCGCCGGCGAGCGCCAGGTCGCACTCGCCCTCCAGCAGGGCGCGGCAGGCGAGGTGGACGGCGACGAGCGAGGTCGAGCAGGCGGTCTGCACGGTGAGCGCCGGGCCGCGGAGGTCGAGCTTGTAGGAGGCGCGGGTGGCGACGAAGTCCTTGTCGTTGCCCAGCATCACCTCCATCCCGCCGCCGATCCCCGGATGGCCGAAGAGATTCCGGATGCCGTACTCGCTCATCCCCGCCCCGGCGTAGACGCCGATCCGGACGGTGCGGGCGGCCGGGCTCCCCGCGCCGTAGCCGGCGTTCTCCAGCGCCTCGGTGGCGGACTCCAAAAAGAGCCGCTGTTGCGGGTCCATGAGCTGCGCCTCGCGCGGGGCGACGTCGAAGAAGCCGGCGTCGAAGAGGTCCGCCCCGGCGAGCACGCCGCCGGCCCGCACGTAGGCGGGGTCGGCGAGAAGCGCGGCGTCCACCCCGGCGGCGGCCGCCTCCTCGGGGGAGAAGAAGGAGATCGACTCGACCCCGGCGCGCAGGTTCTCCCAGAAGCGGTCGAGGTCGGGAGCGCCCGGGAAGCGGCCGGCCATCCCGACCACCGCCACCTCGCGCTCGCCGCTGTTTCCAGGAACGGAGATGCGCGGGGCGAGGAGAGGCCGCTCGTCCTCCTCGGTCCCTTGAAGATGGCGGGCGAGGGCGGCGGGGCTGGGATGCCGGAAGAGGTCCAGGAGCGGGATCTCCCGACCGAGCCCGAGCCGCCCCAGCTGAGTACCGAGCCGGGCCTGGACCTCGACGAGGAGAAGCGAGTGGCCGCCGAGGTCGAAGAAGTTGTCCTCCGCTCCCACCCGCTCGACCTGCAGGACTTCCTGCCAGACGGCGGCGATCTCCCGCTCCAGCCCGGAACGTGGGGCGATCCAAGCGGGGCCGACGTGGCCTGTGCCGGGGAGCGCCCCGGGCTCGGGCAGGGCGGCGGGGTCGAGCTTGCCGTTCGGGGTCACCGGCAGGGCGGCCAGGGAAACGAAGGCGGCGGGCACCATCGCTTCCGGCAGGCGGGCACGCAGGTGGGCGCGGAGCGCCGCGGCGAGCCCTGCGTCCCCGGCTCCCTCGCCCGCCTGGCGGGGCACCACCCAGGCGACGAGGCGCGGGCCGGTCGGGCCGGGGCGCAGCTGCACCGTGGCCTGCGCCACCGCCGGATGCTCGGCGAGGGCCGCCGCGATCTCCCCCAGCTCGATGCGGACGCCGCGCAGCTTGACCTGCTGGTCGATGCGGCCGAGCACCGTCAAATCCCCGTCGGGCAGCCAGCACGCCAGGTCGCCGGTGCGGTAGAGGCGCTCGCCGGGGAGGCCCGAGAAGGGATCGGGGACGAAGCTCCAGGCGGTCTTCTCCGGCCCGCCGAGATAGCCGCGGGCGAGCCCCGGGCCGCCGATCCGGAGCTCGCCGGTGGCGCCTACGGGCACCGGCCGCCCCCGGCGGTCGACGACGTGGAGCCGCGCTCCGGGAACGGGGCGGCCGATGATCGACAGGACCGGCGGCGGGAGGCCCCGCGCGGACCGCGGCCCCAGGAGCTTGACGGCGGCGAAGATGCTTGCCTCGGTGGGTCCGTAGGCGTTCGAGAACCGGCGGTCGGCGGACCACCGCTCCATCTCCTCGGCCGGGCAGCGCTCCCCCCCCGCCATGACGAACCGGAGAGCGGGGAGCGACTCTGCGTCGAGGGTCGCGAGGACCGAGGGGGTGGCGACCGCGCCGCTGATCCGCTCTTCCCGCAGCTGGGAGGCGAGGTCGGGGCCGGAGAGGAGGCTGCCCGGCCAGGGGAGGTGGAGCGTGGCCCCCAGGCCCAGGCCGCCCCAGACGTCCAGTACCGAGGAGTCGAAGCTGAAGGAGGCGAGTTGGAGGAGGCGCGCTCCCGGGCGAGCGCCCAGGAGCCGGGCGCCGAGGAGGGCGGTGGGGGTGACCGCGCCGTGGGACACGGCGACCCCCTTGGGTTGGCCGGTCGACCCCGAGGTGTAGATGACGTAGGCGGTGTTCGCGGGGGTGACCGCGGTCGGCGGCCCGAGGGCGGCGCCCGGCCGGCTCTCGGCCTCGACGTCCACCCGGATCACCCCGGGCGGCGCCGCCAGGATCTCCCGGGTCGCCGGGGAGATCACCAGCACCGGGGCGCCGCTGTCGGCGAGCATGAAGCCCAGACGCTCGGCCGGATAGGTGGGGTCGAGGGGGACGTAGGCGCCGCCGGCCTTCTGCGCCGCGAGGGCCGCCACCAGGCGGTGGACCGAGCGCTCGATGCAGATCGCCACCCGTACCTCCGGCCCCACCCCGAGGGCGGCCAGGCGATGGGCCAGCCGGTTGGCCCGGGCGTCGAGCTCGCCGTAGGTCAGCCGTTCCACCCCCTGGACCAGGGCCAGGGCTTCCGGGTCGCGCCGGGCCTGGGCTTCGGCCGGGGCGTGCAGGCAGAGCGGCGGCGGCGCCGGGTCGCCGGCGCTCCACTCGCCGGCCAGCTGGTGGCGCTCGGCGGCGGAGAGGAGCGGCAGGTCGGCGAGGGTACGGTCGGGATCGGCGGCCGCCGCCTGGAGCAGGATCGCGAAGTGGCCGGCGAGGCGGCAGATCGTCGTGGCGTCGAAGAGGTCGCGGTCGTAGCGCCAGTCGAGGACGAGACCGCCGGCGACCTCCGCCGCCTCCAGGGTGAGGTCGAGCATCGTGGTCCGCGCCGGCAGCTCGACGGGCACGAAGGTGAGCCCCGGCAGCGCCAGCGTTCCCAGGGGAGCGTTCTGGAGCGCCAGGGTGACCTGGGAGAGCGGCGCATGGGAGAGGTCGCGGGCCGGGCGGAGCTCCTCGACCAGCCGCTCGAACGGCAGGTCCTGGTGGGCGTAGGCGCCGAGGGTCGTCTCCCGCACCTGGGCCAGGAGGTCGGCGAAGGTCGCTTCCTCTCCTCCCGCGAGGTTGCCGAGGTCGGCGCGCAGGATCAGGGTGTTGACGAAGAAGCCGATCAGCCCCTCGGTCTCGACGTGGGTACGGTTGGCGATCGGCGTGCCGACGAGCAGGTCCTCCTGCCCGCTGTGGCGGGCGAGGACGGCGGCGAGCGCGGCCAGGAGGACCATGAAGAGGGTCTCGCCCCGCGGCCGCGCCGCGGCGAGCGCGGTGTCGAGCGGCAGCTGCGAGCGCAGGCTCGCCCCGCGCCCACTCTGCACCGCCGGCCGCGGCCGGTCGGTGGGGAGCGGCAGGAGGTCGGGCGCGCCGGCGAGCCGCTCGCGCCAGTAGGCGAGATGACCGGCCAGCACCTCGCCGGTCAGGTGGCGCCGCTGCCAGTCGGCGAAGTCGGCATACTGGATCGGCAGCTCGGGAAGCGGCGACGGCTCGCCGGACGCCTGTTCGGAAATACCGGCGGCGTAGAGGGCGGTGAGCTCGCGCACCAGGACGCCCAGCGACCAGCCGTCGGAGACGATGTGGTGGAGGGTGAAGAGGGCGAGGTGGTCCGTCGCGCCGAGACGCAGGAGGCGCGCCCGCAGGAGAGGGCCGCGCGCCAGGTCGAAGGGGGCCGCGGCCTCCGCTTCGGCGAGACGCCGGGCCTCCCGCTCGCGCGCCGCGGCGGGCAGGCCGGCGAGATCGGCGAGCGGCAGGGGGAGCGGCCCCGGAGGGGCGACCTGCTGCACCGGATGGCCGTCGACCACCGGGAAGGCCGTGCGCAGGACCTCGTGCCGGCGGACGATCTCGGCCAGGACCCGGGCGAGGAGAACGGGGTCGAGCCGGCCCTGAAAACGCAGGGCGTCGGCCAGGTTGAAGGTCGCCGACCCCGGCTCCAGCCGGTCGATGAACCACAGCCGCTGCTGGGAAAAAGACAGCGGGTAGGGGCCGCCGCCCGGGCGCCGCGGGCTGGGCGGGATCTCCGGCGCCGGCCCCTCTCGGTCGAGCGCAAGGCGGCGCAGCTCCGCGGCGAGGGATTCCAGGGTCCGCGCCTCGAAGAGCCAGGCGAGCGGCAGGTCGATCCCCAGCTGCCGGCGCAGGCGGGAGACCAGCTGGGTGGCGAGGAGCGAGTGGCCGCCCAAGGCGAAGAAGTCGTCCTTCACCCCCACCCGCTCGACCCCGAGAAGCTCGCGCCAGAGGGCCGCCAGCTCCTCTTCCATGGCGTTGCGCGGCGCCGTGTACGCCTCGCCGGCCCGCCGGGCCGGGGCGAGGAGGGCCAGCGCCCGGCGGTCGACCTTGCCGGCGACGGTGAGCCGCAGGGCGGCGAGGAGGGTGATTTCGGACGGCACCATCCAGGCCGGCAGGCGGCCGGCGAGGAAGCGCTCCAGGTCGTCTTCCTTGGTGGCCTCGCCGCCCCGCGGCACGACCCAGGCGACGAGGCTCCGGGTCCCCCCGGCGTCCTCCCGCGTCCCCGCCGCCGCGGCGAGCACCGCGGGATGGGCGGCGAGGGCGGCCTCGACCTCCCCCAGCTCGATGCGGAAGCCGCGGACCTTGACCTGCTCGTCGGCCCGGCCGAGAAACTGCAGCCGGCCGTCGGACAGGAAGCGGACGAGGTCGCCGGTCCGGTAGAGGCGGGCTCCCGGCGCGGCTCCCGGCGCGCCGTGCGGGTCGGGGACGAAGCGCTCCGCGGTCAGGGCGGGCTGGTCGAGGTAGCCGCGGGCGAGCCTCCCGCCCAGGTAGAGCTCTCCGCTCGCCCCCGGCGGCGCCAGCTCGCCGTCCCGCCCCCGCACCTGCACGGCGACCCCGGGGAGCGGCCGGCCGATCGGCACCTCGCCGTCGTCCGTCGCCGCCGCCCGGCGACCGGGATGGACCTCGACCGTCGAGGTCACGATCGCCTCGGTCGGACCATAGCCGTTGACCAGCCGCACCCGCTCCCAGCTCGGGTCCCAGCTCCGTCCCCAGGCCGACCAGCGCTCGGGCAGCGCCCGCTCGCCGCCGATGACGACGAGGCGCAGGCGCGGCGGGGCGGGGAGAGCCTCCGCCTCCAGGGTCGCCGCCAGGGTCTGCCAGTACGAGGTGGGGAGGCTCAGGTAGGTGAGGTCCAGCCGCCGGACGAAATCGAGGAAGCGCGCCGCCGCCTCCATGCCTCCCTCCGGGAGGACGACGGTGCCGCCGGTGATGAGCGGGGCGAAGAGCTCCTCCAGGCTGGGATCGAAGGTCAGCGACGAGGTCTGGAGCCCGCGGTCGCCCGGTCCCAGGCCGAAGGCCGCGACGGCCGCCCGGAGATACGAGACGATGGCGCGGTGGTCGACCATCACCCCCTTGGGCGTGCCAGTCGAGCCGGAGGTGTGGAGCACGTAGGCGAGGTTCTCGGGCCTTGCGCCGCCGGGGATCTCCGGGAGTATCTCCGGCATGTCCGGCATGTCCGGCGGAACGGTCAGGACGTCGTCGAGGAGGACCGGAACGAAGCCTTCCCGCGCCGCCTCGGGCAGCGCGGCGGCGGTCGCGCCGTTGAGGAGGAGCGGTAGACGCGTGGCACTGCCGGCACTGCGGATCTTGGCGAGCAGCAGCGCCAGCCGGTCGGCCGGAGCGCCTGGGTCGAGCGGCACGTAGGCGCCTCCCGCCTTGAGGATGGCGAGGAGCCCCACCACGGTCTCGGGCGAACGCTCGGCGAGGAGCGGCACCCGCGCCTCCGGCCCCACTCCCAGGGCGCGGAGGCGGAGCGCCAGGGTGGCGGCGGCGCGGTCGAGCTCGCCGTAGCGGACCTCTCGTCCGCCCTGCACGACGGCCAGGGCCGCCGGGGTGCGCGCCGCCTGCGCCTCGACGAGCTGGTGCAGGCAGCAGACATCGGCGAGCGGCAGGCCGGCCGGCAAGTCCGCGGCGCCCCACTCGGCGAGCAGCTGATGGCGCTCGGCGGCGGTGAGCAGGGGAAGATCGGCGAGCCGCCGCTCGCCGCCATCGCGGCTCACGAATCCGTCGAGGAGGGCGGTGAGGTGCCGCGCCAGCCGGTCGACGGTCGCGGCGGCGAGCCGGCCGTCGTAGGTGAAGCGCAGGCCCAGCCGCCGGCCGGCGTCGACCGGCGCCACGGCGAGGCTCAGGGGATGGTCGGCGCGGTCGGCGAGCCGCACGTCGCGTACCTGGAGCGCTCCCGCCCCCTCGCCCAGGGAGTCGTCGACGGGATAGTTCTCGAACACGAAGAGGCTCGAAAAAAGCGGCTCGCCCGGCGGCACCGCGCTCCAGCGCTGGATCTCCGCCAGCGGCGCGTAGGGCGCGTGCTCGTCCTGGCGCATCTCCGCCTGGTTCTCCTGAAGAGCCCGCAGGTAGGTGGCGAGCGGCGCCCCGGGGTCGGCGTCCAGGCGCACCGGGAGGGTGTTGATGAAGAGGCCGATCATCGTCTCGACCCCCGGCAGCT
>DASQPA010000539.1:0-6503 GCA_035644215.1 Thermoanaerobaculia bacterium
CCAGCCCCCCAGCCGGGCAGGGACCCACCATCCACCCCATGCATAGGGAGTCGACGAGCTATCGAGAAGTTGTGACAACATCAACCAGGGTGGTCCCATGCTGGTGGCTAACACCTGGTCCCTTCCGCGTGGCTAGTGACAGCTTACGCTGGGCCAGAGTCCCTGGATACGGGCCGTATCTGCTTACGCTGAGCCAGAGTCCCTGGATACGGGCTGTATCTGCTTACGCTGGGCCAGAGTCCCTGGATATGGGCTGTATCTGCTTACGCTGAGCCAGAGTCCCTGGATACGGGCCGTATCTGCTTACGCTGGGCCAGAGTCC
Organism: Thermoanaerobaculia bacterium; assembly: GCA_035644215.1. GTDB lineage: Bacteria > Acidobacteriota > Thermoanaerobaculia > Multivoradales > UBA5704 > DASQPA01. Next base: position 323 of record DASQPA010000539.1, read on the forward strand.
CTGGATACGGGCTGTATCTGCTTATGCTGGGCCAGAGTCCCTGGAGATGGGCCGTATCTGCTTACGCTGGGCCAGAGTCCCTGGAGATGGACTGTATCTGCTTACGCTGGGCTAGGGTCCCTGAGGGGCCCTGGGCTCCGGCGGGAGGGCGAGGAGCATCACCCGGTCCCAATCGGGCGCGATCGGGGTCGCGGCGGCGAGGAGAGCCAGCCCGACGCCGGCGGCGCCGTTCAGGAGGCCGGGATCGGCGGTCCACTCTTCGTGGACGGTGCCCGCGAGGTCAACTCTCCCCCAGGCCTCGAAGCCGGCGATCCCCCGGCCGGGCCGGCGCAGCTCCAGAGCGCGTTCCAGCCAGCGCCGGGCCGCCGCCGCCAGGGTCGGTTCGCCGGTCGCCTGAAAGAGCCGGTTGAAGAGATGGGCGATGCCGGCCGCGCCATGGCAGAGGCCGGCGTCGACGACGCCCGAGTCCTCGCACGGACGCGCGGCGGCGCCACCGGCGAGGGCGCGCGCCTCGTGCTCCCAGGCGCCGACCCCGACCCGTCGGCCGGCCAGGAGGAGCGCCGCCGCAATGCTCAGATCGCCGTAGCACCAGGCGAGCCGGGTGGGGATGGGCACTGCCCCGGGAGCGAAGAAGTAGGGATAGACGGACCGCTCCCCAGGCGGCAGGCGTTGGCCCTGAAGCCAGGCGACGGCGCCTTCTACAAGCGGCCGGACGACCTCGCGGGCCTCGCCGGTCGCCCAGGCCTCGGCCAGGAAGGCGACGGCGCCGGGAACGCCATGGGCGATCCCCAGGTTGTAGGCGCCCTCCGGGTAGGCGGCGGCGGTGGCGGGCGGGAGGTGCTCGGGCCGGCAACGCCAGGCGATCCCGTCCGGCAGGCGCTCGGCGCGGGCGGCCAGCAGGTCGAGAGCCTGGCGCAGGCACTCCGCACCGAGCGGCCGGCGGCCTCGTTCGAGGGCGTAGACCCCGTACCCGCAGGCCCCGGTCATGAGGTCGAAGGCGGCGCCGGAGCGCGGACGGGCGAGGTAACGGTTCAGGGTGTGGGCGATCGCTTCGCCATGGTCCGCCTCCGCCGGATCGAGGAGCCGGCCCTCGAGGTGCTCGACCACCCAGGCGACCCCCGAGAACCCGGAGTAGAGAAGGGGCGCGGTCACCTCGCCGCCGATGGCGTCGACCGCCTGTCCCAGGAGGTCGACGGCGGTATCGTCATGGCCGCGCCCCGGGTGGGCCTGGTGGAGATAGGCGAAGAAGAGGGCGATCCCGGCGAGGCCGTCCTGGAGGGAGAAGGCGGGCCGCAGGGCGGTTTGGAGGGCGGTTGCGATCCCTGCGGCGATCTCCTCCGCGAGGGTGAGCGCCCGCCGAGCGGTCTCTCCGGTCAGCAGGGACTGCCAGGCGCCAGGCGGCGAAGAAGAGCGGGCGTCCACTCTAGAAGGGGTGCGTTCGGCCCCTCAGAACGTCCCGGTATCCGGGGTGCTCGACGTGATGCTGACGTCAAAATGCGAGGTTGACTTCACTCCTGGGCAGCACGAGGATAGGTACATGCTCAGAAAAGCCACAACCTATAGGATCGATCCGATGCGGAGGCTTCCCTCAAGGAAGATCCTGCAGAAGGGCAGAGAGCGAGGGATATCGGCCCCGCTCAAGCGAGGATCCTCGAACTGCTCAATGGCTAACTGGGACGACATACGCCCCAGCTGCGCAGCAACCTCGCAGAGGTATTCGCCCGGGTTCGAGACGAAGCTACGCCGACGTCCCCAAGCTCCGGGATCGCAGGATTCGCGGAACTCCCATCTATGAAGCGACGATCACCGCGAAGGGCGATGTCGCGAACATTCGCGTGATCCGGTCAGGCAGTCCCGAGATCGATGCCGCGGTGATCGCGGCGCTGCGGCAGTGGAAGTTCCGCCCGGCGATACGGAAGGGCAAACCAGTGGCGGTGTACTACACACTGGCGGTCAATATCGATTTGCAGTAAGCGGAATCACCCGACCTCCTCCCAGCTCACCGCATCGCCCACCGCGATCTCGCCGCCTTCCAGCACCTCGGCGAAGGCGCCGCCGCGCCAGTCAGGGTCGAGGGTACGGCGCAGGCCGGGGAGGGCCTCGTCCATCCGCTCGCAGGGGCGGACCTCGCCGAGGATGCGCAGACGGCAGGGCCCGATCGCGAGTACGCGGCCGCGGCTGCCGGCCAGGCGGAGATCCGCGATCAAGAGGTTGGCGCGGCGGGCGGCGGGATCGAGCGTCGCGCCGAGCTCGGCCGTGGCCTCGGCCCAGCGCTCGGTCTCCAGGATCGTCACCTGCCGCCTCCGGCCCTGGTCGGCGTTGCCGACGATCCCCCGGCCGGTGACCAGGGTCGCCCGCGCGGCGCGGTCCATGGGGCCGCGCTTGGCGCGCTTGACGAAGATGGCGTGGAGGCGGCCGGGCGGGCCCGGGGTGGGCTCGGTGTCCACGCCCGGCATGGTAGCCGAACCCTCCCTCAGAACGCCCCGGTATCCGCCACGCTGCCGAACTGTCCCGAGGGGTTCTTGTAGGTCTTGACCGCGCCGGTCTGGGTGTCGGTGACGGTCAGGGTGTATTCGACGTTCGAGAGGGCGCCGTAGAAGAGCCAGAACTTGCCGTTCAACCCGCGGCCGTCCAAGACCTTGGTCATCACCTCGACGTTGGTGGGGCTGAAGAACCAGAAGTAGCCGGTGTCGCCGGTGAGCGGGATGGCGGTGCCGGTCCCGGTGTGGCCCTGGAAGTCCTTCCAGGCGGCGGTGACGGCGAAGCGGCCGCCGTTCAGGCAGAGGCGTTGCGGTCCCGGGGCGCAGACGGTCGCCACGCGGGGATCGGTGCGGGCGGAGACCCAGGGCAGAGCGGAGGTCGGGGCCACGGCCTCCTTCGTATCGAACGCCCCAAGAGGGCCGAAGCCGTTCGTGTCGCCGACGCTCGCCAGCTGGCTCGAGGGGTTGAAGTAACGGCGGGTGAGGCCGGTCTCGGTATCGGTCACGGTGATCGCGTACTCGACGGAGGAGAGGGCGCCGTAGAAGACCCAGAAGGCCTGGTTGAGCGCGCGGGCGTCGAGCACCTTGACCACGGCCTCGACGTTCCCCGGGGCGAAGAACCAGAAGTAACCCGTGTCGGTGGTCAGGGGGACGGCGTGCCCCACGCCGGTGTGGCCCTGGAAGTCGGTCCAGGCGATCTCGACCTGGAAGCGGCCCGCGCTCAGGCAGAGGCGGGTGTCGCCGGGCTGGCAGCCGGCGGGGGCGGAGAGGGGGAGGGTCCAGAGCTGGCGGCCGTGGAGGCCGTCGTCGGCGGTGAAGTAGAGGCGATCGCCCGCGGCGGTGAACTGGTCAGGGAAGGAGGAGGCGGCCTCCGGCGCCAGGTCCTGGACCAGCCGGGTGCCGGCCGGGTTGGCGGGATTGCCGTCGCTCTCCCAGACCTCGAAGCCGTGGACCCCATCGTCGGCGGTCCAGAAGACCCGGCCCCCGGCCTCGGCGAGGCCGTAAGGCAGAGAGTCGGGGGCGTTGGTGAGGATGCCGCCGGGGAAGACGTCCTTCACCAGGACCGTACCATCCGCGGTGCCATCGCTCTGCCACAGCTCGTAGCCGTGGACGCCGTCGCTGGCGAAGAAGAAGAGCCGCCCCAGGGCCGCTGTCAAGTCGTTGCTCCCGAACCCCGAGAAGACGAAATCCTTGACCAGGGCGGTGCCGGCGGGGGTGCCGTCCGAGCGCCAGAGGCCCACGCCCGTGGGGGTGAAACCGAAGAAGAAGAGAGTTCCGTGCAGCTCGGTCAGCTGGGGCGGCGGAAAGCTGACGGCTGGGACTCCGGCAGGCGCCGGGAGGAGATCGAGCACCCGGACGGTCCCCGCGGGAGTGCCGTCCGTCTTCCAGAGCTGCTCGCCGGCCTCGTCCTCGTCGACGAAGAAGACGGTGCCGCCGGCCCGGACGAAGGTGGACCTCGACCCGCCGGAGAACCGCGCGGTGGTGATCTGCCGGGTGCCGGCCTGGGTGCCGTCGCTCCGCCAGGCCACCTCCTGCTGTGGGTCGAAGGTCACCAGGTAGATCTCGTCACCGAGCACGTCCAGGCTCGTGATCTGGGTCGTGGGGATGACGAAGGCCTGCGTCGTGCCGGCGGGGGTGCCGTCGGTCCGCCAGATCGCCTTACCTCCCGCCGCCGGCGCGGTGAAGAGGGCCTTCCCCCCGAAGACCGCGAGCTGGGAGTCGCTCCCCAGGGGGACGGTGTCGACCCGGACCGTCCCGGCCGGGGTGCCATCGCTCTTCCACAACCGCGGCGCCGGCTTCCCTCCCTCGGTACGGAGGAAGAAGGCGGTGCTTCCGGTGGCCACCACGGGCAGGAAGGAGCCGCAGAACCCGGATCCTCCGGTCGTGAGCTGGACCGTCGTTTCCGGGGTGCCGCGGGTGCTCCACACCTCGACGGCTTCGCCGGCGCAGGTGGCGAAGACGAGCCGGTTCCCGAGCGGGGTCAGGCTGCCCGAAGCCGAGCCGGGCGCCGCGTGCTCGAGGTTGGCCACGAGCTGGCTTGCCGCCGGGCGTCCGCGGGTGACCCAGAGCTCGGTCCCGTACTGGGGGCTGTGGCCGGGGAAAAAGACGCGACCGGGCAGGGCGCCTACAGAGAGGGGGGCGAGGATCGAGAACGGCTGGTCCAAGCGGTCGAAGTCGGTCAGCCGCCGGGTGCCGGCCCCGGAGGGACTGCCGTCGGTGCGCCAGAGAGCGCCCCGGGAAAGGAAGTAGCCGTCTCCTGCCAGGCCGGTGAGCCGAGCGCTCGTGGTGCAGGGGCCGCCGCAGCCGGCGAGCGGCGCCGTGCCGGCCGGGGTGCCATCGGTGGTCCAGATCCGGGCTTCCCCATTGGCGCCGGGCGACTCGGCGAAGAGCACCCTGCCGCCGACTTGGAGGAGGCCGAGGCCGACGTTTAGGGAGACGTCGGCGAGGAGGACCGTCCCGGCGGCGGTGCCGTCGCTCGCCCAGGGCCGCAGGTGGGTGTCGGCGGCCTCGAACACCAGCCGGCCCCCGGCGAGCTCCATCCGGGAGGCCTGATAGTCGTCGTAAAGGGTGGCCGTGGTGAGAGGCGTGAAGAGCCGGGTGCCGGCGCGGGTGCCGTCGCTCGCCCAGACCTGTTTGCCGTGCGTGCCGTCGTCGGCCACGAAGTAGGCGCTGCCGCCGCCCAGTACCCGGAAGGGAGAGACGGGAAGAAATCGGGGATCGCCCCCCAGGGGGCTCTCGCTCGTGAAGCTCGACAGCTGCCCGGTGCCGGCGGCGGTGCCGTCGCTCCCCCAGATCTGCCCTTCCGGCGAGGCGAAGAGCAGGCGGCCGCCGACCGCGGTCGGGTTCAGGGGCTGGAACGGGAGGTCTGCCACCTTGCCGGTGCCGGCGGGGGTGCCGTCGCTCCGCCACAGGCTCCCCGGTCCGTCCGGAGACGCGAGAGAGCCCGGGGAGAAGAAGTAGAGCCCGGCGCCGGCGGCGACGGGGCTCCAGAGGGGTTCCGGCAGGCCGTCGATCAGGGCGGAGAGAGGCTGGGTCCCGGCTTGCGTCCCGTCGGTCCGCCAGATCGTCCTCGCCCCGTCGAAGTCGAAGATCTCCAGGTAGCCGAACCTGCCGAGCACCGCAACGCGCGGATTCCGGTTGGGGTCGAGGAGCAGGGGGACTCCGGTGGCATCGTTCAAGGAGTAGGTCCCGGCGCGGGTCCCGTCGGAGCGGGCGAGCCCGAAGAAGTTGCCGAAGAGGAGCGTGCCGTTGAGATCGGTCAGGGGCAGGAGACGACCGACGCCGCAGGTCCCGGGACAGAGGTCGGCCAGGAGCTCCGTGCCGGCGCCGGTGCCGTCGGTCCGGTAGAGCTCCCGGCCGGTCGAGGACTCGGAGGCGAAGAAGAAGAGCTTGCCCCCGGCGGTGGCAAACCCGGAAGGGTTGGAGCTGCCGTCCGCGGAGGCACCGGTTGCGCGGTCGGTGACGAGGCTCGCCTGGGCTTCGAGCGGCGCGACCCTCGCGAGGAGGGCGGAGATCAGGAGAACCAGGGTTGCGAGCGCGCGGACCTTCGACATCGATCTGCCTCCCATCGAATCGTGAGCCATCGCACGGCGCCTCAGAACGCCCCGGTGTCCGCCACGCTGCCGAACTGCCCCGAGGGGTTTTTGTAGGTCTTGACCGCCCCGGTCTGGGTGTCGGTGACGGTCAGGGTGTACTCGACG
>DASQPA010000540.1:0-3978 GCA_035644215.1 Thermoanaerobaculia bacterium
CCAGCGCGGCGCCCTGATCGCCCAGGCGAATTCCTCCTCCGGCGGTAAGGTGGAGATCCAGATCGGCCGCCGCTACCGCGTCCCCTACTCCTGCCTCTCTCCCGAATACCAGCTCAAGGTGGCGAAGGCCCTCTTCCCCGACGACGAGCCGCAGGCCGACGGCTGGAATCACCAGGTGCGCGGGGTGGGACCGCTCCAGCGCGAGAGCCTCTGGCACCTGGCCCTCTGGTTCACCGGCAACGGCGAGAGCTTCCGCGCCATCCGCGAGTACAACGAGCTGACCGACGACGACCTGGCCCAGGGCGCCGAGGTGGTGATCCCGTCCGAGCTCCTCCTGCCCGCTTTCAAGAGCGCGGTGCCGGCGGCGGAGAAGGCTTTCAACCTGGAGTATGGGAAGGACGCGGAAGGGGAGTACGCGACCTATCGCCTGCGGCCGGGGGAGGCGCTCTACTCGAGCGTCGTCGTCCGCTTCACCGGCCGCATCCACGCCAAGGACGTCAACGCCCTGGCCCAGGAGATCGCCCGGCGCAGCGGCATCGACGACGTCACCCAGATCCCCGTCGGCTTCCGGGTCAAGGTCCCCTTCCATCTCCTAGAGCCCGAGTTCCTGCCCGAGGGGCACCCGCAGCGCACCGAGTACGAGGCGTCGTTGCGAGCCTCCGCCCGCTTCAGCAACCACGTCCGCGCCCTGGGGCTCGAAAACATCACCGTGATCCTCGATCCCGGCCACGGCGGCAAGGATGGCGGCGCCTCCCAGAGCGGGGTCTGGGAGAGCCTCTACGTCTACGACATCGTCCTGCGCACCAAGCGGCTGCTCGAAAGCCGGACCAACGCCCGGGTGGTGGCGACGACCCGCGACGGCAACGGCTACCGGATCCCGGACGTCGACGTCCTCCCCTCCTCGCGCGGCCACGCGGTGCTCACCACCCCGCCGTATCCCATTGAGGACCCGGCGGTGGGGGTCAACCTGCGCTGGTACCTGGCCAACAGCATCTACAGGAAGACGGTGCACGACGAGGGGGACGCCGAAAAGGTGATCTTCCTCTCGATCCACGCCGACTCGCTCCACCCCTCGCTGCGCGGCGCCATGGCCTACATCCCGGCCGCCCGGATGCGCGACGAGAGCTACGGCAAGAGCGGCGCGGTCTACGCGGCGAGGAAGGAGTTCCAGGAGAGCCCGAAGGTCTCCTTCCCCTGGGAGCAGCGGGTGAAGAGCGAGGGCCTGTCGCGCTCGCTCGCCAAGCAGGTCATCACCGCCTTCGAGACCCGCGGCCTCGCCGTCCATCCCTTCCAGCCGGTGCGCGACAAGATCATCCGCGACCAGAAGGAGTGGGTGCCGGCGGTCCTGCGCTACAACTCGGTCCCTTCGAAGATGCTGCTCGAAGTCTGCAACCTGAACAACCCCGAGGACCGCCGCCTCCTGAAGACCCGTAACTATCGCCAGCAGGTGGCCGAAGCGATCGTCAAGGGGATTCTGGGGTACTACGGCCAGCAGACGGAGCTGCCGTCGGCGGTGGCGAAGGCGCGGTAGGCCCTCCCCCCCTCCCTTTTCCGGTAAACTCCGGGCGCTTCGCCCATCCATGGAACGCCCGAAGAGGGGGACGCATCATGCCGAAAGTCGCGCTTGCCGATACGCTGTTCGAATGGGACTCGCTGCTCGCCGCGGCAGCGGAGCAGGGCGCCGGGGTCCCGTCCTTGGAGAAGCATCTCGCGAATCTGCGGGCGGCGCTCGATCGGGCCCGAGGCCTCGAAGCTCTTCGCCAGCGGCTCCAGGCGGAGCGTCAGCAGGCGACGCAGGACCTCGCCGCCACCCGCCGCGAAGGAGACGATCTGACCCTCCGCCTCCGCGAGCTGCTCATCGCGACCTTCGGTCCCAAGTGGGAGGGGCTGATCCAGTTCGGCGTGCGCCCGCGCCGGCCTTACGGCCGTCGTGCAACCTCTCGCAAAGCCTCCGCATCCTCCGGCGATTCGACGGAGCCCTCCACGCGTCTCGAACCGTGAACCGCCGGGCACTTGCGTCCCAGGGGCGGTGACCGCCCCCTGGAATTCAGTCATCGAAATTCGCGGGGCAGTGACTGCCCCCTGAAATTCGGTCGTCGGAATTCGAGGGGCAGCGACCGCCCCCTGAAATTCGGTCGTCGGAATTCAAGGGGCAGCGACTGCCCCCTGAAATTCAGTCGTCGGAATTCGCGGGGCAGTGACCGCCCCCTGAAATTCAGTCATCGGAATTCAAGGGGCAGTGACTGCCCCCTGAAATTCGGTCGTCGGAATTCGCGGGGCAGTGACTGCCCCCTGAAATTCAGTCATCGGAATTCGAGGGGCGGTGACTGCCCCCTGAATTTCTGCCGCCGCCGGGAGAGCGGCAGCGACCGCTGCTGGGTGCGCAGAGGCCTGCTGCCCGACGTGGGGGACGCACTGCGCGTTCGCGCCGGGCTGTGGCGTACACTCTCCGCCAGGAAGCGGGTCTCCATGAGCAGAATGCCGACTCTCCGTTCTGCCAAGACCTCCTGGGACACACTTTCCATAGCGTCGAAGACTTACCGGGAGGGCGAGGACCTTGCGCGGCAGACCGCCGATGTCCGTTTCCCGTTCCGCTTCGCCGACCTTCAGCCGGATGCTCTATAATGCTGATGCGCCGGAGCGGACCGAGCAAACCATGCCGAGAAAGGTCAGGGAACTGGTCCGGGACTTGATCGCTGCCGGCTTTTACGAAATCTCCGGTGGGAAGGGATCCCATCGGAAGCTAACGCATGCCCGGTATCCAGGCGCAGTCACCCTCAGCGGCAACTCTGGCGATGATGCGAAGCCCTACCAGGAAAGGCAAGTCCGGCGAGCTATCGAGGAGGTTGAGGAATGAGGCTGAGCGATCGATACCACAAGTGGGTCGAGTGGAGCGAGGAGGACGCCGCCTACCTCGGCAAATGTCCCGATCTGATTACGGGGATCCATGGCGATGACCCGGTGAAGGTCTACGCAGAGCTGGATGACGTCATCGAGGACGTCATCCGCCACTTTGAGGCTGAAGGCCGAGCCCTTCCTGCTCCGCGCATCCGACCGATGCGAGAGGTGGCTTGATCGAGCGCTGCGGCCAGTTTCCGCGTTTCTCTTCCGCTTCTTTTGTGCTACTCTCCCCACCGTCGAGAGGATTCGCCTCTCGCCCAGACCAAGCGAGGCCGGACAGAGTGTGGCGCTCCGCCCGACCTCTTGACCACGCAGGAGGAGTTAGCTCATGCGCAGCCCGCACCATAGTACCAGTCCGTCCGTTTCCCCCCTCGACAACGCCTTCGCACCCGCCTACCTGGCCCACCTGCGCGAGCAGGACGAGGTGATCACCGCTGCCGAGGCGGAGCTCGCCGGGCCGTGGAAGAGGGAGCCGGTCCACGGGAAGCCCGGCGCTGTCGCCGTCCTTCGGCAGTGGGAAGACCTGGACGCCGGCGACCGGCCCGTTGCTGTCCTCTGGCAGGAGGAGAGGGCGCAGCTCCTGACCGTCCTCCTCCCGTTCTCGACCGCGAGCCGCTCTTCCACATCGAGGAACGGGAAACCTCCGACGGCTATGTCTTGACCGCCGTGTATGGCGAGCAGGGCTCTCAGATCGCCGGTTGGCTCGACCGCAGCGAGCCACGTTGGGCGGAGGGGCTCCACATCCTGGAGGCGATCATCCGATCACCCTGGGCGCTCGCCACCCTCCTCGAAGCGGCCGGTCCCGGGGCCGAAGAGCAGGTGGGGAAGATCCGGGCTCGGCGGCAGCGGGGGTAGGAGCGGTCGGAAGGACAGGCTCTCCATGCCCCGAAGGGGCTAAGGTTGGTAGCCTGGGGCGCAAGCCCCAGGTCGGTGTAACCACAAGAAAATAAAGCCCTGAAGGGGCGGCGGTACACTCGGGCCTACCGTCGCCCCTTCGGGGCTGAAATTCTTATTCCTCGACTTCCTGGGGTTGGCACCCCAGGCTACCGACCCACGCCCCTTCGGGGCGGAATCGAG